>JAZQDU010000030.1:0-24208 GCA_045546915.1 Acutalibacteraceae bacterium | reverse complement strand
AACTCTTGAAGGTAGCGCTGTTCGTTCTGCAGTTATGCTCTCCACTGTTAATAAGGATGCCGTTATCACTTTAAAGGCAAACCGTCCTCAAATTTTAAAACAAATCAAAAAACACAATGAAGAGTACGGAAAAGGAACCTCTGTTTCCATCGGTGATACGGTTACATTCAAAATCACAACTGCAGTTCCGTCTCATACCCTTTACACAAACTACACCTATTTTGTTGAAGATTCTATGCACGATGGCTTAGCATTGGATGTTGATAGCATCAA
Source organism: Acutalibacteraceae bacterium (assembly GCA_045546915.1). Lineage (GTDB taxonomy): Bacteria > Bacillota > Clostridia > Oscillospirales > Acutalibacteraceae > UMGS172. The sequence goes on along the minus strand of JAZQDU010000030.1, from coordinate 23,935 downwards.
AGTATACAAAAACAACACAGAACTCCAAGACGGTTTTTCTGTTGCCACAACCGGTTTAAGTTCCGGCGTTGATTTCAAGGTTGATTTTACCGACCTTATGAACGATGAAGCCAAATATGAAATCGGTGATGAACTCACTATTGAGTACAATGCAAAAGTAACCAATGCGATTGAAGCGCAAAATGCAAATCAAAACACGGCAAAACTTACATATAGCAACGACCCCACCGATATTGCTTCTACAGGTGACGTAAGTGATGTCGCTAATGTATATTCTTATCAGTTTGTATTTACAAAGTTTGCCGAAGATACAAACGGTGTTTTGACCAATGTTCGTTTGGCAGGTGCAGAATTCCAGCTTTACAGAGTGGTTGAAGGTCAGCCCGACCAACTTATAACATTCACCACAAAAAATGCTGAGCATGAAGTTGAAGTTGGTGGTGTAAATACAACAACATCTTATACTCAGTATATTGTCGCAGAGGGAAATACCGGCTCTGTTGATACACTCACAACACACAACGAAGGTGAAGCTACTATTAGCTTGGCTCATCTTAATATGGGCGGTCACCTCGGTGATGTTTCTATCTTTGGCCTTGCAGAAGGCAAGTACAAGTTGGTTGAAACCAAAGCTCCCGACGGTTATGTGCTTCCCTCTACGCCTTTTGAAATTGAAATCAAAGACGAGATCGGCGAGTTGGGATCTGTCGGCACACTTAACGTTATTGCTTCTCATTTAGAAAGCGATGCCGGTCATATTGTAAACACCAATGGTATTGCCGAATCCATTCTGACTGTATGGGCAGAAATCACCAACAAACCCGGTTCTGCTCTTCCAGAAACCGGTGGTATGGGCACCACGATCTTCACCGTTCTCGGTATCGTTTTGATGGTAGGTGCAATTGCTTTTTTTACTTCAAGAAAAAGAAGTAGTGTGGCGTAAAAGAAATATTCGCTTTTGACGGAGCGACTTATTTCCTTTAGCCACCCCGCAAAGCTATTTCTTTTTCTAAACTCGATAATATGATAAATTGACAGGAGGGAAAGACTTATGAAGAAACATTTACCGACAATTATCGTGGCGGTTATATTCCTCTGCGGTCTTTCCCTCTTTCTTTATCCTACCGTCAGTAATTTATACAATCAGCACTTAAACAATAAGCTCATTGGAGAATATAAAGAAGCGTTTTCTTCTACCACACCCGAAGAATTTAATGAAGCAATGAAAGATGCCGTTGCTTTTAATGAGAATCGCGGAAATGAAGAAAAACTCAAAGAGCTTGGTTTAACCTATGAAAATGTTCTTAATGCGGCAGACAATGGTATAATGGGATATATTGAAATCCCGAAAATCAGTGTATCTTTGATTATTTACCATACAATAGAGGAAAATGTGTTGCAAAAAGGTATTGGACACGTTCCCGAAACGCATCTGCCAGTTGGTGGTAAAAACACGCACTGTGTTCTTGCAGGACATACCGGACTTCCATCTGCAAAATTACTAACCAATATCGACCACCTTAAACTCGGTGATCGATTCTATGTTCATGTGTTAAACGAGGTTCTTGAATACAAAATTGATGATGTCTCTGTCGTAGAACCTGATGAGGTATCCCGTCTTAATGTGATAAGCGGTAAGGACTGTGTAACTCTTGTCACTTGTACCCCCTACGGCGTAAATTCGCATCGCCTTTTAGTGCGTGGTGTTCGAGTTGACGAAAACGACCTCTCTGCAAAAGAAGACGGAATTATCAATGAGCTTCTAAACATTGATATGAAATATTTGATAACATTCTCCTTAGTTGGATTATGTATCGTTTTTATTGCGGCTAAGAAATTACGAGATATTCGCAAGAAGAAAATAGCAAGTACAAATGAAGGCGGCGAAAAAATAGATGATAACAAATCTTAAAAGAATATTTGTAATGACATTGACTGTCATACTTTTGTGTTGCTCGGCATTTCCTTGTTTCGCAGCAGAAGAAAAAGGAATCATAAGTGTAACATTAGAGGATAAAAACAAAAACAAGATAAACGATGTAACGGTCTATCTTTGCCAAGTGGCACAATTAAACAATAACGGGTATTATCCCACAACTGCTTTTGAAGACTCGGGCATATCTGTTTCTGGGCTTATAAACTCTCCCGATGAATCATCTGCCAAATCCATTATAAATTATATCAAGAATAATCAAATCGAAGTAATTTCGACATTGTCGAAAAACGGTAAAGCAACCTTTTCAAATTTGGATTTAGGTATATGGGTTGTATTTTGTGACGAAGACAGTAAATATACATTTAATCCATATATCGTATTTCTGCCTTACGAGTCGGGCGGAAAGCTTTATTATGAAGTATCGTCTGTTCCAAAAATCGAGGATAGTAAACCTGACGAAATAAGCATATATGTTGTTAAAAAATGGGATGACAAGAATAATGCCGCCAAAAAGCGTCCCGATTCTATAAATATTGAACTGCTTAATGGCTCTACGGTTGTATCAACGGCGAAACTAAGTGAATCAAATGGTTGGTCGCATACTTTTACAGGCGTTTCGAAAGACGGCAATTACTCTGTTAGGGAAAACGCCGTCGCCAATTATAAGGCTAATTATAGCGGCGATATAGCAAACGGTTTTGTGGTAACAAATACCTATAATGGCGAAAAACTTCCGCAAACCGGTCAGTATTGGTGGCCTATTATTCTTATTGCGATTGCAGGTGTCGGATTAATCGCACTGGGCATATACGAAATTGGAGTAAAAAAGAATGCTAAAAAGAAATAAGGGTGTTGTTTTTCTTAGCATTGGTTGTATTCTCATCCTTATTGCTTGCGGATGGTATGTATATAATATTGTCGAGGATAAAAATGCCGGACAAAATGCTTCGAATATATTGGATAAATTTAATAATGCACAGAAAGAAAACATGGATAGCAATGCACCTGTAATCACAGTTGAGGGCGATGCTTTTTGCGGCAAAGTTTTTATTGAAAAATTGTCTGTGGAGCTCCCTGTGTATGATGAATGGAATTATTCCCGCCTAAAATCTGCTCCCTGTCGATACACAGGAAGCATTGATACAAATGATATTATAATTGCCGCACACAATTATAAAAGCCATTTTGGTTCGCTAAACAAGTTGGTGATTGGCGATGAAGTTGAATTTATTGATGCTTACGGGAAGTCGCATCTATATGAGGTTTGTGAAATTACAACCTTAGACGGAACCGCAGTATCGGATATGCAGTCAGGTGGTTGGGATTTTACGTTGTTCACTTGTACCAAAGGTGGCGAACAGCGTGTAACAGTTAGATGTGAAAGAAAATAAGGAAGATAGATATTAAATAAAAACCGTGTATCAATTTGATACACGGTTTTTGCTTGATTTGGTGCATGTTAATTTAACTTAAAATTAACTTGTCTTCCCTAAGAGAACACCATAAAATTATTTGCCTGATAATTTTTTAAAAAGATATTGCATTGTTCGTTAAAACGATGTATAATAACATTGTAATAAGCGCATTTGCGAACGATATGTTTTATATCAGAAAGGTTATTGTATGGAGTATTTAAATATAACTGAAACGGCAAAAAAATGGGGAATCTCACCAAGAAGGTTACAAACACTATGTGCCAACGGAAAAGTTGAAGGTGCTACACGGTTTGGTAAGGCATGGATGATTCCTAAAAATACACCCAAGCCCATTGATGGTAGAACAAAAGCAAGTAAAGAAAATACGGTTTCTTTATTAAAAAAAGATATGCCAATGCCGAGAAAAACCCCTTTCTTGCATATGACCGATTTGTATAGTGTTCCCGGCAATGCCGAAAAAAGTATAGCCGCACTTGAAAGTAATCCCGAAGCACAGATTCTTTTGGAAGCTGAAATTGCCTACTCTAAGGGTAATATTGAAAAAGTTTATGACAGCGCATATTATCTTCTTCATAAACATTCAGGCTTTTATGCTGTTATATCGGCAGGTATGCTTTTGGGGCTTTGCGCTATTTGGCGCGGCGACCTCAATATGTGGCGACAGGCGAAGATACATATAGCAGAAGCCCCTGCAAAAACAGACGCCGACCGAGATATTATCTCCTTTTCAATAACAGCTATCGACAGTATTCTGTATGATGTCTCCTCCTTCCCTGAATGGTTCAAATTAGGGCGTTTTGAACCGTTGCATAAGGATGCTCTTCCTGCTGCAAAGGTGTTTTATGCCAAGTATCTATATGCTGTTGGCTATGGTCTTGCTACAAAGCAGTTGGAACTGCAGGGCGTGCAGGGATTGTCGTTGCTTACAATGATACCCAATACGATTGAGCCAATGATTTCTCAAGCGGTTGCAGATAATTCAATCATTGCGGAAATCTATCTAAGAATGACCTGTGCTGCTATTTATCATACCAGTGGTAACAAAGAACAAGCAACATACCACATTGACCGTGCATTAGCGCTTGCTTTGCCTGATAAATTGTTCGGTATATTGGCAGAATATGGTCGCACTTTGGATTCGCTTTTAGAGCAAAGAATAACAAGAGTTGATATTGATGCGTGGCATAAAGTCCGTGATTTATACAACATTTATATGGCGGGATGGACAAAACTCAGCAGTTCTGTTCGTGGAAAGAACTTAGCAACTACACTTTCACCTAAGGAACGTGAGGTTGCTAAACTGGCGGCTTTCGGTTTTAAAAACAGTCAAATAGCCGAATCACTTAATATGTCTATATCTGCTGTAAAACAAGCCGTTACCAATGTTTCAAACAAAACAGGAATGTCAAGAGAAGATTTTGCTGCCATATTATAGCCACTTTTTAGCAAAAAAGGACATATAAACCCTAAAAAAATATAGCCAAAAAAATTAATTTTTGGCGATACCGAGTCTAAAAAACATCTGTTATACTATTATCATCAAATAGTACGGCAGATGTTTTTCTTTTTGCCCTTTGACAGAAAGGAGATTATATGTTAGCGAAAGCTCTATTACAAGACATAGAACAACCGCATACGCCCAAAGAGGGTGATTTATATAAGGAAATCACTATCTCAGATAAAACGTTCCGATTGTTGTATGGCTATTATGAAAGCTTTGAACGGGAAAGCCCGTTTAATGATCCGATACCTATTTATCCGGATTTCATAAAAGAACCGCATTATACGGCTGAAGGAATTCCTATAGCGACGGCGATGCAAAATGTATGTGAATTCTATAACGGAAAAAACGATGAAGACAGCAGCTGTTCAGAATGTGACTTTTTTCAAAAACATGAAGAACTGTTCGGTCTGTGTAATTGCCCTCGTAACAAACGAGAACACAAAGAAAGGACGGTTTTAAAAAATGAATAGTATAACATCGTTAAATTTGCTGATAAAGACCATTACATCAACCGTAAAGTTATCTTAGGAGGGAAAGAAATGAAAACAAAATTTTCAAAAAAAGTATTAAGCGTGTTCCTTTGTATCGCGCTTATAATGACCTATCTGCCGATTTCGGTACTGGCGGCAGAAATGCCAAACGGCATTGCAATTGTTACTGACCCCGGCACAGCAGATGCCTGGGAAGATATTATGGGAACCTATGCAGACGGCAACCGTTATGCCGGACGTGTTTGGGTAGACAAATCGGTTTATAAGGACGGAGATACCGTAACGCTTAACCGTGACGGTAATGAAGACTCTACCTTTACTGTTGACGTGGATGAGGCAAACGGAGAATATTTCCAGGTAGTTTTCTCTGCTCTTGGCTCGTCGATGTCCACCAATACCCAAACCTATGCAGTTCGTCCTTTAGACGTAGTGCTTGTTTTGGATACCAGTACGTCAATGACCACAAACAGCGGCGGACAGCCCCGTTTAACACATATGATAAATGCGGCCAATGCGTTGTTGGAAGAATTGGTTGAACTTGGCGATGTGCGTATCGCTATTGTTAGTTTCAATCTTGACAGTGAAACCATCATTGACCTTGCAAAATATGAAAACGGTGTTGTGCTGAGTACAAACAATGCTACCAATACCCGTGGCGGCGGCATAATTTATGCCCGTGATAAAGACGGTGCGTTACTTGGTAACGACAGCGGATATACAAGCGGTACCAACCTTCAGGACGGCATTGACAGAGGTATGAATATTCTGGCAAGTGCTCAAAATACCGAAGGCCGTGCTCCTGTGGCCATCGTGTTGGCTGACGGTCGCGCAAATCGTGCAGTTAGAAACGATTGGCATTCCATCAGTTCTTCCAACCGTACAAGCAGCGGCGATGCGGGTATTATGCTCAGTACTCTGCTTAACGCCGCATATGGCAAAACAAGGGTTGAAAAAAATTATGATGCAGATATGACCGTTTACGGTGTCGGTATTGATTTGGATCCCGATAGTGACGATTATATTTTCTTAAATCCCGGTGCAGAAGGCAGTGACGGCTTTAACGCGAGCAACTATTCGGTAAGCAGCGCGTGGAACGCGTTTACAACGTGGAGACAAGGTACTACAGCAACAATTGGAAGCGGTCGCAGTGCATTTACCTTTGACCACGATTGGCCCTCATCTGCAGGTGTTACCACCGCAGAAATCGCCGCAAACATCAATTACGTAGACAATTATCAAGGCGTAGACAGTGTTGAACTTGGCGAAGCTTTTGACGAGATTTTACAGAAATTATCTGTAGGTGCATTTAATCCTATTTCCGATACTAAAAACGGAGCAACCGGTGTTGAAGATACTCCGCTTATTTACGTTGATAACATCGGCAAATATATGGAAGTAAGAGAGATTCAGGCTCTTCAGGTGTTTGGTCAGACCTTCCCGATTGTCAGAAACAATGACGGCACCTATTCCGTAGCAGAGGGCACAGGTATCAACCCCACTACCAATGAGAATTGGAATACCGCCGGTGACATTGATATCAATATACTTTACAATGACGACGGCACTCAGCAGCTGCGTATTTACATTGACCAGGAAATATTGCCTATATTACTTGATGAAATCAATGTAACTATAGAAAATAACACAACTACCAGAACTCTTGAAGAGTATAGTTATCCGCCGTTGCGTATTTATTACACGGTAGGTATTGACAACAGTATTCTTCTGCCAAGTGGCGAAGTGAATCCTGCCAAGATTGACGGCGATTACGCCTTTTTGAATGCAGACGGAACTGCCGACTTCTATAGCAACGCTTTTGGTGTGTTGAATAAAATCAATGAAGACGGCGATGCGTTTGTCGATGAAGGAGATGCACACGTTGGCTTTGTTCCTTCTCACGATAATCGCTATTATTACCATCAGGCGCATCAGGAAATATTTATCAGCGCAACGAATACGGACGGAACTCCTATCGTTTGGGATGACGATATGTACGGTGTTCGTTGGGATCCTGCCCAATATAACCTTACGGCAATGACCTATGCCGATGTTGAAAACATTCAAGATTCCGACCGAGTGTATACTTACGTCACCTTTACTCGTCCTACGGGTAACGGTATTGAAGCGGAGGAAGTAACCTATTTGGTTTATATGACTTGGGGTGACCTCAAGAATTCGGTTACTTTCCACGATAAAGTCAACGATACAAATCTCAATAACGGCGAATCGGTAGATTTGGATTATAGTGTAGTTGATGATTACCTGCACCGCAACGGTCAGGTGGACGAAACCGACCTTATTGCCATACTTGGTTTGAAATCCCGCCGTGTAAGCCGTTTGCACAATATGTTTGAAGTTAAGGCAGACAACCTGACAGGCACAGCCGAGACCTCTTATGCCCCTGAATATAATAATCACGCTCACGAGACAAGTGATATACACGAACATTCCGAGGTTATCGTATGGCTCGGTAACAACGGCAAGCTTACCTTACCCGTAGCCTCCGGTATTAAAATCACAAAGGATTTGACCAAGGTTGCTGACGGCGCATCCGCTGACGAGGTTTTCACTCTCTATGTTCGTTTGGATATGGATGCACAGGATGCAGGAAATCTCTTTATTGCCGATGTAAACGGAAATGCTTTGGCAACGAATAAATATGTCGTTTCTGCGGATGGCAACGATGTCCTCGTTACTTTACATCTTGCCGATAACGAAAGTGCCGTTATTATGGGCGCACCCAACGGTACAAACTTTAGCGTAACCGAAGCCGAACACGATAAATATAAGTACACCTATAACGGTGCTGCCACAGCCGTTGCCGGTGAGATTGTGGAGGGTGTAGTAACTAATTCACCCATCCTTCCCGGAACTCTTTTTATTACAAAAGAAGTCGAACACGCTTACGGAAGCGAAGCATTCCCTAAAGATTATGAGTTTGATTTCGAGGTTACCTTTGTTGATAAAAACGGAGAACCGATTGCTAACACTGAATTTACCCTTGAAAACAACTACGACCCGAACTTGACAAAGTTGTCTACCGATGCTAACGGCATTATGAGAGGAAAACTTCGTCATGGTGAAACGACTCATATTTTCGGTATCCCCGTCGGCGCTACGGTCACCGTAGAAGAAGTCAACATTCCGGCTAACTATACCAAAACGGAATACGAAAGCCGTAATCATTCGGGTCAAACACCTGATAATGACGGTGTCGTTACCATTGATGAAGGTCAGAACGCTACAGTTGTTGTAACCAACACCTACACACCGAATAAAGTTGGCGTTGACATCAGTTTCAAAGGCACAAAGAATTTTGACGCCACCCAGATGGATTCGGATTCCGTGTTTACGTTCAAACTGCAAAAATACGTGAACAATGCATGGGCTGACGTTGAAGGTGAAAGTGAATCCGTAACCGTAACGAAAGGCGAAAATGCAAGTAAAGCCTTCGCATTTGCTCCTTTAAATCTGGAATTTGATAAGCCCGGTGTACATTCCTATCAAATCATTGAGGTCAAAGGAAATGATTCTGACATTACCTATGACCGTTCGGTTTACACCTTCTCTGTAAACGTCGTAATCGACAGTAACGGTGACTTGCAGGCAGAGGTTGTGGGACATAACGAAGAAGAAAATGCTTTTGACGTTTCCGGCGACAGCGCAAACGGTTATATAGTTGATACCGTTTTCACTAACTATTATCACAAGACCGCTACTTCTATTGAAGTCAAAAAGGAAATTGAAGACAAGGCGAACTCCGGAAAAACTCCGGCAGGTTTTGTGATTGAGACCTACGAAGCCTCTGTGGATGCGGAAGGAAACTGGGTACGTGGTAAATTTATCACATCCACCGTTACCGATGCGCAGGGCGAGGCTCTCTTAGTCCGAAATTTTGATAATACCGACTTTGAAGGCGTTGTCGGAAATACGGTAACCCATCATTTCATTATCAAGGAAAAAGATACGAATCTTGATGGTTGGATTTATGATACCACCGAATATCTTGTGACCGTGGTTCTTACAAAGGCAGCAGATGAAAGCATTTCCGCCGACTTCAATATCATTAAGGTGGCCGGCGGTCAGGAAACAGATTTAGGTGCCAGCGGAAATACGGCAACCATTAGTTTTGCCAACGTTTATGAACCCCAAAAAGCGGAGGTAGACCTGAACGTAACACCTACCGTGCGTAAGGATTTGGATGGCCGTGATTTAACTGCCGGAGAATTTACCTTTGCTATCTTCAATGACGGTGAAGCTCGATTTGATGCCAATGGTATGCTCACCAATATTGGTGACGCAATTGCAACAGGCACCAATGATGCCCAAGGAAACGTGACATTTGCCCCCGTTTCACTGAATTTCTCTCAGGTTGGAAAATACGAGTATGATGTCATTGAGGTTAAGGGCAGTCTCGGCGGCGTATCCTATGACAGCACCATTTACGATTTGGTCGTAGAGGTTTCCGATGACGAAAGCGGTACGCTGAAGGCAGAGTATTACTTTGAGGATTCCGTAACGAAGCAGGTTGTATTCCACAATACCTATACCGTAGAACCTGTCAGTGTGATTATCGACGGCATTAAGCGTTTGAAGGTCAACAGCGGTAACAAGATGTTACACGCCGGTGATTATCTCTTCGGTTTGTATAATGCCTCCGGCATAAAGATTGCGGAAACTGTAAATTTAGCTGACGGTACTTTTAATTTCGATGCGATTGAATACGATACCGATGATATTGGTAAGACCTACACCTATACCGTGAAAGAAATTGCTCCCGACGGTACGACTGACGGTTCTTACCATTCGGGTGGTGTATCCTGGTCCGATCAGTCATTTGAAGTGACTGTAAATATTGCCGATAACGGCAACGGAACAATAACCGCCAAAGTAATCGGTAACGGTGCAAGTATCATTGAATTTGTTAATGAGTACGACAGCATCCCTGTAAGTATACAACTTGACGGTAAGAAGAATCTGCAAAACCGTCCGCTGACAGCCGGTGAATTTACCTTCACGCTGTACAGCGCCGATAGAACGTTCGGCACTCTTACACCTATTGATGACGATATTACACACGATATCAACGGTGTGTTCAGTGTCGATTTAGGCACACTGCAAGAAGGAAGACACTATTTCTTGCTCAAGGAAAACATTCCCGATGTGCACGAAAAAGGCATTCACTACTCTGTTGCAGAATTTCATATCACGATCGTTGTTACCGATCACGGTACGGGCAAGATGTCCTATGCCAAAACGGTTGTGAATCCCTTTATTCCCGAGATGGCCGATGCGACTATTGAGTTTACGAATGTTTATATCCCCGAACCCGATGAACTTCCGCTGTCCGGCACTAAAATATACAACGGTGGCAAAGCATTGGAGGATAATATGTTCTCCGTTGGTCTGTACGACGAAGAAGGCGAGTTGTTGCAGACAGTTCCCGTAAAGGCAGACGGCAGCTTTGTGTTTGACAATATTGTGTACCAGGCAGGCGATATTGGCGAAACCTTTATTTACACGATAAAAGAAATCATACCTGCAGGTGCAACCGATAACGGTGACGGAACCTTCACTCTTGGAAACAACATTTATGACGGTACAGCCTACACTTTAACAGTAAACGTTACCGACAACCCGCAGGACGGCGAATTGGAGATTGCTTCCGTTCTGACAAAGGGCAGTGACAATGCCAATGAGATAGCCTTTACCAATACCTTCGTCCCGAATTCCATCACTTATGATATTCAGGCAAAGAAGACATATGAAAAGGGTCTCAAAGGTAACGATTTCGAATTTACGCTCGTTAGCGCAGACAACAAGACCAATGTAAATCAGACCAAGAAGAATGACGCTAACGGTGATGTCAAGTTTGATTCCATTACCTTCAGTGAAGCGGGCACCTACAAGTTCACTGTAAAGGAAATCGGCAAAATACTTGGATTTATTCGCTATTCGGCAGCCGAGTATGAGGTTACCATCACTGTTGTGAACGAAAACGGTGTATTACGTGTGTCCGATGTTGATATCGTGAACACAGAGGACACTGGCGAAGCAGATCTTGAATTTGTTAACGTTTACGTGATGGACGGTGAAGACGAAATCACCTTACGCGGTAGTAAGGTACTCACAGGTGGGCGCACCTCTGTTAATGCCGGCGAGTTTGAATTCGGACTGTATGATGCCAACGGCAGACTCATTGAATCTGTGAAAAATGATGCCGACGGCAACTTCGCATTCACTACCTTGAAGTTTGATGAGACCGACGTTCCCGTAAACGGTCAGAAGCAGATTACCTATACCGTAAAGGAAATCAAAGGCACAGATATTCGTGTAACCTATGATGAGACCGTTCATACCGTAGTCGTGACCGTTAAGGATAATGACCAGGGCGGCGTTACTGCTTCCTACACAGTTAACAGTGCTGCAGAAGGCTTGATTGAATTTACGAACATCTATACTCCGAAGCCCGAAGACGTTACAGTTGACTTTGATATTATCAAGACGGTTGTAAATAAGGGCAGTGAAAAAATCGGGTCTGATGGCTTTGAGTTCTTGCTGAACTCTATGGCAGACGGCGTAGCCGATGTTACGGTTAAGAGTGATGCAAACGGCAAGGCAAAATTCACCCTAACCTTCACAGAAGACGATATCGGTAACACCTACACCTATAAGATTACCGAAGTGAACGGTGGCAAGGCAAATGTTTCGTACAGCACCGCAGAATATACCATTACTGTGGCAATTACATTGAACGAAGACAATGAATTAGTTGCAACACTCACCAATAATGGCGAAATGGTAACAACAGTAGTTGCTGAATTTGAGAACATTTACGATTATACGCCAACTCCCGAGCCGAAGCCTGAATATCCTGAGAGTCCTAAGACCGGAGACCCCACAAATCTCCATCTTTGGTTTGCTCTTCTGTTTGTAAGTAGCTGCGGACTCTTTGGCGCAACTCTTTTCAGCAGAAAAAGAAAAGAAGAAAACTAAATAATATCCAATGAATAATGATAAAGCGTGTGCCGTTTATGACACACGCTTTATCATTATGCTGTCTTTTTCTTCTTTGTTGGCTTTTCGGGCTCAATAAGATGCTTATTGAGTTCAATATACTCAACCACTTGCAAATAAGCATCATAAAACTTGAATACAATCTCGATATCCCCGCCCTCGTGTACGAAAATTTCTTGCACTAATTCGGTTACTATCGGTCTTGTTAAAGCCTCAATATTGCCGTACTTCTTAAAATGCGCTACAAAATCGTTATCTTCGTTAATACCGTTTTTAAATTGATCGGCAGATTTTGTAAGTCCGGCAATTTTTTCGTCAATAACCCTAAGCCTCTCATTAAGACGTTCCTTTAACATTTGGTACTCATCCATTGTAATAACACCGCTTTTCCAGTCGGGATAAAGGTCAGTAAGCATCGTTACCAATTTTTCGCGTTCATTACTTTGTGTTTTGAGTGCCTTTTGGAGATGGCTCGATTCGCTTTTCCGTTTAGCATTATTATTAATTAAATCTAACATATCACCCATCGTAACCGCAGTATTAATCATATTTTGAATACTCAAAAAAACGGCTTCTTCAAGTTTATCAATGCGTATTGTGTGATTGGTGCAGGCTGATTTTTTCATCTTTCGTGCCGTAACACAACGATAGTAGTGATAAGTGCCGTAAGTGTGCTGATTTGTCTTTTTATTCATAACACGCTTACAGTCAGCACACCTCACAAGTCCCGAAAACAAATCAACATTATTCTTCTTTGGACTTTTGCGGATATGCTTATTAAACAATGCCTGAGCATTGTCAAAGGTTTCGTGGCTGATAATCGGCTCATGGGTATTTTCAACAATTATCCACTCGTCTTCAGGTATGGCACGGCATTGCTTGATTTTATAACTATAGGTAGTATTCTTGCCCTGCACCATATCTCCGACATACATTCGGTTTTGTAAAATGCGGCGCACCGAACTGTCGGGCCATAGACCGTCATTGCTTCTGCCTGATGGATGCCTATAGTTAAGTCCCTTTTGCTTTTTATACATCGACGGATTGGGTATGCCCATTTCGTTTAGGTCTTTAGTAATACCTATTATACTTTCACCCGCAATAAAGCGTTCAAAAATCATTCGAACAATCGGTGCGGTTTCTTCATCAATAATAAGATGATGTTTATCATCCGGGTCCTTTAGGTAACCATAGGTCGAAAAAGAACCGATAAACTTTCCTTGCTGACGTCTTAAATTCAGCGTACCCCGCACGTTAACAGAGGTACTCGCCGCCTGAGATTCGTTTGTAACGTTGGTAATACTCAAGGTCAGCAAATTGCTAACTACATTGTTACCGGTGTTTAAATTGTCGTAATTGTTGTTTATCGCCACAAACCTAACACGCTGACGAACGAAAACATTATCGAGATAATTTCCTATCTCAATATAGTTTCGTCCAAAACGCGAAAGGTCCTTTACAACGATACAGTTAATTTTGCCGGAATAAACATCCTCCATCATTCTGATAAAATCAGGACGGTCAAAATTTGTACCGCTGTAACCGTCATCTGAATAAATCTCAACGAGTTCCATATCCGGACAGCGTTTTAGATATTCTTTCAAAATTTCTCGCTGCGACGCAATCGAGTTGCTCTCCGTCTCAGTTCCGTCATCACGGGACAGACGAAGATAAAGAGCAGTCTTCCAAACCTTATTCGGTACGCAGGACTGCTCTAAAATTTCCTTATATTTAGAATTTGCCATAAAGCTTTAGCCTCCATATTTGATTTTGACGGAATTGCTCCGTCCTCCAATATGAAGGTATGGCCGTTTTTCTACACAACTGTAGTATACCATACCTTCGTGCTTTAATCAACCCAAATTAGTTTGGTAATTTGCTCCATTTGAAATAACTGCTCCGAGAGCATCGGTAAAAGTGCGGTCACCGCAGAAACTTACCTTTACTCTCACATCGCCGACTTTGAAAAGATAAGGGTTTTTAATTTGCTCAAAATAGTCATTCATTTTCTCAGGCACTGGTCTACCGGCGTCTATCTTCACATCATGCAAATCAACAAGGCTATCTTTAGAACAATCGGCAATGGCAGCATTTCTTAAGTGCATTAAATCAAAAGAATCTAACATAACTTGCCATTCCTTTCATAAGATATTTTTTACCTTGCGAAAAACATTTATACAGCATTTACCAATCAATTGAAATCACTTTATTAACGAAAATTTGTGTTTCGACAAATCTCTCTCCTTTCATAAATTAATAATGAACTTCACGCTTAAATTCTATGGCGGCTCAAAGTTAAGTTTTAAAATTCATGTTATAAATATGAAAAACGTCGTTTTATTAATAAACGGCATTTAACCATCGTCATTGACACCCCACGTTTTACCCCATGTTTTGCCCGGACTAACTCCGCTTTTATCTCATATAAAAAGCAAGGCGAGGTGTTACCCTCGCCTAAAATTTTCACTTATTCTTTTTACCTCTACGTTGGTAGTCAGCGTTGATTTCTTCAGACCAATCTGCACTAAGCGGTGCGCTTGCTCTGACATTGCAAACTGCTTTTGCAACCGTTTCGTACAGAATATGAGTGCCCTCACCGTCGGCATTGTAGTTGACCGCTCGGTCTTTATCAATGCCATAACGAGCCGCTGTTTCAACCGCATTAATGTTTGCACCAATAAAAAGAAACTCCCAACCGTATTTTTCTCGTCTGAGCTCAATCATCTTTTTAACCTGTTCACCTGTGTAGCGGTGGCTTGCGTTCTCCTGCCCGTCGGTTGTGATTACGAACATAGTATGCTCCGGTACATCCTCAGGACGAGCATACTTGTGAATGTTGCCGATGTGATGAATTGCACCGCCGATAGCATCAATAAGCGCTGTGCAACCACGAACTGTGTAATCGTTATCGGTCATCTTTGGAATGTCGCCGAGCTTTACTCGGTCGTGCAGAACTTCACTCTCATCATCAAAAAGTACCGTTGAAACATAACAGTCACCATCTTGTTTCTTTTGCTTTTTAATCATTGAGTTAAAACCGCCGATTGTGTCGCTCTCAAGACCTGCCATTGAGCCGCTTCTGTCCAAAATAAATACGAGTTCAGTAATGTTGTTTTTCATGAGTATAAAACCTCTCTTTCATTTGATGTACTCATTCTACACCAACAAAAGAGAGGTTAGGTCGCCTGCAAAGCGACAATTATTTATTCAGTTTTTCACGCCACTCGGTTTCTTTAAACCCAACAAGCACGAAATCATCACCTATAGCTATCGGTCTTTTAACAAGCATACCGTCGGTTGCGAGGAGGCCCAGCATCTCATCCTCGGTCATTTCGGGGAGTTTGTTTTTAAGGTCTAATGATTTATAAAGCAGACCGCTTGTATTAAAGAACTTCTTTATCGGTAAACCGCTCTTGTTATACCACTCGGTCAATTCTTCAAGCGTGGGATTATCAAGTTTAATATCTCTAAATTCATATTCAATTTTATTATCATCTAACCACTTTTTTGCTCTTTGGCAAGTGGTGCATTTTGGGTAACAGATAAATTTTAACATAGCAATCTCCTTATTCAACAACTTCAATCAAAAAACTTACGGGACGAAAACCGTCATTGCAAGAAATCATTGCAGATTTCGGGTTCTTCATCCATCCGTCATAGAAATCCCCTCCACCGTGAGCAAGTGTCATTACAAACGGTGAAACGCTCTCCCACGCACTATCACAAAATCCTTCGGGCTTTTGCCAGCCTTCACAGATAAACACCTGACCTTCTTGTAAATCGCAAGCGTGCTCTATAGGGTTTTCGTATTTTTCAATCAAATCATCATACCGCGCTTTTCGCATAACGGTTATTTTAATTTTCTTCATTTTTTATAGTCCTTTATACATAAAACATTCTTTCTCGTGTGAGGAAATAACGCCGATTGCCTGCAGATAAGAATAAATAATGGTACTGCCTACAAATTTCATTCCTCGTTTTATTAGGTCAGCCGACAAAGCATCAGATAAAATCGATGTTGTCTTGCCCACCTCTATAATCTGCTGTTCATTAGTAAACCTTTTAAGATACTCGCGGAAACTACCGTACTCTTTTTGAATTTCCAAAAAGATTTTCGCATTATTTACCGTCGCTATAATTTTCAGTTTATTGCGTATTATATCTTTATTGTTTTGAAGCTCGGCAATTTTTTCATCGTCATAATTAGCAATTTTTTCAGCATTAAAGCCATCAAATGCTTTGCGGAATGCCTCACGTTTGTTAAGCACACATTCCCAAGAAAGCCCTGCCTGAAAGGATTCGAGAATCAGCATTTCAAATAAATACTGCTCATTGAAATTTTGCACACCCCACTCTTCGTCGTGGTATTTTATGTATGCGGTGTTTTTAAGGGTGCACCATTTACAGCGTTTAATTTCACTCATTTTTACGCTCCAAGTAAACTTTGGTCAAAGGCAAATAATGCTTCGTTAATTTCGAAGACGTTGTAGTTGCCTCGTTCAACAAAATATTTAATTATTATATCAAATTTATTGCTGTTAGATAAAGCAAATCCCGCCTTTTTAAGCATATCTTCGGTCTCGGAAAGTGTGAGTTCAAGCGAGATAGCAAAAGCGATTGCAGTACATTTGCTCGGCTTATAATGCACGTCACTGCGAATCTTCGAAAACAGTTTGCGGTCGATGTTTGCCTTTTTGTAGCACTCGGCATCGGTCATACCTTTTTCGTCAATCTTCCGAAGAAGCATCTGCGAGAAACTCTCATCAATATGCTTTAGTTTAGCGTTAAGGTCATCCTCGGATAACATTGCCTTGCATTCGCATAAGTCAAGGTATTCAGGTTGTGCCGAGCCAATCATCACACTTTGGCAAGGATAGTTCATACGGCTACCCTCACGGCGATAATCGGTAGACCTATCCACATAATTATCGTCTATGTATTCGGCAATATCCGAGAACAACTTCTCGCTGATTTTATACGCCGCCTTATCAAATATGACGATGTAGACCTTCATCTCATTTTCGAGAAGAAAGTCGCTGATAACATCAATGGCAACCTTTAATGCCTGATCCTTGGGATATCCGTACACACCCGAAGAAATAAGCGGAAAAGCCACTGTTTCACAGTTGTGCTCTTTAGCCAGTGCCAAAGATTCGCGATAACAAGATTCAAGCAAAGCCTTTTCGCCGTGCTTACCGTCCTCGTAAATTGGACCGACGGTATGTATTACATACTTTGCAGGCAGATTATATCCGCCCGTAATCTTTGCTTTTCCGGTCTTGCAGCCGCCGAGAGTTTTACACTCAGCGAGCAACTTCGGCCCTGCGGCATAGTGAATCGCACCGTCAACACCGCCACCGCCCAAAAGCGATTCGTTAGCAGCATTAACAATGGCATCCACCGTCATTTTAGTTATATCATTTCTTACAATTTCTAATGGCATATATTTTTCACCTCTTAATTATAATAGGATTAAATTACAGTGATCGATTTCGTACTAAGCACCTACTTGGTAGAAGAACATACCATAAAAGATTGCATTACTCTATCGATTTATTTAACCTTTATAAATTCCAAATTTGCCCTTGAATCCATACTTGCGTAATTTTATTTTTTAACTCGCAAAGACTCAGTATCTTGTGATTCAAATTCATTAAAATACCATATCGCATTTGGTGATATTTTTTAAATAATTTTTTTGATATATTATATCATTTTTTGCGAGTTTTCTCAATCCCTGTTTTACTTGATATCGAAAACTAATATACTTACCTCCAAGTGTGCAGATATGTTTGCCCATTGTATATCAGTACAAAAAATGGAAAGAATATTTAATACAATATTAACGGAGGTAAGTTTATGTTTAAACACGAAAAGATGCTATTTCATCCTGTAGCAGTAGAGAAACCAAACCCGCAGTATGCGGCGCTTTTACAAGAACAGCTTGGCGGCGGTAACGGTGAGCTTAAGGCGGGTATGCAGTATATGTCGCAGAGTTTTAGAATCAAAGACCCTGAAATTAAGGATTTATTTCTTGACATTGCGGCCGAGGAACTTAGTCATATGGAGATGGTGGCACAGACCATCAACTTGCTTAACGGACACGATGTTGATGCTAAGCAGGTGCCGTCAGGTGAAATTCAGTCCCACGTACTTTTAGGTCTTAACCCCGGTCTTATTAACGCATCGGGTTACTCTTGGACGGGCGACTATGTAACGGTTACGGGAGACCTATGTGCAGACCTCTTAAGCAATATTGCATCCGAGCAACGTGCAAAGGTGGTTTATGAATACCTTTACCGCCAGATTGATGACAAAAAGGTGCGTGAGACCATCGACTTCCTTTTAAACCGTGAGGAAGGGCACAACCAGATGTTCCGCGATGCATTTAACAAGGTGCAAAACTCCGGCTCTAACCGAGATTTCGGCACAACAAAGGCTGCTAAAATGTATTTCTCAATGTCCGACCCCGGTCCTAACGCATTTGCGACAAACGATACAAAGCCTGTTTCTTTTGATAAGTAACCAAAAGCCGATGAGGAATCGCAAGATTTCTCATCGGCTTTTCTTATGGCAATATTTATTTACAGTCTTTACAAGAGTATTCAGGGACGGTGCGCTCGTTTATGACCGATTCATAGAGCCGCCATCCGCCTGCAAGGTTATAGCAGTCGTACCCGTTGCCTATAAGAATACGGCAAGCAAGGTAGGAACGAAGCCCCGAATGACAATGAACATAAATAGGTTTATCTTTTGGAATTTCGTCAATACGCTCACGCAGTTCATCAAGCGGAATATTGATAAAACCGTCAATTTTACCATACATTACTTCATACGGTGTACGGGTGTCGAGTAAGAAAACACTGCCGTCACGAGGGAGTTTTTCCACATCGTGCCAGAAGAACTGTTTTAGTTTTCCGCTGACAATGTTTTCGGCAACAAAACCTAACATATTAACGGGGTCTTTCGCACTGCCGAAAGGCGGCGCATAGCAAAGTTCAAGGGTGGTAAGGTCGGTGATTTTAGCACCGAAACGGATGGCGGTGGCAAGTACGTCCATACGCTTGTCCACACCGTCAAAACCGACGATCTGCGCACCAATGATTTGAAGTGTTTTCTTATCCCACAACGCTTTTATTGACATCTGTGCGGCACCCGGATAATAGGTAGCGTGGGATGCCGAATAGGTATAGGTTTTATCGTAATCAATGCCTGCCGCAGTAGCCGACTTTTCGTTAAGACCCGTGGTGGCAACGGTCATATCAAAGAGTTTTAAAACTGCTGAGCCTTGCGTGCCGGTATAAACACTCTCGTATCCCGCGATATTGTCGGCGGCAATTCTGCCCTGCTTATTGGCAGGCCCTGCAAGAGGAATAAAGGCAGGGTTCTTTGTTATAAAATCCTCCACCTCAACTGCATCACCGACAGCATAAATATTCGGTATATTGGTCTGCATTTTGTTGTTTACAACAATGCTTCCGCGCCCATTGAGTTCTATTCCTGCATCTTTTGCAATGGCGGTTTCGGGACGGACGCCCACCGACAGTATGATCATATCGGCGGCGATCTCGCCGTTTTGCAAGATGACAGTATTTCCGTTTATAGCCTTTACACCGTTATTAAGGTGCAGATAAATTCCTTTGGATTTAATATAGCGGTGAACATCTGCCGCCATATCAAAATCAAGAGGCGCTATCAGATGGTCGGCAAGTTCTACGATTGCAACCTTTAGCCCTGCTTCGACTAAATTTTCTGCCATTTCAACACCGATATATCCGCCGCCGATAACCACAGCCGAGCGTGGTTTTGCCGTATCAATATAATTTTTGATTTTTAAGGTATCGGGAATGTTACGAAGTGTGAAAACATTGCTACCGTCAGCACCTTCAATATTCGGTCTTATCGGTTCAGCACCCATAGACAAAATAAGGTTATCATAAGCTTCTTCATAGGTTTCGCCTGTGCGAAGATTTTTGACGGTTACGGTTTTGGCATCGGGGCTTACCTTAACCGCCTCGTTTAACACTCTTACATCAATATTAAAACGTGCCTTAAAGCTTTCGGGTGTCTGCAAAGTCAAATCCTCGCGGTCAGTGATGACACCGCCGATATAATACGGCAGACCGCAGTTAGCAAAGGACACATATTCGCCACGCTCTAAAATAATAATTTCGGCTTTTTCATCCAGTCTGCGAAGTCGCGCCGCAGCAGTTGCACCACCCGCAACACCGCCTATGATAATGGTTTTCATTTGCGTGCCCTCCCCAAATTTAGTATATATTTACTTTACTTTTTCTATTGTCCGTTTTTACTGGACTTGTTCATTTCTGCGACACTTTCTTTGATTAAACAAATTTGACTGCCGTTCCGTAGACAATTACCTCGGCTGCACCCTGCATGATAGCAGAAGATGCGTAGCGAACATTAACCACCGCATCCGCACCGAGTTCTTCGGCCTCTGCAACCATTCTCTTAGTAGCAAGAGCACGAGCCTCGTTCATCATTTCGTTGTAAGATTTAAGTTCTCCGCCGACTAAGGTTTTGAAACTTTGGGAAATATCTTTTCCAATATGTTTAGATTGGATTGTGCTGCCTTTTACAAGACCTAACATTTCTAATTCTTTTCCAGTAATGTAATCAGTATTTACTAAGATCATCTTCTTCACCTTTCTTTATTTCATTTATTCTTTCTATGCAAACTTTGAGCATAACAGCAGAAAGCGCAAGTGGAATAATGCCTAAAAGCCATTTCCAAATACCGTCTATTAACGCTATCAAAATACCAAAGTAAACAACATAATATAATACTATTATTACCGAAATAATAATTGGTGCTACTATTTTTCTTTTATGTGATTTCATGATTTTTACTCCGAAATATTATTTGTCCATCCTCAATTCATCTATTTTGCAGAGGGATATACTCGTTTTCTTCTTTCACATTTATATATGCGGGACGAATAATTTTCCCTGCGTTTTGTATTTCTTCTATACGGTGTGCACTCCAACCTGCAATTCTTGCAATAGCGAATATGGGAGTAAACAATTCGTAAGGTAGACCAAGCATTTTATAGACCATACCTGAATAAAAGTCAACATTGGCACTGACACCTTTATACATTTTACGCTTTTCAGCGATAATTTCAGGCGCCATTTTTTCTACGGTTTGGTACAACTCAAACTCATCGTGAAGACCTTTTTCCACAGAAAGCTGTTCAGCGTAATAGCGTAATATGTCGGCTCTCGGATCAGATAATGAATATACTGCATGTCCCATACCGTATATAAGTCCTGATTTATCAAATGCCTGTTTATCAAGAAGCCTAACGAGATAATCCTTAACCTCATTTTTATCTTTGATGTTGATATTGGCTTTCATATCATCAAACATTTGCATAACTTTGATATTTGCACCGCCATGACGAGGGCCTTTTAAGGAACCAAGTGCCGCCGAAATAGCGGAATAGGTATCTGTTCCGGAAGAGGTAACGACATGTGTGGTGAATGTTGAGTTATTACCACCGCCATGTTCAGCGTGGAGAACAAGTGCAAGATCAAGCAACTCTGCTTCAAGCGATGTGTACTGTCCGTCCTCTCGTAGTATGTAGAGCAAATTCTCAGCCGTATTCAATTCTTTTTTGGGATGATGAATAAATAAGCTTTGCCCTTTGTGATAATGCTGATAAGAATGATAACTGTAAACGGCGAGAAGCGGAAATTCTGCTATTAACTGCAAACATTGACGCAGGATATTTGCAGTGGAAATATCATCGGGGTTATCATCATAAGCATAAAGAGCCAAAACACTTCTTGACAAAATATTCATCATATCCTTACCGGGAGCTTTGAGAATCATATCACGTACAAAGGAAGGCGGCAAAGAACGGTAAAACGATAGTTGTTCACAAAAACGATTCAATTCATCGCTTGTTGGAAGTTTAGAAAACAAAAGCAAAAATACAGTTTCCTCAAAACCGGAACGGCCATCAGAAACAAAACCTTTTACAAGGTCACGAACATTGATACCTCTGTAATAAAGCTGTCCTTCGCAAGGAATATCATTTCCTTCAGCATCCTTTGTCTTGGCTTTTATACATGAAACTTCTGTGAGTCCGGCAACAACGCCATTACCGTCAATGTCACGTAGTCCACGCTTTACATCGTGCTTTGTATACATATCCGGAACAATATGGTTACTTATATCTGATAGAGAAGCAAGTTCTTTAATATACGGTGTAATTTCGGAATAGCTCATTATGTTTCCTCCTTATATAACAATATTCTGTAGAATATTATACCATATTTTATTTCTGACAACAAGAGTATTAATTGTTCGTGGTCAGAAAAATAAGCGGTATGGCTTATTCGACCATACCGCTTTTATAACTTCGATAAAGTATCCTCTATTGATATTTCTTAATTCCGCTTTATTCAGCTTTCTTGCTGTCAAGGAATTTATACACAAGTGCTGCAAGAACACCGCCTACCAAAGGTGCTACCAAGAACACCCAAACGTTTGCAAGAGCATCGCCGCCGACAAAGAGCGCAGGGCCAAAGCTACGAGCAGGATTAACAGAAGTTCCTGTAAAGGAGATGCCAAGGATATGTACGAGGGTCAGGGTCAGACCAATCACGATACCGGATACAGCGCTGTTTTCTTTCTTAGAAGTAACGCCGAGGATAGCAATTACGAACACGAAGGTCAGGATAACCTCAATGAGCAGGGACAAAGCGATGTTGCCCTCATACAGAGCGTTTGCACCAAGTCCGCTTTCCTTCCCGACAAATGCCATCAGCACGGCTGCACCGGCTGTTGCACCTGCAAACTGAGCAATCAAGTAACCGATAAAGTCTTTTACCGAGAGTTTGCCGCTAACCAACATTGCAATTGATACGGCAGGGTTGATATGGCATCCTGAAATGTTGCCGATAGAGTAAGCCATAGCAACGATAACAAGACCGAAAGAAAGAGCAGTTAACAGATATCCTGTTCCGTTTTCAGCCGAGCAACCGACAACTGCGGCAGTTCCACAAGCAAAAAAGACTAACACGAAAGTTCCAATAAATTCTGCTGTACATTTTTTGAGTAAATTCATAAATCTTTTCCTCCCATATTAATTTATTTGGGTTTTGCTATTTATATTATATATTACAAGCAACAAATTTTCAAGAATAACTTAATTTTGCTAAAGAATAAATTGTAAGATAAAATAAACATAAGTTGAAGTACATCATTAATTGTTGTATAATAAACACATAGGAGGTTTTCTTAATGAAAATACAGTTTATAGGAGCAACCCACGAAGTTACAGGAAGCTGTACTCTCTTGGAAATAAATAATAGATACTTTTTGGTTGATTGCGGAATGGAGCAAGGTAAGGATGTTTTTCAAAACATCAGTCTTCCGGTTGCCGCAAATCAAATTGATTCCGTTTTTTTGACACACGCACATATTGACCATTCCGGTATGCTGCCAAAGTTATATAAAGATGGTTTTAAAGGAAAAATCTACGCAACCGATGTAACCTGCGATTTGTGTGACATTATGTTG
>JAZQDU010000029.1:0-32386 GCA_045546915.1 Acutalibacteraceae bacterium | reverse complement strand
AAGTCACACACACCGAAAAATGCGACTCGTAATTGCTACCACACAACATTTTCTACAAACAACAAAGTATGCGAAAATAGAGCCTGCATTTTTACCAAAAGATAAAAATACACACTTTGTCGTTTGTCATATTAAAATGTTGTGTGGTAAGTTTAGTATAGCATTATTAAATTAAAAAATCAATAAATTTCATAATTTCAGGTAAAATAAAAAGCTTGGAGGTAGGGAGACACTTCATAAAGAAGTGTTCTCCCTACTTGCATTTTATATTATAAAATGACACTTATCTGTTGAAAGTGTCATAGTGGGTTACATACTTTAAAATTATACCTATCTCAAGGATAAATGTAATGAGTGATATTGTGAGACAGGTCTCACAGTGATATTCTTTTAGAATACCTCGCTAACGGCGAGATATTTCTAAAAGAGTGATATTGAAACCTTGCGGTTTCAGTGTTATTATATTCGCCACCAAAACTCGCGAAGCGAATATAACTTGGGCGTAGCCCAAATATAACTGCAAAGCAATATAACTCGCCTTTGGCGAATATAACTGAGGCACCTTCCTTGCGGAGGGTGCCTCTAACTCCAAGCTTTTTATTTTACTTCGACCAGTTCTTCTTTGAACATCAGAATTGTTCCGTTGTAGGTTTGTTTTATAGTTTGGTCATTAAAACTGCCGATGCCAACATAACATCTGTCGTCATCAAAAACAAAACTCATAGCGGTTGAGTTGTAATTGAACGAAAAAACCTCTTTAAACCCATCGGTTTCGGAATATTCCCAAACAGTGTTTTTATACTTGATTATCGGTTCGGGTGGTGTTTCGGATTCATTGGTGATTTCGGGCATTATTTCGATTTTTTTGGAAGAAATCATATACACCTTGCCGTTATGTTCGGTAATATCCTGCACATACTCGTCGTTGGGTGTTTTTAAAGTTTCTAACGTCTTAAAGTCTTTGGTTGAATAAACATTGCCAAGCGAAATGTAGCAGGTGTCATTAACGGTCAACCATTCGTTTAATAATTGTTGACGGTTAATGCCGGGATATTTAGCCGATATTTTCGTGATGTTTTCAATTAAGTAAAAAGCGCCGTTTTTATATTCATAAAATCCGTAAGCGCCACCCATGTTCCATCTGCAAAAAGCAAACAGACCGTTATCTGCCTTAAACAATGCGTAGCAACGTGAAAAGAAAAGTGTTTTATTCCCCAAAACCTGTTTGTCTCCGTTATAAAAAGGGATATTTACAAAGGTTTGTCCGTCGGCTGTTTTTTGAACGGGGGAAGTAGTGTTATCGGGGGTGCCGATGGCATAAAATGTTTCGTTTTTATATTGGGCAATATCAAACAGGTGCGCTCCGTTAGGTATGGTGCGAACGGTATCCCACTTGTCGTCATTAAGAACATAATAATTACCAAACGAATAATCCTCTTTAGGGTCGGTACCGGAAATGACCAACTTGTCGTTCAAAACATGAAATCTTGTTATTGCATCATCGTTTATAATGCCGGTGTTTTCCCACATGCTGTTTTCAATATTATAACGCCATACGGCTACCGGCCCTGTGTTTTCATTCCAGTCGCCGCTGCCAATATAGAGTTTACCGTTAAAAACTTTCATGTCCCAGGGGTTGCGAGAGGTCAATTTTTTATCGTCAAAGGTAACAGCAGAGGGTGTGCCGAGATTATACATCTGCCAAACTTTGCGGTATGAAGGGGCGTTATCGTCAGGGTTTGCAACGGTAACAGTGTAGTCAACATTACTACCTACATATATAGAAACAACCGAAACTATTAAGAAAAGGCATAGCGCGATAACATTTTTCATGAATTCACCTCTTTTAAACACCTAAGTATTGTAGCATAATTTTTTTAAAATGCAAAGTTTAAGTTTTGTTTTTGTGTTTTGACGTTAGTTTTTTATAAAATAAAACGCCGCAAATGCCAACAAGACCTGTGACGGCAAATATTATTGCCGACTGCAAATAACTTTGCTCGCCTAAAGCGTCACCTGCAAGGGTAGAGGTTAAAATTGAAGGTATGCGACAAAACAGGCTGATTGCCATAAATTTAATGAATTTTATTTTGGTTACGCCGGCAAAATAGGTTATGAGGTCTTTAGGCGTGCCGGGTATAAAGAACAGTAAGGCAAACATAATTTCAAGTTTTTTCTCATCTTGCAAAAACCTAAGACGTTTTAAATCTTTTGAATCAATTGTAATTTCGGTGAATTTTTTACCCAAGAGACGTGTAAGACTGAAAATCAGTGCGGTTGCAACACCTACACCCAAAAGGCACAAAATCAAACCCTTAACGCTACCGTATAAGTATCCTGCGGCGATTTCGACAAACTCGCCCGGAATTAAGGCAAAAACGGTTTGAATAAATTGAATTGCAAGAAATATCGTATAACTTTTAATACCGCCTGAACCTAAATACTGACGTAATGCTTCGGGGTCACGCGATAGCGATACTATTTTTGGACCCAAACTTAAGGTACCGACGCTGAGTAATGCAACAAATATAACGACCGAAATAATAAGGTATAATGTTCTGCCACTCAATGTTTCTTTTATCCTTTTTTGCATTTTGGTCACCTGCCTAAAGTTGCTACACACCGATTATACCACTGCTGTTTGCCTGTTACAATGCTTTTTGAAAAAAATATGTCAAAAAAGTCGATATAACGGGTATATATGTCGAAAACACTTGACGAAACACAAGATATGGTATAGAATAATAAAGATAATGGATATTTATGTAAATAATGGAACTTTTCTATAAGGATGATGAAAAATGGCAAAAAGGACTGAATACGGCAACGAAAGTATAACCTCCTTAAAAGGTGCTGACCGAGTTAGAAAAAGACCGGCGGTTATTTTCGGTTCGGACGGCATTGAGGGTTGTCAACATTCGGTATTCGAGATTATTTCTAACTCAATAGACGAGGCAAGAGAAGGTCACGGTAAAAAAATCGTGGTTACAAGGTTTGCCGACCATTCTATCGAAGTGCAGGACTTTGGACGAGGTGCGCCGGTTGACTTTAATACTAAAGAAAACCGTTTCAATTGGGAACTCCTTTACTGCGAGATGTATGCCGGTGGCAAGTACAATACTAATGACGGCGAAAACTATGAGTTTTCGTTGGGTCTTAATGGACTTGGTCTTTGTTCGACACAGTATTCCTCGGAATATATGGATGTTGAAATTAAGCGTGACGGATATATTTATACCCTCCATTTTGAAAAAGGCGAAAATATAGGTGGGCTTAAAAAAGAAACTTACAGTGGTAAAGATACGGGTACAAAAACGCGTTGGAAACCCGATTTAGAAGTTTTTACCGATATTAACATACCGCTTGAGTATTATCAAGATATTTTAAAGCGTCAAGCGGTTGTTAATGATAATATTACCTTTATACTTCGCGACCAAGTTGGCAATAAATTTGAAACTTATGAATATTGTTATGCCGAGGGCATTAAAGACTACGTTACTGAAAAGGTTGAAGATAAAGGTCTTACTTCGGTACAGTTTTGGCATACCGAACGAAAGGGACGCGACCGTGACGATAAACCTGAATATAAAGTTAAAATCAATGTTGCGCTTAGTTTTTCAAATCAAGTTCAACTCAAAGAGTATTACCACAACTCAAGTTGGCTCGAACATGGTGGTGCACCCGAAAGAGCTGTCAGAAACGCATTTGTTTATCAAATTGATAATTATATAAAAAATACAAACAAATATCAGAAAAACGAGAGTAAAATTACATTTGCTGATATAGAAGAATGTATTGTTCTTTGTATTTCATCGTTCTCAACCCAAACTTCATACGAAAACCAAACCAAAAAGGCTATTACCAATAAGTTTATCGGCGACGCCATGACCGAATTTTTGCGTCATCAGTTAGAGGTTTATTTTATAGAGAATCGTGAAGAAGCCGAAAAAATTGCAGGTCAAGTTCTTATAAATAAGCGTAGCCGTGAGCGAAGTGAACGCGAGCGTCTTAATATTAAAAAGACTTTACAGTCGGGTAACGACATGCTTAGCCGAATTGACAAGTTTGTTGATTGTCGCAGCAAAGATGTTACGATGAGAGAACTGTTTATCGTTGAGGGTGATTCGGCTTTGGGCTCGGTTAAAATGGCAAGAAATGCTGAATTCCAAGCTGTTATACCCGTAAGAGGTAAAATTCTTAACTGTCTCAAAGCCGATTATGACCGAATTTTTAAATCTGAGATTATTACAAATCTTTTAAAGGTTTTAGGCTGTGGTGTTGAGGTAAAATCGAAGGCTAATAAAGACCTTTCAACATTTGACCTTAACGCTCTTCGCTGGAATAAAATCATTATCTGTACCGATGCTGACGAAGACGGATTCCACATAAGAACGCTTATTCTTACCATGATATATAGGCTTATTCCAACATTAATTGAGGTCGGTAAGGTGTTTATAGCCGAAACTCCGCTTTACGAAATAACCACTAAGGATAAGACTTATTTTGCCTATGACGAAAAAGAAAAGGCAGATATCATGACCAATATGGTTGGAAATACAAAATGCACCGTTCAGCGTTCAAAAGGTCTTGGTGAAAACCAGGCTGATATGATGAGCCTTACAACCATGAATCCAAAGACCAGAAGGCTTATAAAGGTCACACCTGAAGATGCCGAGGCAACGGCTACTATGTTTGATGTGCTTTTGGGTGATGACATTGATGGAAGAAAAGAAATGATAACCGAAAAAGGTTATCTTTATATTGCAGATGCAGATTTAAGTTAAAAATAGGGAGAAAAGATTATGGCTCCGAAACGTAAAACTACAAAAGAAACAACGAAGGTTACTGCTCCTGCCGAAGCCAACGCTTATATTGCAGGTGCCGGTACGGTTGTTGAAAATCCTATTACAAGAACGCTTGAAACCAATTTTATGCCGTATGCGATGAGCGCTATTTTGTCGCGAGCAATCCCTGAAATTGATGGGTTTAAGCCTTCGCACCGCAAATTGCTTTATACTATGTATAACATGGGGTTGCTTAATGGCGCGAGAACCAAGTCGGCTAATATTGCCGGTCAAACAATGCGACTTAATCCTCACGGTGATGCTGCCATTTATGAAACAATGGTTCGTCTGACTGTAGGTAATGAAGCGTTGCTTCACCCGTATGTTGATTCAAAAGGTAATATGGGTAAAGCCTATTCTCGTGATATGGCTTATGCGGCACCTCGATATACCGAGGCAAAGTTGGCTCCCATAGCGGCAGAACTTTTTAAGGATATCGACTCTGATACAATAGATTTTGTTGACAACTATGATGCAACCATGAAGGAACCTACTTTGTTTCCTGTTTCGTTCCCGTCAATTCTTGTAAATGCCAATACAGGTATTGCGGTTGGTATGGCTAACTCTATTTGTCCGTTTAATCTTAAAGAGGTTTGTCGCACCGAAATAGAGTTTATAAAAGATGAGGATACTACGATTGCCGACCACTTGATTGCACCTGATTTTCCCGGTGGAGGACAGTTGCTTTATGACCGCGCCGAAATGGAAAAAATTTACGAAACGGGCAGAGGTTCTGTTAAGGTTCGCGCAGTTTACAGTTATGATAAATCGGCTAACTGCATAGATGTAACTCAAATTCCTCCCACAACCACGATTGAGGCTATTATTGAAAAAATTATAGACCTTGTAAAACTTAAAAAGATTACAGAAATTAACGATATTCGTGATGAAACCGACCTTTCGGGACTTAAAATTACCATAGATTTAAAGCGTGGTGTTGACCCTGAAAAGTTTATGCAAAAGTTGTTTAAACTTACACCTTTGCAAGACAGTTTTTCTTGTAACTTTAACATTCTTGTAGGCGGTTCACCTATGGTAATGGGTGTTAAAGACATATTGACCGAGTGGACAGCTTTTAGAGTAGAGTGTGTTCGCAGAAGAATATGTTTTAACCTTAAAAAAGCTCAAGATAAATATCACCTTTTAAAAGGACTTCAAAAAATATTGCTCGATATCGACAAGGCAATTAAAATTGTTCGCGAAACCGCTGAAGAAAAAGAGGTTGTGCCAAATCTTATGATAGGATTTGGTATTGATGAGGTTCAGGCAGAGTATGTAGCCGAAATTAAACTTCGTCATTTAAATCGCGAATATATTATGAAAAAAATTGATGATATTGAAAATCTTCAAAAGGAAATTGAAGAACTTGAAGATATTTTAAAGACACGCCGTAAACTTATGAATATTATCATTAAGGAACTTGAGGCGGTGGCTGAAAAATACGGTCAAGAAAGAAAGACTGTGATAATTTCTGCTGAGGATAACAAGTATGAAATGGAAGATGAAAAAGTACCTGATTATCCTGTGACTTTATTCTTGTCAAACGACGGCTATTTCAAGAAAATAACACCTCAATCACTTAGAATGAGCGGTGAGCAGAAGTATAAAGAGGGCGACAGCCTTATGATGAGCGTTGAAACCTCTAATGCTGCAGAATTGCTGTTCTTTACCGATAAATGTCAAGTTTATAAAACAAAAGCAAGTGACTTTGACGATACAAAGGCAAGTGTTTTGGGTGATTATATCCCCGCAAAACTTGATATGGAAGACGGAGAAAAGCCCGTATTTATGGTAGTGACTACCGATTATTCGGGCTATATGATGTTCTTCTTTACAAATGGTAGGGTATCTAAAGTATCGCTTTCGGCTTATGCCACCAAAACAAACCGCAAAAAGTTGATTTCTGCATACACAGATAAACATGAGCTTTGCTCAATTATGCACATAAAAGAAGATTGCGAAATTCTCTTAAAGTCTACCGGTGGCAGAATGTTGTTGCTTCATACAGGCGCATTGCAGGTTAAAGCGACGAAGGATAACGGCGGTGTAGCCGTTATGACCCAGAAAAAAGGTCAAAGATTATTTGAAACAGTGCTGTATTCGGAAGGTATGCTAATTAAACCTCACCGTTACCGCACAAGAAGTTTGCCTGCAGCGGGAAGTTTGCCTTCTGCCGAAGAACAAGGCGAACAACTTACATTGGGTTAAGTAAATATAAAAAACAATGCCTCAAGCAAAACGCTTGAGGCATCGGTCAACTTGATATGCAAACGCTTAATTAATCGGTTGACAAATATATTTTGTGTTTTTGTTTAAATTATA
This sequence comes from Acutalibacteraceae bacterium, assembly GCA_045546915.1. Lineage (GTDB taxonomy): Bacteria > Bacillota > Clostridia > Oscillospirales > Acutalibacteraceae > UMGS172. The sequence goes on along the minus strand of JAZQDU010000029.1, from coordinate 25,220 downwards.
TGTTTGGAAATGTTTGCCGATGTTGACATTTATTGTCGCTTGGTATATTATATTAAATTGAATATAATTTCCAAATAAAACCGTTTTCGGTGAAAGGACTAATATTATGGCAAAAGAACTTGAAAAGGTATATAATCCTGCCTCTGTTGAGGATAGAACATATGCTTTTTGGCTCGAAAACAAGTACTTCCATGCTGAAGTAGACCAGAAAAAGAAGCCGTATACTATTGTTATACCGCCACCCAACATTACGGGTCAACTTCATATGGGTCACGCTTTGGATGAAACTTTGCAAGATATTCTTATTAGATGGAGAAGAATGCAGGGTTATTCTGCACTTTGGCTTCCCGGTACCGACCACGCTTCAATTGCTACTGAGGCTAAAATCGTTGAAGCAATGCGTAAAGAGGGTATTTCCAAAGAAGATTTGGGACGCGAAAAATTCCTTGAACGCGCTTGGGCTTGGAAAGAAAAGTTCGGCGGAAGAATCATTGAACAACTTAAAAAATTGGGTACTTCTTGCGACTGGGACAGAGAGCGTTTTACTCTTGACGAAGGTTGCTCTAAAGCCGTTAAGGAAGTATTTATCCGTCTTTACGAAAAAGGACTTATTTATCGTGGTGAAAGGATTATCAACTGGTGTCCTCATTGCTTAACCTCTATTTCGGATGCTGAGGTAGATTATGCCGAGAAAGATGGTTCGTTCTGGCATCTTCGTTATCCTTTAAGTGACGGTAGTGGATTTATTGAACTTGCTACCACTCGTCCTGAAACTATGCTTGGTGATACCGCAGTTGCAGTTCACCCCGATGACGAGCGCTATAAGTCACTTGTTGGAAAGACTGTAACCTTGCCACTTGTTGGCACTGAAATACCGATTGTTGCCGACACTTACGTTGAAATGGATTTCGGTACCGGTGTTGTTAAAATTACACCTGCACATGACCCTAACGACTTTGAAGTCGGTCTTCGTCATAATCTCCCCGTTATCAATGTTATGACCGATGATGCACATATCAACGAAAACGGCGGCAAATATCAAGGTATGGACCGCTACGAAGCAAGAAAAGCTATCGTTGCCGACCTTGAAGCAGGCGGCTTCCTTGTAAAAATTGAACCTATGAAACATAATGTAGGCAGTTGCTATCGTTGTTCTACCATTGTTGAACCTCGTATTTCTAAACAATGGTTTGTTAAAATGCAACCTTTGGCAGAGCCTGCGATTGACGTTGTTAAAAACGGCGAGATTAAACTTATCCCCACGCGTTTTGAAAAGACATATTACAACTGGATGGAAAACATTAAAGACTGGTGTATTTCCCGTCAACTTTGGTGGGGTCACAGAATTCCTGCTTGGTACTGTGAGGATTGTGGTGAAATGACCGTTAGCGGTACCGAAGTTGATGTTTGTCCTAAGTGTGGCGGTAAGGTAAAGCAAGATGAGGATACTCTTGACACTTGGTTTTCCTCTGCATTGTGGCCTTTCTCAACTTTAGGTTGGCCCGACAACACTCTTGACCTTAAATATTTCTATCCTACAAGCACCCTTGTAACCGGATATGATATTATCTTCTTCTGGGTTGCTCGTATGATTTTCTCAGGTTTAGAATATACCGGCAAAGCGCCTTTCAATACTGTTTTGTTCCATGGTATTGTTCGTGACTCGCAAGGCAGAAAGATGTCTAAATCATTAGGCAACGGTATTGACCCTCTCGAAGAAATCGAGAAGTACGGTGCCGACGCTTTGAGATTTACCCTTGCTACCGGTAATACTCCCGGTAACGATATGCGTTACTCGGCAGAGCGTGTTGAGGCAAGCCGTAACTTTGCTAACAAACTTTGGAATGCTGCACGTTTCGTTCTTATGAATTTAGGCGAAGACGAGCCGGCTCCTTATGTGCCCGAAAATCTTGAACTTGAAGACAAATGGGTACTTTCTAAGTTTAATAACCTTGTAAAAGAGGTTACCGATAATCTTGAAAAGTATGAAATCGGTCTTGCAGTATCAAAACTTTATGACTTTATTTGGGACGTATACTGTGACTGGTATATCGAACTTACCAAGGTTCGTCTTAATTCTGATGACGAGCAGAAAAAGGCAACTGCTAAGGGTGTGCTTGTTTATATTCTTTCTAACACCTTGAAATTATTGCATCCGTTTATGCCTTTTATTACCGAGGAAATTTGGCAGGCATTACCTCACGAGGGTAATTCGATTATGATATCCGAGTGGCCTACTTCTTGTGAATGTCGCAACTTTGCTAACGAAGAAGCTGAGTTTGAAAAGGTTATGAACGTAATTAAGGCAGTGCGTAACCGTCGCGCCGAAATGAACGTTCCGCCTTCTAAAAAGGCAAAATTGTTTATTGAGACCGAGAGCGCAGAAACCTTTAAGAATTCAGCCGTATTTATGTGCCGTTTGGCTTCGGCTTCTGAGGTTGAGGTTGTAAGCGGTGTAGATGTAGAAGGTGCAGTTCGCGTTGTTACAAACGACGCAGTTGTTCAAATCCCTATGAATGAACTTGTTGACTTCTCAAAAGAACTTGAACGTCTTTCTAAGGAACTTGCAGCAGCCGAAAAGGATAGAGATTTCTTCGGTTCTAAAATCAACAATCCTGCTTTTGTTGCAAAGGCACCCGAAAAGGTTGTCGAAGCACAGAAAGAGTCTTATAAGAAGGCCGTTGATAAAATAGCATTGCTTGAAAGTAGCATTGCCGACATTAAGTCCAAAATGTAGTTTAAAGCCGGCAGGTTTACCTTGTCGGCTTTTTTGTGTGGTGTAGATATGACAGAAAAAGAGGCTTTAGAATATATACATTCTTTACTTCGCTTTGGTTCAAAACCGGGGTTAGAGAGAATAACAGCGGTTTTAGAGGCTTTGGGCAACCCTCAAGACAGCCTTAATATTATCCATGTTGCAGGTACTAACGGAAAAGGCTCAACCTGTACTTTTATAAGTTCAATTTTAAGCGAGGCAGGGTATAAAACGGGACTTTATACGTCACCGTATATAACCTGTTTTAATGAGCGTATAAGACTTTGCGGTGAAAACATATCGAGCGAGGATTTGAGTGTTTATACTGAGATTATAAAACAAGTTTCCGATAGAGTTTTGGGTGAAAATGACCCTTTGACCGAGTTTGAGTTTATAACGGCGTTGGCTTTTAAATATTATGCTGATAAAAAGGCTGATGCGGTGGTGTTGGAGGTTGGTCTCGGTGGCAGACTTGATGCCACTAATGTAGTAAAAAAACCTAAAGTTTCGGTTATAACTAAAATTGACCTCGACCATACGAACGTTTTAGGTGATACTGTAACCCAAATAGCCAATGAAAAGTGTGGAATTATAAAGCAGGGTTGCTTTGTTGTGTCGACTGCTGAAAATAAAGGTGAGGCCGAGGGCACAATTAAAAGAAATGCAAATGACAAAGGTAGTCACCTCTTTGTAGCCCCGTTTGCCGATAAAAAGGCAAAACTTTTTGTTGATGGTGCTTTCTTTACGCTTTTTGGGAACGATTATAGAATTTCACTTTCAGGTGAACATCAGGTTGACAATGCCATTACTGCTATTACGGCGGTTAATGTTGCTTATCCTGAAATTCCCGTTGAAACTATTAAAAAAGGTCTTTTAAGGGCAACCATACCTGCTCGTTGTGAGGTTATTTCTAAAGACCCGTTAGTGATTCTTGATGGCTCGCACAACCCTAACGGAACGGGTGCTTTATATCGTCATCTTAACGAAAACGGCATAAATGATGCTGTTGCCATTGTTGGTTTCATGGCTGATAAGGATGTTAGTGATGCTGTAAGATTATTAACACCATTATTTAAAGAGATAATAACAGTAGAAGTTAAAAGCAACAGTCGTTCAATGTCTGCCAGTGACCTTAAAAGTTTATGTGAAAAATACACAGAGTCGGTAAGAGAAGCCAACGATTATGAGTCAGCAATTTCAACGGCTAAGGCTTTTAACAGGCCAATTGTGGTGTTTGGCTCACTTTATCTTGCAGGTGATATAAGACCGCTTTTGTTATCACATTTTGCGACAAAAAATGTGTAAAAATTATACCTTATTAAGACAAAAAATTTATAAAAAATCCGCTATCATTTTGATAGCGGATTTTTTTGTTAAAGGATGTGAAAAACTTGTCAGTAAAATTAGAAGTGAACGACAGCGTTATAACGGCGTTTTTAGAAGGCGAAATTGACCACCATTCGGCGTCGCTGATACGGTGTGAAATTGATGCCGCTGTCGAGAAAAACTGCCCTGAGGTGCTGATTTTAGATTTTAAAGACGTTACGTTTATGGATAGTTCGGGGATAGGCCTTGTAATGGGACGGTATAAAATAATGAAGCCATTAGGCGGAGAATTGCACGTGTCTAACACGTCGCCTCAGATACATAAGGTGATGAAGTTGGCAGGGTTAGACCGGCTTGCAAAAATGGATTAATAAAGGAGTAAAAAATGAAGGACGAAATTAAAATTATTGTTCCGTCGCGTTCGACAAACGAATCGTTTGCAAGGGTGGCAGTGGGTGCTTTTGCAGCACGGTTTGACCCAACAATAGACGAACTTAATGACATAAAAACTGCCGTTTCCGAGGCGGTTACCAATTGTATAGTGCACGCATATAAAGAGAGCATTGGAAAAATATACATAACGGTAAGAGCCGAAAACGAAGTGCTTAAAATAAAAATTCGTGACTGTGGTTGCGGGATACCCGATGTCAAAAAGGCTATGGAACCGCTTTTTACAACCGGCGGTGAGGAAAGAGCAGGGTTAGGGTTTGCCGTAATGGGCAGTTTTATGGATAATTTGCAGGTGCGCTCGACCGTTGGAAAGGGAACGACCGTTACCATGGTCAAACGATTAAAGATTAAAGATGAATGAATCGAATGAATTTATAACCGAAAACATCGGACTTGTTCATTCTTGTTGTGCGAGATTCCGTGGAAAAGGAATAGAGTACGATGACCTGTTTCAAGCGGGCTGTATAGGCCTTATCAAGGCATCGAAAGGATTTGACAGGTCGCGAGGGCTCATGTTTTCAACCTATGCCGTACCGGTTATATTGGGTGAACTCAAAAGGATGTTTCGCGATGGCGGAAGCGTTAAAGTAGGCAGAACTCTCAAAGAGTTATCATTAAAAGCGGTGCGAATGAACGAACAGCTGTCAAAAAAACTTGACCGAGAACCGACGGTGTCTGAAATTGCCGAAGCATTAGGCGTTGATGCTGACAGCGTAGCCGAAGCGTTGTGTGCCGCCCAACCGACGTTGTCATTGAGTTATGAAGATGATGACGGCGTGTCGGAATTTGACATTGCCGTAGAGGGCGAAAATGAGGGTTTATTAGATAAAATTTCGCTCCACGAGGTTATGGGGTTACTTGCCGAACGGGACAAAAAACTGATATATTTAAGATATTACCACTCAAAAACGCAAACCGAAACAGCCGAGGTGCTTGGCATGAGTCAAGTGCAGGTATCCCGCCGTGAAAAGGCTATATTAGCAAAAATGAGAGGTATGTTGGCATAAAAAAACCACCAAGCAGATACTTGGTGGTTTTTAAATTTATTTTTCATCTGTTCTTCCAACGAGGTAATCTAAAGAAGTTTCATATAAATCGGCTATTTTGATAAGTATTTCTATCTTTGGCTCTCGCGTCATAAGTTCATAATTTTGATACGTTTTTTCTGTAATGTCACAATATATCGCTACTTGTTGTTGAGTCATACCTCTTGATTTTCGACATTGTTTTAAACGTTGTGCTAATATATTTCTCATACTTTTCACCCACAATTGTTCTTGACAAAATAAGTATAAGCGGTTAGAATTGAAAATATACCAACGATTGTGGGTGAAAATTATTATGGCAGAAACATGTTTTGATTGTTTAAATGAAATGATGGGTGGTAACCTTAATAAGAAAAAATTTGTATATTCTAAATATATCGATGTATGTGAATGTTGTTGTAAGCAAACACGCGTGGTACTTGTTGAGAAAAATAAATTTTACTATATAAGAAAACTTAAGTTTTTTATCATTTTAATTTCTATCTTATTTCTTCCAATAATCATAATTACTTTGATGATTTATAGATTTTCTATAAAAAGTAAACTAAAGAAAAAATATAATTTAAAATAAAAAACCACCAAGCAGATGCTTGGCGGTTTTTATCTTTTGTTTAGGAATTACTTTGATTTTGCCATTTTGAGTTCGTTCCATTTTACCCAAATCGGACCCGAAAGGAATACTGAAGTGTAGCAACCTGAAATAAGACCGAATGCCATGGGAATTGCAAATGTACGAAGTGTAGTAATACCAAAAATCTCGCCAACTACGATGATTGCTGTGATAGCGCATACCGTAGTAAGTGTTGTCATGATTGAACGGGCGAGGGTTTCGTTTATACTCTTGTTTACGCCATCGTTTATTGTAAGTTCGGGGTAGAATTTTTTGTTTTCGCGTACGCGGTCGAACATAACGATGGTTGCGTTGAGTGAGTAACCAAAAAGCATAAGTACAACAGCAAAGAAGTTTATATCGATTGAAAGACCGAAAATTGCCATTGAGAAAAATGCTATGATTACGTCATGAACGAGTGCTACAAGAGTAGAGAGTGCTGCTAAAACACCACCGATTTTACGGAAACGGATAGCAATATAAAGCACTACGAATGCAGCTGCGATAATTACGGCAACAAGGCTCTTAATAAGGAAAGACGTTGCGAGCGAGGGGTTGACCGATTTTGAATCGGCAAGTTCGAACTCGCTGTCGGGATATGCACTTTTAAGAACAGTTGTAATAGCGTCTTTAATCGCAACACTGGCTTCTTCATTTGCTTCTGCTTCGGGTTCAGTTATTGAAGATGTGTTAGAAGATGTAGTAGAAGATGTGGCAGATGAAGCGTCTGTTGAAGCATTATCTGACGAAACATCTGAAGTTGTAGATGAAGTGCTGGTTGTTGTACTTGTAGTTGTAAGTATTTTATCAACAGCTTCTTCAGAAACCAAATTGGTAATATCGCCGGAGAATGAAATAACTATTTTTCTCGAATTACCCGAAATATCAGTAGTTTCTGAAACCTCGGCTGTTGCACCTAATTTGTCTTTGATAAGTTTTGCAATATCGTCGGTATTTACATCCCCGGTGAAAGAGTATTGATAAACGCTGCCTCCGGCAAAGTCGGTATCCAACTTAACACCAAAAATGCAAGTAAGGATAATGCCCACCAACATAATGCATGCCGAAATAATAAGGCATTTTTTAAGATTGTTTGTGAAATTGATGGTTTTAAGCATTGCTCTTTTCACCTCCGTACAGCCACGGTTTGCGTAAGCACTTGAACCGTGAAATACTCATGAGCATGAGACGTGTTGCAAATACGCCCATGATAAAGTTGAAGATAACACCGGTAAGGGTGGTGTAACCAAATGAGTAAATGCTTCCGGTTACTGAAGAACTCATAAACGGAATGAGGTTAAATAAGCGGGTAAGCAAGCTGTCGGGAGTGCCGAATGCGGCAAGCAAAACAACTGCTACGATAATGTTGGTAATGTTACCATCAAGGATAGAACTGAATGCATTGCTGTAACCTTGAGTGATGGCACCATCGATGGTTTTACCTTTGCGGAACTCTTCCTTTATACGTTCAATGATAATAACGTTGGCATCAACACCGAAACCGATTGAAAGGATAATACCGGCAATACCGGGGAGGGTCAGGGTAAAACTGTTGGTTCCCGAGAAGAAACCGGAAACGCAAGCAATCATACCTGCGGCCTGTCCTAAAAGGCCAATGCAGGCAATAACACCGCACAAACGGTAACGTAAAATCATAATAATGCAAATAACTGCAAATGCTACGATGCCTGCGATAAGCATAACTTTAAGTGACTGTTCACCCAAAGTAGGTGAAATAACCTGCAACTTAGAATCGTCTACAGTCAAAGCAAAGGGAAGAGCACCTGCATTAATTTTACTTGCAAGGTCAGCCGCAGAGTCGGCATCGAAATCACCGTTAATCATAGCATTGCCATCGGTAATGGCTTCTTGAACGGTAGGAGCAGAAAGTAAAACATCGTCCATATAAATGGAAATTTGTTTATTTATATTTGCGGCAGTTGCAGTTGCAAACTTTTCTTTACCTGCTGCTGTAAGTTCAAGGCTTACTATGTATTGATTGCTTTCCGAATCGTATCCGGCAGAAGCACCTGCAATGTCATCAGCGCCTTGAAGAACAATTTTACCTGTGTTGTTTGCGCCCTCATAGAAGGTGAGCATTGCGGTTTCACCAAGTTCGTTAATGGCTGCTGTCGGGTCATAAGTTTCCTCATCTGACTGCCAGGGGAAACGAACGACCAACTGGTGGTTATCGTAATCGGTATAAACTTCCGAATCGGTAATACCTTGGTTTAAAAGACGAGTTTCAATAATTTGTTTAGCGGAATCCATATCATCATCGGTAATCTCAGCATCCTCTTTATCGGGTGAGAAAATAGCCTCAACACCGCCGCTGATATCAATACCCCATCGAATATCCTCGGCACCTTTAAAGTATACCTTTCTTATATCTCCATGATAGTTGTCCAAGCCAAAGAATGAGGCAAAGGAAAACAGGAGAATAAGAACAAACACGATAAAGAATACCGGCTTTCCGACGCGTTTGTTACTGCGCTTCATCGCAAAACCTCCAAAATTTTGTTACATCCCTCAAAAAATAAACGTGCATTTTTGATTGATGTGAAATAGCGTACATGCTAACAGATAAATTATATAATCTTTTTCACTGTAAGTCAATCAAAAAATGCACATTTACAGATAATTTATATTTAATTTTCAAGCATTTTTTCCAAAACTGCCAATTTAACCGAAACGCATAGCAATTCTGTAGCAGTTTGAAGTTCAGCAGAGCTGGGGAACGAAGGTGCTATTCTTATATTGCTGTCATCAGGGTCAATTCCGTAAGGATAGGTGGCACCTGCACCGGTAAGAATAAGACCTGCTTCGCGGCAGAGTTGAACCGTTCTTTTGGCACAGCCTTTTTCTACAAACAAACTTACAAAGTAACCGCCGTTAGGACGAATCCACTCGGCAATTCCAAGGCCGCTTAACTGACGTTCGAGTTCATTTAAAACTGTTTCAAACTTAGGTTTCATTGCGGCAGCGTGAAGTTTCATATGTTCATGAACTGCATTTATATCGGGGAACATACGCACATGACGTAACTGATTAAGTTTATCAGGACCGATGGTTTGTATGCTCATTCTCTTTTTAATGCTCGAAATGTTGTCAACACTCGAAGCGATTGCGGCTACACCTGCACCGGGGAAGGTGATTTTAGAGGTCGATGCAAAAAGAATGACGCGGTCGGGATTACCCGCTTTAACACATTCGTCATAAATACTTAACAGCGGGTCGCATTCGCCAAAAACAGGGTGAATGGCATAAGCGTTGTCCCACATTATTCTAAAATCTTTGGCGGCGGGTTTCATATTAGCCAATCGGCGAACGGTTTCGTCACTGTAAACTATACCGTCGGGATTGGAGTACTTGGGCACACACCATATACCTTTGACCTTTTCGTCCTTGATATATTCTTCAACAAGATTCATATCCGGGCCGTTTTCGGTCATGGGTATATTAATCATTTCAATGCCGAAGTATTGAGTGATGGAGAAATGACGGTCGTATCCCGGAACAGGACAAAGGAATTTAACATTTCCTTGTAAAAGCCAAGGCTTTTCACCGCTAAATCCGTGTGTCATGGCTTGAGAGATGACGTCGAACATTAAGTTAAGCGATGCGTTGCAACCGACAATAACCTGGTTGGCGGGCACCTCAAGGATTTGCGAAAAAAGTTTTCTTAATTCTATAAGACCCTCAAGTCCACCGTAGTTGCGACAGTCAACTCCATCGTTGCTATAAAAACCTTGTTCGCGGTTAATAGTGTCAAAAAGGCCTGTGCTCAGTTCCAGTTGGTCGGCACCCGGTTTTCCTCTCGACATGTCAAGGTTTAACCCTTTATTGCAAATAGCCTCATACTGGGCTTTTACAATCGATAACTCTTTTATTGCTTCTTCTTTCGAAAGTTCACAGTATTTTGCCATATTTATAACCTTTCTTAAGTAATTTCCAATTAATAATTACTTATATTAATACATTATAACAAAATTTTCAAGTTTTTTCAAAAAAATGTTTATTTTATTTTTTATTAAACGTTTGTATTTTGTCAGTTCGGTTATTTTTTTATACATTATATAGTAATACACATTTTCAAAAATGCTACATTATGTGCAAAAATAGTTATTTACACTTGACATAATACAATATAAGTTATAAAATATAAAAGGATGTGCATGGACATTTAATTTTAATTTTGGCGAATTTGGTTATTTGTCTTTATTACATACCCGGCAAACACGCGGCCGGTAGGGGGAAAGGACAAGCTTTGCCTTTAAAAACAGCGGTTTAATATATAAAGGAGGTACCCGAATGATTTGGTACATCGTAGAGGGCGCTGTTGCAGCAGTTGCAGCCGTCGTCTCCTTTGTGCTCGGCTCGGCCCACCGCAAAAGAACTGCGGAAGCGGCTATCGGCTCCGCCGAAGATGAAGCACGTCGTATTCTCAACGATGCTATGAAAAATGCCGAGGCAAAGAAAAAAGAAGCAATTTTGGAAGCAAAGGACGAAATTATTAAGTCCAGAAATGAAACTGAGAAAGAACTGCGTGAGCGCCGTTCTGAAGTACAGCGTCAAGAACACAGAATTCAGCAAAAAGAGGAATCATTAGAACGCAAACTTGAAAATCTTGAGGTTAAGGAAGAGAAGATTGCTCAAAAGGAAAAAATCGTAGAAGAGCGTCTTGCAGAGGTTGAGCAACTCAAAAAAAGTCAGTTTGATATGCTCGAAAAAGTTTCGGGATTTACTGCTGAGCAGGCAAAAGCTCAACTTTTGACATTGTTAGACGGCGAACTTCAGCACGAAAAAGCAATGAAAATCTCGGAATACAATCAGCAACTCAAAGAAGAGTCGGATTTGATGGCACGTGAACTTATTTCAATGGCAATTCAACGTTGTGCTGCCGACCATTCTTCTGAGGCTACCGTTTCGGTAGTTGCACTTCCTAATGATGAAATGAAGGGAAGAATTATCGGTCGAGAGGGACGCAATATCAGAGCACTTGAAACCGCTACCGGTGTTGACCTTATTATCGACGATACTCCCGAAGCAATTACTGTTTCGAGTTTTGACCCCGTACGTCGTGAGGTTGCACGTACAGCCCTTGAAAAACTTATAGTTGACGGACGTATTCATCCTGCGAGAATTGAGGAAACGGTTGAAAAGGCAAGAGCCGAGGTTGACCGAATTATCAAACAAGAGGGCGAAAGGGCATTGCTTGACGCAGGTGTTCACAGTATGCATCCTGAACTTGTGAAATTACTCGGCAGAATGCATTACAGAACCAGTTACGGTCAGAATGTTCTCAACCACTCTTTAGAAGTTTGTCACTTAACAGGTCTTATGGCTGCCGAACTTGGCGAAGATGTATCGCTTGCCAAGAGGGCAGGTCTTTTGCATGATATCGGCAAGGCTATCGACCACGAGCAGGAAGGCTCGCATATTCAACTTGGTGTTGAGGTTGCCAAGAAGTATAAAGAGAGTGACGCTGTTATTCATGCCATTCATGCTCACCACGGCGATGTTGAGGCTAAAACAGTTATCGCTTGCCTTGTTCAGGCGGCTGACGCAATTTCGGCTGCACGTCCCGGTGCCAGAAGAGAAAACATTGAAAGTTACATCAAACGTCTTGAGAAGTTAGAGGAAATCGCCAATTCCTTTGAAGGCGTTGACACTTCTTTCGCAATTCAGGCCGGCCGTGAGATTCGTGTTATGGTTAAACCTGAGGCTATCAGTGATGATAAAATGGTACTTATTGCCCGTGATATCGTTAAGGAGATTGAAAATAATCTTGATTATCCCGGTCAGATTAAGGTTAATCTTATCAGAGAAAATCGCGTAGTTGAGTATGCGAAATAATTGATGTCTCAAAGATTTTGAGGATAAAATTTAAAAATTAGCAGGAAGTTGCCCAAAATGGTAAATTTCCTGCTTTTTTTGTATATTTTTAATGGCAGAAAGTTGACTTATTTAAAGTGTTTTGTTATATTTATATAAGAAAGGGAGCAAAATGCAAACTTTAAGTTGCCGTAGGGCGACTGATAAATATATTTAAAAAAGGGGAATAAATATGTTTTGTGAAAAATGTGGAGCAAGAATAGAGGACGATGCGAAGTTTTGTATTGCTTGCGGTGCAAAAATCGAGAATGACGCACAACCCGTTCAAGAACAGTCTGTAGAGGCTGTACAAGAACCCGAGGTTATTGTGGAACCTGTTGTAGCCGAGCCTGTTGCAGTTGCTCAACCGGTTGTCGAGCAGCCTGCAAGTTTTGAGCAGGTGCCCGTTTCGGTTGCCGAAGAGCCTGTAATTGCAGAACAGCCCACACCTGTAAAAAAGAAAAAGAAAAAATGGCCTATTGTTTTGGCTATAATTTTGGCTTTTATTGCGGCACTTGTTGGCGTTTTCTTTGCGCTTAAAGATTTTATTATCTTTAATGTTATGAAGTTAATGCCGGCTGAGTCGCAGTTTAAGTATGTGTATAGCCAGACAACGACGGATTTAACAAAGAACGTAACCAATGCGCTTGCATCATTCCGCAACGGTTTTGGCAAAGAGCAGACGGTTGAAGGTGATGTTACCGTTAAACTTAACAGCAGCCTTGTGACAATTCTTAACCAGGCTGCAGGCGGAGTTGATTTGTCCGACGTAAGCGAAGCAAAGGTTAATTATAAAGTCACACAAAACAACGGTTTAACAAAATGTAAATTTGGCATCGGCAACAGCAAGGCGATAATCATAAATGCCGAGATGTGCATTGATTCTGAAAATCAGGTTGCTACACTTCGCGTTCCTGAACTTTCAGAGGCAACTGTAAAACTCGACCTTGCTGAACTTTACGAAATGAATATGGGCGGAAGTAAAGTTGAGTCAATGCCTGAAGTTGGTTATGGCAATGCATCTCTTTATGCAACCGGTTATTCCGCAACCCAAAGTTATGTAGACCAAAGCAGCGTTTCTTCATTACTGGCAGAACTTCTTATGTCCGCCGATGATTTAATGCCATCAGAAGAATTAGTTGAAAAACTTATTCCTAAATATGTAGAGATTATCTTTAATCAAATTACCGAGGTTGAAAGAACTTCTGAAGAAATTACTGCAAGTGGTGTTACTCAGAAGGTCACCAAGTTTACTGCCAACATTGATGAGCACGTTGTTAAGGATATGTTGATTGCGGTTTTGGACGCAGTTAAAGAAGATGAGGATATTGAAGCTTATTTCGTAACCGTATTTGACCAAGTTAAGTCAAAACTTCCTGTTGACGGCAACGCAGATGAGTATTGGGAAAAATTGTGCGATGCAATTGATGAAACTGCAAAGCAAATCCGTGATGCAGAGTTTGAAAGCATTGATATTAGTTATGTTACTTATGTAAATTCCAGAGGCGAGATTGTCGGTATTGAGTGTCAGGCATGGACCGGAGGACAGGAAGTTGTCGATATTTCAATGTTAACACTTGAAAACGGAAAAGATGTTGGTATTTACGAAGTTGTTGAAATTAGCAAGAGCAAAATTTTTGAGGTTGAAGGCAACGGAGTAAAGTCTAAAGACAAATTTACCGGTAAAATTGAACTTGAAATTATGGGTATGAAGTTCATAGAGGTTAACTTTACCGATTTTGATACTGAGGGCTATAAAGAAGGAAGACCAAACGGAACTTATGAAATAAAGATTAGCAATCTTGGTATGTTTATACCCGATTTGAGCAGATTCGGTTCCGAAACCAATGCTTCGATTGAGTTTGTTTTCAACAGCACTAAAGATACCACTGAGACTGAAATGTCGTTAAGAGCAATCGGTATTAACCTTGGTACCATTAAATTTACCAATACGGTATCAGAGGCTGAGGATATCTCGATGCCTTCTGATACAGTTGATGACATCGAATTGTGGGCCAGAAGTTTTAAACCCGACAAGTTGGAAGAAAACATGAAAGAAGCCGGTGTTTATAGTTTCTTAGAGAAAATTTATGGTGCAAATACCGATGTAAATCCAAATGTTAGCCAGATTCAGCCAAGATGAATATTGAAATAAAGAAAATAGAAAAATCTTTTGGCAAGCGTAATGTTTTGTCAGGTGTTTCGTTTAGTGCCAAGTCCGGTAAAAGTATTGGACTTTTAGGTGAAAACGGAAGCGGCAAGTCGACCTTGTTTGCAGTATTGACAGGTCTGCAAAAAGGTAACGGTCAATTTATTTGTGACGGGGTCGACCTTATGCGTGATACTGTGAAAAGAGCCGAGTTGGTGGGTTTTATACCTCAAAACTCACCACTTATCGGTGAACTTTCTGCCAAGGATAATTTAAGGTTATGGTATGATAAGAGGCAAATGGAACAGTCGCTCGAAAACGGTGTTTTGAAAACACTGGGGATTGACGCGTTTTTAAACGTGCCCGTCAGCAAAATGTCTGGCGGTATGAAAAAGAGGCTTTCTATAGGCTGTGCCGTTGCCCATAATCCTAAAATACTTTTACTTGACGAGCCGTCTGCGGCACTTGATATAGTTTGTAAGGAAAAAATAATTAACTATATTAATGAGTTTAAGCAAAACGGCGGTATTGTCATTATTGCAACCCATGATATATATGAACTTGTTATGTGTGATGAGTTGTATATTCTAAAAAATGGCGTAGTAACCCCTTATACCGATGACAGAGGAATACATAGTTTGGTTGGATGTTTGCAGGATGAATAGGTGTTTAAGATATTTAAAGGTCCAATTGCAACGTACTGCAAAGGTTTATCCCGTTATACTTGTGTTTACCGTTGTGATGACGGTGGTAATGATGTTGCTCTTAAAGAGTATGTTCATTGCTGATACAAATTCGGTACGCACGTCTAAAATTAACATAGGCTTAGTAGGGGATACTTCCGAAACCTACCTTGATATAGGTTTTGTAGCCATTCAGCAGTTGGATTCTACAAGGTATTATGTAGAATTTGTGGAATTTGAAGACGAAACCGAAGCCGCCGCAAGCCTTAGAAGCGGTGGCCTTTTCGGTTATATTGTCATACCTGACGGGTTTGTTGAATCAATCGTATCGGGCGAAAACAAAAAACTGACATACGTAGCCGATAACAGTCCTGCAAGTTTTGGACCGCTTTTGATGAATGAAATAGTCAAAATGGTCTCTGACCTTATCGTTGAGGCCCAGAGTGGTATTTATGCCTTGTGGGACGTCGGTGAAGAGGCTGATGCTGAAAACATTCAGGAGTTTTCTGACCGGTTAAACCTTAAATATATAGCAATTACGCTTGACAGAGAATCGTTTTACACGGTGGAATTCATTGGTATTGGCGAAGGCTTACGATTAACAACATATTATTTCCATGCGTTTTTAATACTGTTAATGATGCTTTGGGGTATGGTTTGCGTAACGTTGAGGGTCAGAACCGATATGACAATGCCGAGGCTTGTGAAATTTCGCGGCATTAGTTCAGTAAGGCAGACCGTCTGTGACTTTTTGCCGTTCTTTTTTGTCATATATATCAGCGTATTGATTTTGACGGTTTTGGCGGCTATTTTTGGACCGAACTTTGGCATAACTGCTATTGACCAACCGTGGACTGTGGCAGGATGGGTCTTGTTTGCGATAAAACTTATTCCCGCGGTTGCCGTAATATCGTCTTTACAGTATATGCTGTATGAATTTTGCAACAACATTATAAGCGGTGTTTTAATACAACTTGTGTCTATAATAGGTTTGGGATATGCATCAGGGTTCTTTTTCCCGTTAAGCAGTTATCCGTTGAGTATTCAAAAAATCGCAGAATTTTTGCCTACACGTGCAGCGTTTAGTCACACTACTACTGCTTTTTGCAACAATGATAACGAGTTGGCAGTTGTTTTGTGCCTTTTACAGACGGTGGTATTTTTAGGAATCAGTGTTGTGGTGAGAAGTATGAGAATGCGAGGTAGCCGACAATGATTAGAAAAATAAAGAAAGCATTGATATGGTATTGGCTACTTAATAAGAGGCTGTTTAAAAAGGCGGGATTTATAATTATTTTGGCGTTGATACCGCTTTTAGCCTTTTCCATGACGGTTGCCGTGAAAAATGAAGACAGCGGAATGATACGTATTGCCGTTGTTGCCGTAGAGCCCGAAGATGTTTTGGTCTCTAAAATAATGGACAAAATACAAAACGACGGCAACGTGTTTGTCTTCTCTTTTTTAGATTCGGTTGATGAAGCCAAAAGGTGCGTTGAAAATAAAACGGTAGATGCGGCATGGGTTTTTGAAGCAGGATTTGAGCAAAAGGTTATTGACAGTTTAAAATCGTCTAATGAGTCGCTGGTAAGCGTTTATGCGGTGCAGGACAACATTTTCTTCAAAGCCTCAAAGGAGAAGATATACAGTCTTTTATTGCCCGACGTTTCTTATGAAATATATGAGTCCTATGTTAAAGAAATGGTGCCGGAGGGCAGTTATACCGACGAGCAACTGCGAGAAAAATACGATTATTATAAAACCGATGATAAACTTGTAGAGTTTTCTTTTCTTGATTCCGACCAGGCTTACATTGAGGATACTAATTACCTTACTTCAACCATACGAGGCCTTATGGCGGTTGTTATGTTGCTAAGCGGACTTGCAGCCACGATGTATTTCATTTCGGACGATAAAAACGGCACATACTTCTGGTTGACCGAAAAGGCAAAGTTTGCAGTGCTTTTTGCAAGCAATATCGCGGCATTGTCCATAACGGCTGTGTTTGCAATAATTGCACTTTTGCTGTCAAACAATGTTTTATCTTTAAAAAGGGATATAGGTCTTATGGCGCTTTATGTTCTCTCGGCGTCTGCTTTTTGTTCGCTTGTGGGTACTGTATGCAATTCAATGAACAAAATGGCTATAGCATTACCTACGGTGCTTGTGGCATCACTTGTAATGTGCCCTGTATTTTTTAACACGTCTTTTTGCAAACCGATTGAGGTAATGTTGCCACCGTATCTTTACTTGTATGCTATAAACAATCTTAGTTTTTCTAAATGGATGGTGCTTTATACTGTTGTTACACTTTTTGTTGCTTATGCAGTATATTTCATACAGAACAGATTAACTTGGCTTAAAATCCCGAATAAATTTAGTAAATAAAAAAACTTCGGAAGAGTTTTCTTCCGAAGTTTTTTATTTTCCCCAATCAACAAACCCGTAACTTTCAAGTATTTGAAAGAACTTGGCAAGCCTTGGGTAAAGAGGCTCGCACTTGTCACCAAAATGTTCTTTTACCTTTTCACCTATAGCAGTCAAATCGCTTTTGCTGTCAATCTGCTTCCAAACGAAACTGCCAAACTCATCAAGGTGAATGTAACTAAATTTTGGCCTTTTAAATATTTTTTGAGCAATTCTGTTTGCCCAACCTTTGTTTTCTATTTCTAAAGTAACCTTACCGTCCTGTTCGTTCCAACCCAAATGGGTTGGAACTGACGGGACTTTTAACAGATAATTTTGTGAAATCTTTTTGTGTTTCATCAGGCTTTGTTTTTGTCCTTTTTAGAAATTGTGAAGAAAACAAGGCTTGCAATAATTAGACCGAATACAACAATACTTCCAATGTTAGATGCAAACGGGGGAAGATTGATAAGACCCGAAAGGTCGATTGCTTTATCAACACCGACTACTGCCAAAATTGCAAGCAACAAACCTACAATGCCTTCACCGGCAATCATACCCGAGCCAAAGAGAATACCGTTATTAACTGCAAGTTTTCTCTTTTCTTCGTTCTTGATTTTGTCTACAAACCAGCGAACAATACCGCCCACCATAATGCAAGCGTTAAGTTGAACAGGCAAATAAACACCTATTGCAAAAGGTAAAACAGGAACGCCGATAAACTCAATTACAAGGGCAATTCCTACGCCTACAAAGATAAGTCCCCAAGGAAGATTGCCTTCCATAACGCCTTCAATAACCAATTTCATCATGGTTGCCTGAGGAGCAGCAAGTTCTTCGGAACCAAATCCCCAAGCACTATCAAGCAGATTAAGTGTTGCGCCGATTGCAAAAGCCGAAGCAATAACACCGATAACCTCGCCGATTTGCTGTTTCTTAGGAGTTGCGCCTAAAAGATAACCGGTTTTAAGGTCTTGCGATGTATCGCCGGCAATAGCGGCAACAATACAAATAATAGAACCGATAGCAATAGCAGCCTGCATACCGGAAGCGCCTGCTTCACCGGTAAGTTTTAAAAGCAGGGTTGCAATAAGCAAAGTTGCAATAGCCATTCCCGAAACGGGATTGTTACTGCTACCAACAAGGCCAACCATACGTGAAGATACGGTGGCAAAGAAGAAACCGAAAATAACAACGATAAATGCACCTAAGAGTGATACAGGGATAGCAGGAACGAGCCAAACCAAAAGGGTTAATACTAAAATAGCTATAAGAACTATCTTCATATTGATATCCTTTTCGGTACGGGCAGTACCGCCACCGCCAACCGAGAAACCTTTTAAAGCACCTACAAAGGTTTTGGCTATAAGGGGAAGATTTTTAATAAGACTGATGATTCCGCCTGCTGCCAAAGCACCTGCACCAATATAACGGGTGTAGTTACTCCAAATACCTGCGGCACCGCCTGCCTCAAACACTTCGGCTACACTTTTACCGCCTGCTAATGCTTCGGTGAAGAACGAACCGCCGAAGATAACCATCATAGGAATGAGAACGCACCAATTAAGAATACCGCCGGCAAACATATAAGATGAAATTCTCGGTCCGCAAATGTAACCTACGCTCATAACTGCGGGGTAAATTTGAGTACCAACAGCGGCAGGATAAGGCAATCTCGGAGCTTGGTAAGTAACTTCTCCGGGAACTAATTTTAATCCGTCAATAATAAACTTGAAGAATGCAGCAACCCCCATACCTGCAAAAACAGTAGAGGCTTTAGAGCCGCCTTCCTCACCTGCGAGCATAACCTCTGCACAGGCTTGTCCCTCAGGATATGGCAAAATACCGTGTTCGCGAACAATAAGCGCGTTGCGAAGGGGTATCATAAAGAATACACCCAATAATCCGCCCAAAAGCGCAATAATGGTTATGGTCAACATACTCGGTGCTTCCATGACATCTTCTTTTGCCCAAAGATAAAGGGCAGGAAGGGTGAAAATGGCACCTGCAGCCAACGATTCACCTGCTGAACCGATTGTTTGTACAATGTTGCTTTCCAAAATTGAATTTTTGCGCATAACAACACGAATGACGCCCATAGAAATAACCGCTGCAGGAATAGATGCCGAAACGGTCATTCCTACCCTAAGACCCAAATAGGCGTTTGCTGCACCGAATATAACCGCCAATAAAACACCCATTATTATCGAGGTTATTGTAATCTCAGGAGTGATTTTCTCGGCGGGAACATACGGCTTAAAATTGTTTTGTTTTTCCATACTTTTCTCCCACTTTGTCGATTAGACAATATTATTGTTAATATAACCAATTTATTTTAGCATATAAATATATAATAATCAACAATAATGTGAAAAAACTAAATTAATAAGCACCGTGAACCATTCACGGTGCTTATTATTTTATCGGTTTACCGATGTTATTTGCCGTATATCATTGCCGAAAACGGGGCAGATGGTATAACTGCCGACGATTCGTGACGCTATGCGGTCATTATAAAAATCGCTTATTTCGTCGATGCTTAAATTGGTGCTTATTATGGTGGACAAACCGCGTAAAAGACGGGTGTTTATAATGTTGTATACCACCGAAACGCTCAGTTGCGTTGTGAACTCGGTGCCGAGGTCATCAAGAATTAAAAGGTCGCAAGAAGTCAGACTGTCGATTTTTACGGTCGAACCCGAACGGTCAAAGGTCTCGCGGCTGACTTCATTTATAAGGTTTTGTGCTGAGCCGTAAATAACATGGTAATCTTTGGCTATAATCTCATTAGCAATGGCCAATGATAGATGGGTTTTACCGAGTCCGCATCCGCCCGTAAGTATAAGGTTTGCGCTTTTCGGAAAGTCATCGGCAAATTTTTTGCACGTTTTAAAAACTGCTGTCATTTGCTTTTTAGGGGATACGCCTTGACTGTTCTTTGCACTGTCGTAGTAATCAAGGTTAAAATTATCAAAGGTTGAGCGTTCAAGCGGCATTTCGCCGATAAGTGATGAGTAACAACTGTCAGCAGCGATATCTTTTACACAACGGCAAAGTGCACCGTTAGTATATCCGGTGTCTTGACAGAGTTTACAGGTATAAGACGGTGCTTCTGAAAGGCCGGCATTTTTTAATATCTCGTCTTTGCATTTTTTCATGGCGGTTATTTCATCAAAAAGAATCTTGGATTTTTCTGTTTTGCCCGAGATGGTGCAAAGAGCAAGTTCTGAGCCTTTTGCTTTTATATCGTCATCAATTTTTACAAGTTCGGGATTGGCGGAATAAACTGCATTTTTTTGTTTTTGGTATAAAAGTTCGGCATTCTTTCGGTTTTGTTCTACCTTAGCCAAGGCCGAACGCAAAACTTCGTTTGAAAAAGCCATAGTTTATTCCTCCTCTGTTTTTAAAATGAGATTATTAACAAAATCTGCATATTTATTTTTGTTGTTAGTTTTTTGCGAGGTTTGTTCGTGATTTTCGGCAAGTTTTTGCACATCATCAAGTGTTTTTACACCGTTTTTATGCCATTCTGCCAATATTTTTTTGATATAAGGAAATGAAAATTTTGAGGTAGCATCAACGCAAGCGTCGTAAGCGGCGCGTAAAATATCGCGGTCATAGTTCCACTCGTTAACCCATTTATCGGCGGTTTCAGCCTCGGATTTAGAGGGTTGGCGATGCTCAATACCCATAGCGGTTTCAACCTTGTGCCAAGCCGAACTTCTGCGACGCATTTGAGTAAGGCGGTTTTCGGCGGTAACAACGTCGTTTACACCGTCTTCAACCCATTCTACGGCGGTACGCTCAATAAAGCCCATGTTCTTGCGGCCTTCCGTTACGGCATAACCTACAATCATCATAAGAAGTGAGGGGGATATACCTTGATTATCGTAAAGCCAAACAAGGGTTGAAAGTTCGCTATTTGTAAGCCCTCTGCCAAACTGCATTGAGGTTTCTCTTAAAATAAATGCGATTTCGGGACACTCAAGCCCCCTTTTTGTTGCCTCGTCGCGGTCAGGCTTTATTCCCGCTTTAATAATTTTTTTTGGCGATGATTTTTCTGCTTTTTCGATTTTTACAGCAGATGCAGTCGGCTCGGTAGAGCAAAGCACACCGGCATCAATCCAATAGAGCATTGCTTCCGAAACCTGAATAGGTGATAGTTTGAGTTCGTTTGCAACAACTGTTTCGTCAAAGTTTGCGGTTGTGTTGCGCAAAAACCATAAAAGCACCTTTATATATATGGGGTCTGCCAGTTTTAAGTGTTTGTCGATAACCGAGTTGGGTACGGGAAACATACCTGACATCTCGGTTGGATTTATGTAATAGCCCATATTCAAATCGTAATCCTAACTTTTTGTCATTATTTGATTTAAGTATACCATTAAAATTGCAAAAAACAAGATATTTTTTAAAAATTAAAAGTGAGAAAACGAGAGAAAATAAGAGAAAATGAGAGAAAACAAGAGCATTTAAGTTTTAAATTAAAATTTTGAAAATTTAGTGTTGACAATTATTTTTAGGTGTGCTAATATAACAAGGCTGAAAAAAATATATCGGAGGAAAGATTTATGTCCACTTACATGGCTAAAGCCGGCGAAGTAAGTCGCAAGTGGTATGTTATTGACGCTGAGGGCAAGTCTCTCGGCCGTGTAGCAGCTGCTGCCGCTAACATTCTTCGCGGAAAAAACAAGCCCACATTCACTCCTCATGTTGACTGTGGCGACCACGTAATTATCGTTAACTGTGAAAAAGCTGTATTAACCGGCAAAAAGTTGGAGAAGAAATTCTACTATCGTCACACCGGTTACATCGGCGGTCTTAAAAAGGTTCAGTATGCAACTCTTATGTCTACAAGACCTGAGCTTGCTATGGAACTTGCTGTTAAGGGTATGGTACCTGATACCACCATTGGCAGACAGGCTCTTACCAGACTTCGTTGCTACAAGGGCAGTGAGCATGTACATGCAGCACAAAAGCCCGAGAATGCAACCATTTAATGAAGGGAGGACATACTGATGTTTGAAGGAAAGCCTTATTTTTACGGCACCGGCAGAAGAAAAAGCTCGGTAGCTCGTGTTCGCGTATATAACGGTACTGGTAAAATCACCATTAACGACCGTGACATTGAAGAGTATTTTGGTCTTGAGACATTGAAACTCATTGTTCGTCAGCCTCTTACTCTTACCGATACTATGGATAAGTTTGACATCGTTTGCCGTGTTGCAGGCGGTGGCGTTACCGGTCAGGCCGGTGCTATCCGTCATGGTATTGCCCGCGCTCTTCTCCAGTACAAAGAGGAACTCCGTCCCGAACTCAAGAAGGCAGGCTTCTTGACTCGTGACCCGAGAATGAAAGAACGTAAGAAATACGGTCTCAAAGGCGCACGTCGTGCACCCCAGTTCTCAAAACGTTAATAGAATTTACGTTTGTAAAATCAAAGACTCTGTGGTTTTCACAGAGTCTTTTTTCTTGACCAAATTTAAAATATGTGGTAAAAGAAAGTATAGTCGAAAAGGAACGGAGTGAAGATTTGATAACACGTGAGGAAATTTTGAGATATGTTGATGAAACACCCGGCGCTATGTATGACAAGCCGTTTTCTGACGATTTTGACACCACTGTTTTAAGGCATAACGATACTAAAAAATGGTTTGGAATATTGTTAAAAGCACCCTGCAAAAAGGTAGGGATAGAGGGTGATGGAGAGGTCGATGTTATTAACCTTAAATGTGACCCTGTTTTGAGTTACGGATTAAAGTTGCAATTTAGTGGAATAGTGCCGGCTTACCATATGAACAAATACCACTGGATTTCGGTGATTTTGGGCTCGGATGTACCGAAATCAGAGGTTTTAAACCTTGTTGATTTGAGCTTTGGATTAACCATGTCGAAAAAGATAAAATAATATAAAAATATATTAAATTAATATATATATTTGGTTGACAAAGCATTAACATTTTGGTATACTTTTTAAGGTAGTTTTGCGTGACTGACGGAGTTTGTGAGTATACACATATGGAGCGTAAAACCTAAACCTTTGCCGACCGTCTGGGCAGAACTTCGCTTTTCGGTGGAGGTCTGTCCATTTTTTGTTTTTATAGGCAAAAATTATGTTGAAAGATAGAGCAAACCAGGAGGTTATAATATGAAAAAAGTAGCAGTTATTATGGGTAGCGATAGCGACCTTCCCGTAGTGGAAAAAGCAGTAAACACTCTTAAAGAATACGGCGTGCCTTCAGAGGTTCACGTTTTCTCGGCACACAGAACACCCGATGAGGCAGCCGATTTTGCTATGAACGCACGCGCTAACGGGTTTGGTGCCATAATCGCTGCTGCAGGTATGGCAGCGCATCTTGCAGGGGCTTTAGCTGCAAGAACAACCTTGCCTGTTGTGGGTATTCCTGTTAAATCAACCAATTTAGACGGTATGGATGCGTTACTTTCTACTGTTCAGATGCCTTCGGGCATTCCCGTTGCAACCGTTGCTATAAACGGTGCTGTTAACGCAGCGTTGCTTTGCATTCAAATGCTCGCCATTACCGATGAAGAATTGGCAACAAAACTTGACAATGCTCGTGTAGAGGGTGCTAACAAGGTACTTGAAAAGAATAAAGCAGTAGAAGATAAGTTTAACGCTTAAAAACACTATTAAGGAGAAACGATATGAAAAACTCAAAATCTGAAAGTTATGCAGCAGCAGGTGTAGATATTACTGCCGGTTATAAATCGGTGGAACTTATGAAAAAGCATATTGCCCGCACCAAAAACGAGGGTTGTCTTGATGATGTTGGCGGTTTTGGCGGTTGCTTTGGACTTAATCTTTTAGGCATGGAAGAGCCTGTGCTTGTTTCGGGTACCGATGGTTGCGGTACCAAGGTTAAAATGGCAATTTTAATGGACAAGCACGATACAATCGGTATTGATGCCGTTGCTATGTGCGTTAACGATATTATTTGCTGTGGTGCAAAGCCGTTATTTTTCCTTGACTACATTGCATGTGGTAAGAACTACCCCGAAAAGATTGCTTCTATCGTTGGCGGTGTTGCTGAAGGTTGCGTTCAGTCGGGCGCCGCTTTAATCGGTGGCGAAACTGCTGAGCATCCGGGGTTAATGCCTGTTGACGATTATGACCTTGCAGGTTTTGCAGTTGGCGTTGTTGATAAGAAAAAGATTCTTGATAATTCCAAAATGCAAGAAGGAGATGTTGTCATAGCACTTCCTTCTACTGGTGTTCATTCAAACGGTTTCTCACTTGTTAGAAAAGTTTTTGATATTGATAACAATCCTGATTCTTTGTATGTTCCGTGTGAGGCTTTGGGTGGCAAATCTATTGCCGAAACCTTGCTTACACCTACAAAAATTTATGTAAAGGCTGTTCTTGCTTTGCTTGAGCAGGTTAATGTTAAGGGAATATCTCATATTACCGGCGGCGGTTTTTACGAGAACATTCCGCGTTCTATCCCTAAAGGTCTTTCGGCTAAAATCACAAAGAGCTTAGTCAAGGTTCTTCCTATTTTCGACCTTATTGCTTCGACCGGTAATGTTCCCGAAAGAGATATGTATAACACCTACAACATGGGTGTTGGTATGAGCATTGTTGTTCCTAAAGACGAGGTCAACAAGGCTTTGGAAGTTCTTAAAGCAAACGGTGAAGATGCTTACGTTATCGGTGAAATTATTGAATCCGAAGAAGGCGTTGTATTATGGTAAAAAAAAGAATAGCAGTTCTTGTATCGGGTGGGGGCACTAATTTACAGGCCCTCATCGATGCGCAGAATAGGGGAGAAATTGATAAGGGCGAAATTGCTTTGGTAATAGCCTCAAAGCCCGGTGTATATGCACTTGAAAGGGCCGCTAATCATGGCATAGAGAGCAAGGTTCTTTGCCGTAAGGAGTACAGTAGCATTGCCGAATATTCCAA
>JAZQDU010000028.1:0-32879 GCA_045546915.1 Acutalibacteraceae bacterium | reverse complement strand
AACAGGCTCGGCAGTGCAAACACCTGCCAATACCTCTTGGTCGGAGCCAAAATGGTTATCGGTACCCGCAAATTCAATAAGTTTATAATGCTCAGCATAAATTTTTGCTAACTTATTCTCGTCATCGGTGCGGCAAGCGTTTATCGTTTCAACACCATGAACATTTCTCGGAAACAAACGAACGTGGTTAATATATGATGCCTCACGAAAAGGGTGTGCCTGAATTACGAGCGCTCCGTTATCCATAAAAAATGAAAGTTGTTTGCTTTTTTGCATTTCCATAATCTCGGGATGTGATAAAAACCACTCCTTATTTAACCCATAAACCAAAAAATCAGTGCCTTTGTAAGATAATTCTACCCCGCAAAAAACCTTTATGCCTATCCTGTTGCCTATTTCCAAACCTTTTTCATAATCAGAAAAATAAAATTCGATTTTTTCTTCATATGACATTTCACCGTCTAAATTAATGTTTCCATCAAGAAAGTGGTTGGTTATGAAAACACCGTCATAACCTAAACTTTTGTAAAATTTAAGGTTTTCCTTAACGCCAACTCGTGCACAACGGCTGACCGGTGAGGTATGCATATGTGTCTCGTATTTATACATTTTATCCCCTCGTGAAATTTATTATATTTTTCCTATTATAACACTAATAATAATTTCTTGTAAACTAAATATTGTATTATTTACAAAAAACCGTCCGACAAGTCGGACGGTCTTAATATTACAGGTTATCCATTATATATTAATTACATTTCGCCTTCGTGCTTAGACGATTTCTTTTTATTAGAAGTTAACGCTTTTTCGCCACTAAGATACATGGTTAACATACCCAACAATACTAAAATCGTAGAAGTTTTGATTATAATCGGGAAAAACGTTTTGTATAAAAATACACAAATTTCTGTTGCAGTATCTCCACCAATAATAAGCGCTGCAAGGTAGCCAAAAAATGTCAACCCGCCACCAAACAAACAAATTATAATTCCATAACCAAAAATTATTCTAAGCACAGCGGCAATTTTTTTTATAATTTCTTTCATTGCGCTACCTCCTTACAATCCTAAAATAGGAAGCCAACCCATGAGTACAACAACTTCAAGAATAAACTGTGCTGCAACCCACCAAAGATTGTTCTTAAATGTTTTAGAAAAGTCAGATTCTGCCAAGGTCATACCGGCATACATACCAAGACCTAACGGAGGTGTAATTCCACACATTACTCCGCATATACAAGGCAACATAGCGGCTGCCAAAAGCGGATTACATCCAACGCCACTCAACACTGAAATAAACATAGGTCCAAAAATAACGACCAACGATGAACCCGGTACAACCATACCCATAAAACAGGTAATTATACAAACGGCTACAACCATACCAAGTTTACCAAAATTCCAAGAAGAAATAATTGCACCCATTTCCTCAGCGACATTTAAATCGCTAAACAAAGCGCCAATCATATAACCAAAAATACAAACCCCGATTGCGGGTGCTATTGATTTTATACTGTCTCCAAAAGTTTTGGCAAGATTTTTAATTTTTACAACTGATTTGTCTTCAGCAACTAAGCAAGTAAAAATCGATGCAAGACCACCAATAAACAACAACACAGAACTTGACATGTATTTAGCGCCTGTTGCACCAAGTCGAGCAGTAAAAAATGTATCTTTAAACAAGTAGTCCAAAACAAACGGCAAAAGAATTATCACCGGCAAAAGCAAACCTGTCCAGCCTTTTTTGAGGGTTTCTTTCATGTTGGGCAACTCTTCTTTAGACATGGGCTTTACTTTATAATACTTGCAAAATGCCCATACCATAATAAGCCTTTGAGCTATAAACCATATTGCAATTCCCCACAAAACAATCCAAAATTGGCCTGTGGTTATATTCAAACCGGGATACAATGCAGTAAACGCACCCAAAGCAGCAACAATATTAGAAGAAGGTGGAATCATGTTGCCCATATAACTTGCGTTACTTTCAATATTAGCTGCCAGTTCAGGCGGAAAGCCTGTTCGTTTCATGGCAGGAATTGTCAAGGTGCCGGTTGCCATAACATTTCCGGGACCTGAGCCTGACAAAGCACCCATAAAGGCACTTGTAATAACGGCAGTATACCCTGCGCCACCGGTAAAACGCCCGATAAATGAAAGTATAATGGCTATGCAACTATCAATAATTTTAGTTTTGGTCAATAATATAGACATTGACACAAAGGCAACCATTGAGTATATAAGCGATGTTGAAAGTGCTTCATCTATGTAGCTAAACACATTCCCCCAAGTGCCTGTAATGGTTAACAACAAGATAAAACTCAACAATACTGCTTCGTAAACCGGCCTTTTAAAAACAACAAACCAAATGATAATTGCCACGAGCATAATGCCAAGATAAATTAATGAAGACGGCATATGTTTCATCCTTTCTATTTCTTTTTAGTTATAGCCTCAATCACCAACAAGTTATATTATACACAATATTTTAGATTTGTCAAGAGTTTATTTTTGTCTTGCAAAAACAAACGTAAAGGTTTATTATATACATATATACAAAGATAAGGGGGAATAAAAATGAACACCAAACAGTTACAGTATGCTTTAATGCTTTATGAAAATCTCAACTTTTCAACCGTTGCAGAAAAGTTAGGGATTTCGCAACCTGCATTGAGCAAACAAATACTTAATCTTGAAACCGATTTAGGTGTTAAACTTTTTGACCGCACCTCATCACCGCTTACTGTCACTCCCGCAGGAGAATTTTTCTTTGCCGAAGCACAAAAACTTTTATACAAAGAGGAACAATTGCTTCGTTCCATGCAGGATTTTAAGTCGGGCAAACGCGGATGCCTTACAATCGGCATCTCCCCTTTTCGCAGTATGTATTTAATACCCCAAACCATCAAAGCTGTAAAAGAAAAATTTCCCGAAGTAAAGGTGGTTTTGCACGAAAAATCAAGTGATACTTTAAGAAAAGAAGCCGCCGAAGGGAAATATGATTTTGCTATTGTAAACCTACCGGTTGACGAATCGGTTTTAGATGTAACCCCCATAGAATTAGACGAACTTGTGATTGCAGTACCGAAAAGTATGTGTCAAGACCTACAAACCGAAAAACCGATAGATTTTTCAAGGTGCAAAGATTTACCGTTTGTAGTAGTAAGCCAATCACAAGAAATGCGCCGTTTGTTTGACAAAAGTTGCGCCGCTTCGGATTTTGAGCCTAAAATCGCAATGGAAGTTGTTGGCATAAGTACAGCGTGGTCTATGTGCCGAGCCGGAATTGGCGCTACGCTGCTCCCCCGTCAGTTTGTCGAGTATATGGGATTGGATGACAGCATTAATCTTTATACTTTAAAGCGTAACGTTCGTTCGCGACAACCGGTTATTGTCACACGAAAAGGACAGTACATCTCAGAATACGCAAATTATGCCATAAAACTTTTAACAGAACAAAAATAAACAAAAACCGAACTGTAAACACTTACAGTTCGGTTTAATTTTTTCACTAATAACTGAGTTCAGTCAGCAAATCATGTCGCATAATATCATTTCCCGACGGGTCTAAAACCTTGATTTTTGACAATGCAAGATTATATTTTTCCTGCAATTCTTCAACAGTGTCTGCCTGTACGGTAAAACCACCGATTCTATCACCACTATTTGAAGCATTATCCATTCTTGCGCCTTTCCACTTGAAGATGAAATACTCCGAAAGAACTCCTTGCTGTTTTAACTCCTCAAATCCTTCTAAATGGTCAAACACACCGGGACGGCAATAAATGAAAACATTGGAAATGTATTTCGACTCAGGATTCTCGATTTCAACATGAGGTTTTTGACCCAATGTAAGGTCGACCACCGCTTTTATGACATCAAAACCCGAAACACGCTTTATAAGTTGATATTTTACACCGCCACCGGTACGTGCACTAAACTCCAGCACATAAACCTGCTTGCCATCCGAAATCATTTGTATAAGCATTAATGAATTTTTAAGGCCAAAAGCATCGGCTATTTGCTGTGCCGTTTTTTGAATTTGATTATGTACAGCATCGGTTTCAGCAATAGGATAACGTGTACGGAATATTACAAACTTATCGTCATCAGGAATTTTATCACTATAAGCTTTGGACAAAACATAAGCTTTTCCATTTTCCACTTGAACGTCTACCGTGATTTCAAGGCCTTCGATAAATTCTTCAATAATAGCGGTATTGGTGCGACTAAAATTAACTGCATCGTTAAAAGCAGCAGTCAATTCATCGCGATTATACACCTTCTTAACACCTTTTGAACTATTGCAATCAACCGGTTTTACAATGCACGGATACTTTAAATTTTTAATTACCGATTCATCAAGTTCTGCCATGATAAGATGTTTAGCCGTCGAGATGTTATTTTGAGTAAACACCTCTTTCATATACGATTTATTGGTCACATTAAGTGCTGTTTTATAGTCTATGTAACAAGGGAGGCCTAACGTTTCGGATACCTTTGCAACAGTAAGTAAGGCTTGGTCGGTACAAGCAGTTATAAGAAAATCAACCTGCTCATTCCTTGCCACCTCTGTAATAGCCTCAATATCCAAAGTTGAAACCTGATAAAACTTATCTGCATAAACCTTCGCAACGGGTTCCTCATAATAATCGGCCAAAAGTACAGTAATACCACGGCTTTTAAGTTCATTAATAAGAGCGATTTGAGGATAACCTCCAGCCAATACCAAAGCTTTCATTTTAATACTCCGCAATTTTTAAAATTTGTAGCAAATATATGTTAGCATATTATTTTCAATTTGTAAAGTAATAATAGCCTGCAAAACTCTTATGCCACATATAAAAAGACCTTGCAGGAGTTCCCTTGCAAGGTCTTATAAAAATTATTCCTGACACTTTAAATATGCTTCATAAAAAGCATTACCATCATATTTAAATAATCCTTTGCTTTCAAAGAATTTTCTACCATTTTCCTTTGCAAGAATCGGACCGCACATAACCTGTGCGTAATCACTGGCAGGATGTGTATTAATTTCACAAAGTTTCATGCCGTCATTAGTAATAATAACATCAAAACCCAAATAACTGAGAGATGAGACGTGGTCACAAACTTTAAAAATCATGCTCTTAACATAGTCCCAGTTTGGCAACCCCTCACCCTTCCAGGTTGTTCCGGTATCAGGGTGCTTATAAAGGGTGACGTTTCCGTCCTCACAAAATTTTTTGTAGCGAATAGAAAAGTCGTTATATTTACCGGTCTCAAAATCAAAGCCAATTCCGATACCACCCGAAGAAAGGTTGCTGGCACCGCCTGAAATAGAAGAGCCAAAACGTGCAAAAGACACAGTACATGACCACTCTGACTTTTCACAAGGATTATCCTTAGGATTTTTGACCATAATTACTCTTAACGTACATTCGCTGTCGCCCCAGATTTTAGCCAAATTATCATGCTGATTTGCATACTGAGTTACAACATAGTTGGGCATATTATCTAAGATTTCTTCAAATCTCACATTATCAATAGGCTTATTGTTTTCAAAAATCTTGCCATCTTTCATTTCCAACTTGATAAATCCTAAACCACCCGAAGTGCCGCTGTTGGGTTTCATGGCAAGTCTGCCTTTTTCCTTTAAAAGATTAAGAATAAAATTCTCATCTTTTTTGATATTAGCAGGAGCATCCATCAAATATGTATACGTTTTGTCATTTTCAACGTAAAGATAATATTCGGGCATTGTGCTTCCACACCCGTTGCTATTCAAAACGTACTTTAAAGTCAACTTATCATTAACCCATAATTTAAAATGGTGGTTTATGGGATGCATCATAAAATAATTGAAATCAGGGAGATAATCTTTATAATTATCTTCATTAAGACCATACAATGTTATTCTTCCCGGGAAAAAGCCTTTTGTCATCGCCCATTTTTTCTGCTCATCGGTCATAGAAAAAGCTCGTTCATCATCGGCCAATTTTTTTACAAACATTTTAGCCCATTTAAAGTCCATACCCATTTCTCTTAACAATGTTATAAACTTATCGTAATTGGTCAAAACAGCACGTCCCTTCACTCAAAACATATTATTTACATTGTAATATATTGCATTTTTTTTGTCAAGTACAGCACCTAAAGCTTAGCATCAAATCCAGTTAATATAACCATGGTTGCACCTGTAATATAGTTATCCATTCAAGGTCACTCCTTTTATAAAATTATTATACACAAAACACTAAATCCCGCAACCTACTCTGCGTTGAAAAAAAATCGCCCTGCCGAATATTCGGCAGAGCGATAAGTTTGCTTTATAAATCTAATCACTTAGATTCCTTGATAGCTGCCTGGGCGGCGGCAAGGCGTGCGATGGGCACACGGAAGGGTGAGCAAGATACATAATCAAGGCCAATCTTATGGCAGAACTCTACGGAAACGGGGTCGCCACCGTGTTCACCACAGATACCGCAATGGATTGTAGGACGGGTTACTTTACCCATCTTAACTGCCATATCCATCAACTTACCAACACCGGTCTGGTCGAGTTTTGCGAACGGATCGTTCTCGTAAATCTTGGTGTCATAGTAAGCGGTGAGGAACTTACCTGCGTCATCACGTGAGAAACCGAAGGTCATCTGAGTAAGGTCGTTAGTACCGAAACAGAAGAATTCAGCCTCTTTTGCGATGTCGTCAGCAGTAAGACATGCTCTGGGGATTTCCATCATAGTACCAACTTCGTACTTGAGGTCAGAACCTGCAGCTGCGATTTCAGCATCAGCAGTAGCTACAACTACGTTCTTAACATATTTAAGCTCTTTAACTTCGCCGGTAAGAGGAATCATGATTTCGGGAACGATGTTCCAATCAGGATGAGCCTTCTTAACATTGAGAGCTGCACGGATAACAGCGGTTGTCTGCATCTTTGCAATTTCAGGATAAGTAACTGCAAGACGGCATCCACGGTGACCCATCATGGGGTTGAACTCGTGGAGAGAAGAAATAATATTCTTAATATCAGCAACAGTTTTGCCCTGTGCTTCTGCAAGAGCCTTAATATCAGCCTCTTCAGTGGGTACGAACTCATGGAGAGGAGGATCGAGGAAGCGGATGCAAACGGGGTTGCCTTCAAGAGCTTCGTAAAGTTTCTCGAAGTCGCCCTGCTGGTAAGGAAGAATCTTAGCAAGAGCTGCTTCTCTGCCCTCAACAGTGTCAGAGCAAATCATCTCACGGAATGCAGCAATACGCTCTGCTTCGAAGAACATATGCTCGGTACGGCAGAGACCGATACCTTCAGCACCAAGTTCGCGAGCTTTCTTAGCGTCTGCAGGAGTATCAGCATTGGTACGAACTTTAAGGGTTCTGTACTTGTCAGCCCAAGCCATAATTCTGCCGAACTCACCTGCGATTTCAGCATCAACGGTAGGAATAATACCGTCGTAAATGTTACCGGTAGAACCATCAATAGAAATATAGTCGCCCTCTTTGTAAGTTTTGCCTGCAAGAGTGAACTGTTTGTTTTCTTCATCCATAATGATATCGCCGCAACCGGATACGCAGCAAGTACCCATACCACGAGCAACAACAGCTGCGTGAGAGGTCATACCGCCACGAACGGTAAGTATTCCCTGAGAAGCCTTCATACCGGTAATATCTTCGGGAGAAGTCTCAAGACGAACGAGAACAACCTTCTCGCCACGTGCATTCCAAGTTTCTGCGTCTTCGGCAGGGAATACTACCTTACCGCAAGCAGCACCGGGAGATGCGCCAGGACCCTTACCTGCAGGAGTTGCAGCTTTAAGAGCTTTAGTATCAAACTGAGGATGGAGAAGAGTATCGAGGTTTCTGGGGTCGATCATAGCAACTGCCTGTTTCTCATCAATCATGCCTTCATCAACGAGGTCACAAGCGATTTTG
This sequence comes from Acutalibacteraceae bacterium, assembly GCA_045546915.1. Lineage (GTDB taxonomy): Bacteria > Bacillota > Clostridia > Oscillospirales > Acutalibacteraceae > UMGS172. Next base: position 24,969 of record JAZQDU010000028.1, on the reverse strand, counting down.
AGAGCAGCCTTTGCAGTTCTCTTACCGTTACGGGTCTGAAGCATAAAGAGTTTACCATGTTCAACAGTGAACTCCATATCCTGCATATCTCTGTAATGGTCTTCAAGAATTGCGCAAACCTTATTGAATTCCTCAAATGCCTCGGGGAATTTCTGAGCCATCTCAGCAATGGGCATCGGGGTACGAACGCCAGCAACAACGTCTTCACCCTGAGCATTGGTGAGGAACTCACCCATAAGACCCTTATCGCCGGTAGCGGGGTCACGGGTAAAGGCAACACCGGTACCGCAATCGTCACCCATGTTACCGAAAGCCATCATCTGTACGTTAACAGCGGTACCCCAAGAATAAGGAATATCGTTGTCACGACGGTAAACGTTAGCTCTGGGGTTGTCCCATGAACGGAAAACAGCCTCAACAGCGCCCATCAACTGCTCTTTCGGGTCAGCGGGGAAATCTTTACCGATTTTAGCCTTATATTCAGCCTTAAACTGATTAGCAAGTTCTTTAAGGTCGTCAGCGGTAAGCTCTACGTCGAGAGTTACACCCTTTTCTTCCTTCATCTTATCGATGAGTTCTTCAAAGTACTTCTTACCAACTTCCATAACAACGTCGGAGTACATCTGGATGAAACGACGATAGCAGTCATATGCCCAACGAGCGTTGCCTGACTGTGTTGCCATAGTTTCAACAACTTCTTCGTTAAGACCAAGGTTAAGAATGGTATCCATCATACCGGGCATGGAAGCGCGAGCGCCCGAACGAACAGAAACGAGAAGAGGATTTTGCTTATCGCCGAACTTTTTGCCGGTGATACCTTCCATCTTTTCGATGTTCTCCATGATTTCTGCCTTGATAGCATCATTGATTTTGCGGCCGTCCTCATAGTACTGGGTACAAGCTTCGGTAGAAACGGTGAAACCCTGAGGAACAGGAAGACCGATTTTGGTCATTTCTGCAAGGTTAGCACCCTTACCGCCAAGAAGCTCACGCATACTTGCGTCACCTTCAGAGAACAGGTAAACATACTTGTGACTCATATTGAATCATCCTCCTAAAAAATATTAAACATCTTTAATTGGTGCAACAAGCACCTTTTTGCCCTATTTTGGGCACAGTACTCCAACTGTATTTGAAGTATCCGATTGATTATAACATTGTTTTAAGAAAAAATAAAGAGTTATTTTGCAACTTTTTGAAAAAATTTCAAATTTGTTGAATTTGCAGTATAATATTTAAATTATTCACGTTAAAATGCTGTTTCAATCAACAAAAAAATACCGTCACGGCTTAAAAACCGTGACGGTATCCTTAGTTTAATCTAAGTTATATGCGTTTCCTGTAAATACTGTAATTTGAACCGGGAGAATCAAACCGTTTATGGTTGATGAATATTTTATTGCCTCGGTTCCTATATCAATAATCGAATAGGTTTCGACAAGTGTTTTGGTTGCAAGCAAAAACTTGTCAAGCACCTCGTAACAGGTACTGCCCGAATTGTTTTTTGGAACGCATATTAAAAACTTAATTTTTACCTCCGACGGGCTGCTGCCGTTTTGTATTGCGGTATTAAAGGTTTCACTTTTTACCGCAACCTTTTCAACACCAACCGAAACAACAGGACTTCTTAAGGGCAAATCCTGTTTTTGGGAGGGAAACTCCTGTATATACTTAATGCCGTGGGAATGCTCCGACTCATTATAAATATTACAAACAGTTTCGATTAACTGCTTAACTGATGTCATAATCGTTCTCCTTTATTTTTGGTGTCAACACCGCCCATATATATACCGTTTCGCCTCCGATACGAATCCTGTCTGCTCTTGAAATGCAAAAAGCACGGTCTTGGGTTTGAATATATATATCCGATTCACGTCCGGTAAAATCCACATCCGGCGGGCCTATATACAAAAAACATTCAGAATCTTTTAATCCCAAATTACTCCAATCCATTTCGAGATAAAGTTTGTTCTTATACCTCATAGGCTGAATTATGGCTTTAACAATTGTAGCAATAGGTCCCTGTGTTATTGCTACTGTCTCTCCTACCGTTTCAAGCATAAACGCAACGTTCGATTTTATATCCAATTCGCGTCACCCCTTAATGCTCATAAAGGCGAATCTGCGGTTTTTAAGACAATCGCTAATTGCATTAATGGCATCATTATACAACCTTTCGGCAAACTCTACCGACTTTGCCGAATTTGAAGTAACGCTGACATCTCCTGCCTTGAAATCAACCGTTTCTGCGCCTGACTTTAATGCTCGACGGTAATTTGCCATAGCAGCAGCGGCATAACAAATTTCATAATCCCTTTGAGCTGTCACTTTTTGTTTGTCGAGCCAAGATTCAAGAACGCCTATAGAAGTACGGCAAAAAACTCTACTTTTTTGACTATCGGAATCGGAACTTAAAGTGGCATAAATGTTTACAACCTTATCGATGCTGATGCTGTAATCCATGGTTTTCAGACCTTAAATACTAAGCACGGCAGATGCTTCGTTATAAATCTTAGCAAAACCTGCAGTGGTTGTAATGACAGCTCTTTCAAGCTGACGGTCGATAAGTTTGTCATAATCAACCGAAACGTCCGAAGCCACAACCATCTCAAGTGCACAGTTTGCATCAAGACCGATAATTTTATCATCCAAAATTGCTGAACAACGAAGAATTTTAGCACCCAAAGGATTGCCGGGATTACCGGTACCCTGGAAGTTAATACCCGAAAGCGGATTTTTAAACTCATCTAGGCTCATAACCTTGAGCATGGCTACAGGAGACATAATAAGACGGTTAAGCTGATAAGGGTCAAGCATATTATAGAGTTCCAAAAGGTCGGCATACGAAAGTGTTCCATTAGAAGCACATGAAATCTCCGTAGCTGCGTTTCCGTTACCGTCGCCATTTAAGATAACATTGACTGCATCGGCAAACTGCTGGCGGGCAATGTATGCACCAATCTGTTTTAAAGTTACCGAGAAGAGGTCGATTTTTTGATATTTAAGTGCCTCGTAAGAAGCAACAAGCATACGACCGCGTTTTTTGAGTTTTACAAGAGTTTCGCTTGTTCTTACCTCGGTTTCAGGAATGCTCTCGCCCTCGGCAACATCACAAAGACTTCTGTCTTCTTCAGAAGGGACAGATGCAATAGTACGATAATCAAGGCTATTGATTTTGGTTGTAGTTGCAACCAAAGAAGGAAGCATGTTAGCCTCCTCAATACCCTGTTTTACTGCACGTGAAATATACTCAGGGAAAAGTGCTGCCGAATGAGTAGCCGAGAAAAATTTAGAAATGGTATCTGAACCTGCTCCCGAAACTTTAATGTCGAATCTTTTGAGCTGACGGCCAAATGCATCAAGACCTTCGTATTCGGTACCAATATAATTTACAGAAGGGTCAAGTTCCTCCAAAATTTCAGAAAAACTTTTATTAGGATGAGCATACATGCTCTTTTCAAGTGTGATATTATCAAAACTCATATTTTTTATTCCTTTCTATATTTTAAAGTTATTATTTTGAGTGTTAGACTTTGCTGTTACAGGGCGTTTTGCCAACTGAGATCTTACCTCTTCATCCTTGCGGTCGAGTTGACTTTTTAGTTTAAAGAGTTCTACAGGGTCAAGGCGCTCTACCGCTGCAGAAATAAACTCGGTTGCCTTACAATCGGCATCAGGCAACAGTTCTTTAACAATTTCTGCTCTTTGTTTTTTGAGATATTCCCCAGCGTCTACGGCAATTCTTGTAAGACTTTCAAAATCTTTTGCCAACTGCAAAGCCTCTTGCTCGGTTAAAGTCACCCTGCCTCTTTCAAGACATTTTGTAAGGTTGAAAAAGCGGAACTCATTTTCACCTGTAAAACTTTTAACCACGCCTGCTCCCGGTTGTGCGGGCACTGCTACAAACGACCATTCATAAGCGTCCTTTGGCTCTGATAATTCAAAGAAACAAAGTTTACGCACACCAAGGGAATTTTTGTAATGACGGCCCTTTACATGAGTGCAAAATCCCGCCGGTTTACCGCATACAGAACAGGTAGAGGAAGCCATACTGCAACCGACACTAACCTCTTTTTTAATACCGGCATCAATCTGCAGCATAAGTTCGGATGCTTTATCAGATTTGGGCATATAGGCTCTTGCAAACAATCGGCAATACGGTTCGCCAAGACTGTTTTTTCTGCCTGCTACCCTCTCTGCCTTGCATGAAAAAATTCTTGCACACTGGTTTTCAGACTTGTGAGAGTGGTCAAAAATGCCCGTTACACCTTTGAAAAGTTCCGCCAGACCTTCTAATGCTTTTTCAGTAAAACGTTCAAAATCGCGATCAACTTCGTTATCACACAAAACAACCGAAAAAGCATATACCTCATCTGCCGAAAAACTTCTTCTCGTATAGGTGTTTATTTCTTTTAATTCTTGTTCATTAGGTGTTTCAAAACTACCGATAATCATATTGTGCTCCATCATTCTTCACCTCCTAATATATTTTCCTTTTCTTGTGCTTGGGCGCGATAAAGACGTGCCTTGGCAAGTTCAACTTCATCCTGTAAAGTTATGTCACGCCAATTTATCTTAAAATCACAACCGTACCCTTCTGAACTCAACCACGCACGGCAAATTTTACTTATAACGGGTTCAAGTACAGCACGGTAATATTCAAGTTCGCTTGTAAGCACATCGGCTTGTTGCTGAGACATTCTCTCGGTACTTGACCACGAAAGCCCAAGTAAAAACGGCGGAACACCGGTTTTAGCAACAATCTGTTCTAACATTTGCCTTACAGGGACCTGACAGTCAAGCGTTTGATTGTCGGCACCAATGACCTTTATGTCTACATCACCTACAGCAACAAAATCTCTAACACCGTCTTTGTCACTCATGGCAGCCGACCATTCACGGGCAATCTCAGTGGCACGGTCAGAACTAAACGCCTGCTCCATTCCGTCTGACGGCTTGTAGGTTACGGCATAACGCAAATTACCTATGCGTTCAAAATTAGTGCCAATACTTTCAAAAATTTTGAGCAATACCGACGTAACAAAAGGAAGTCCGTCTAACAACGAACGTCCCTCAGGGCGGTTGGCAGTAGCGTTAATGGTTGATATAAGCAATCTTTCCGGGTGCTTTACGGGTTGAGAGCCACCCCTATCGCGAACCGAAACAGAAAGCGAAAACGGGTCGGCTTCATTTTTAATTTCGAGAAGTCCGAGAGGCGCATTATAAAGCCCCGCAATTTTCCCGCTTTTGTTACCAACAACCATTTCACCCACTGCAATTCCATACATTATAAGGCTATCAAGATAACTTGCAACAAAGTTACTTACACCTAAAGAGCCTAATCCCGTCGGTACGTTTTGCAAAAAGTCTTCGAGTTCCCTTTGAGCTTCCTTTTCGGTACATTCAACCGAAAATCCACAAGTAAGGCGGATGATTTTGCCAATTGCAGCATCGACAATCGGCACCGACTCACGTATTGCGTCATACACCGCAAACTCAGGTTTTAAAAGCGGACGGCGGTCCAAAACCGAATACGGATGATGGGAGCCTCGGGCGGTCTCAACGCTTTTTATTACTCCGCCCTGTCTCACGATTTCTTTTTTCTTTGCCATTGTTCTCCTTTCCGAGACAGACTACGGTCTGCCTCTTTTGGCGGCAACTGCGACGCCGTTTGGCTGACGTGCATATAAAACGGTTGATACAAAATATCTGATATCGTCCATAGCGTGGTCGTTTTCCTTCTTAGGGCAATCCTTTATCGAGCCTTCATCCCAACAATAGAGTGAAAACTCGCGGATGCTGTCGGCACAACCTCGGCAAATCTTTATTCTGCCATTTTTAAGGCAGTCCGACACCCTGCGTATTCCGTCTAAAACATCATTTTTGGCAGGGATTACATTAAACTCTCCATGCCGTCTTATTGTGGTGATGAATGACGCCGCAGATGGGTCGCAAATTACCGCCGCTATTTTTTTACCATCGGCCAATTTTTTTAGTTCAAGATAATACTCCTCGTCGGTTTTTTGTGCGCCTTCACGTTTGGAAGAATAGTAATACTCATGAAGTCTGTACCAAACACCGCCGCTACTCCCCCAAAGTCCGAATGATGTCGGATTAACCGTGCCGTAATCGCAAGAAATATAATACCTCTCACAAAGCAATGGGCTATCTGCCATACACGTTTCTGAAAACATCGGATACACAAGACCGTCAGCCGCAACCCATCTTCCCTTTACAAATCTCTCGTAAAATGCGCCCGAATACATATTTTCGTACCGTGCCAACATCTCTTTTGAGAGCGAAGGGTTTTCCTGCATTGTAAAATGAAGATAAAGAGCATTTTTTTGCTCACACTTCTTTATCCATTCGGTATAAAACCAATGCTGAGGATTAGACGGGTTACAATTGAACCAAAATTTTGAACCTTCAACCGAGCAACGAGCCAATGCCTGCTCGACAAAAGAACGTGGCATTAAAGCAACTTCGTCTAACATAACGCCCGCCAGCGTCATACCTTGAATAAGTGCCTGAGAGCCTTCGTCCTTACCGCCGAAAATGAAAAAGGTGTTCTCTCTGCCATGAAATTCCACAGTCAACCTGCTTTGTGACACTTGAAAATTACATTTAAATCCAAGTTGTTTTAAAACAGGCAAATAGGGCGTTAAGAGATTGCGTCTTACTGATGATGCGGTGCGGCCGCAAATAGCAAAAGACGAATCACGGAAGCTGCTTTGTGCCCATGTGACAAACGAAATAAACATACACAGAGATTTACCGCTTCTTACGGCGCCGTCACAGATAATGGCGTCCTTTTTGCGGTAGGGACTCATGGGTCCCCACCAGCACAACGTCGCAAGTTGTTTTTTTGAAAAGGGCTTAAAGTTCATCGTCATCACTCCGTACGGCTTCGCTTATTACTGCCGAGCCTTTGACGATTGCCTCGATAAACGGAGCACTGTTGTCACCTGCACCGTCACCTATTGTTGCCAAGGCCTCCAAGGCTTTGATTCGGTCATAAAACTTCAACTCCATACCGCCGCCTTTTGGAATTTTAATTTCAGACACCGAAAACAAATCAAGCTTGTCAAGGTCGTGCATATCGCCGCCTGAAAACGCCAATTTTACGGCATCCGAAACCGAACCGAAGGCTATACGCCTTAAGCCATCAGCCGCATCAGCATATCGTTCCTGCTCTATTTTAAGAGAGGCTATCTCCTCTTTTATTTCTCTTCTTTCGAGCAGTCTTAAGCCCGCAAGTTCGGGAAATACAAACCCCGCCTTTGATGCAGCCTCGCGTGAATTTTTGCAGAATAAAAAATATCTGCAAAAATCTTTTTCCTTCTTGGTTAACGACATAAATTTTAAAACCCCTTTCACATAACCCGCTAAAATTAAAAAAAGTTGCACAAAAGAATACAACTTTTATACAACTTAAGTTAAAATTTATAAAATTGGCAAAATTTTGCCTTTCTTTTCATATAAATAACTACAAGGCAAAGAACGGGGTAACTCCCGAAAAGAAAGGTAAGATAAATATGATAAACTCTTTTTTACCCGAAGGAGGCATGCTTGCTACCATACATAACCGACGCCTGCTATCCTCACCTGTCACACTTGAAGAAGCGGCAGCACGGGGCGAAATTTTAGAAGGTTCCGCCGTTACCTGCGACGCAGGACATAATCTTCTTGTTAATTTGGGCTGCATGAAAGGAATTATCCCAAGATGCGAAGGCGCTATTGGAATTTCTGACGGAACAGTAAGAGACATTGCTTTAATTTCGCGAGTAGGCAAACCGGTTTCTTTTGTTATCGAAGGATTTACCACCGACCGTGCCGGCAATAAAATGGCACTTTTATCCCGCAAACGTGCTCAGGAAATATGCCAAGAACGATACATTTCCTCGCTACAACCGGGCGACGTTATACCTGCCACAGTAACACACTTAGAAAGTTTTGGTGCTTTTTGCGATATCGGTTGCGGCTGCGTTGCGTTACTGCCCATTGACGCAATATCGGTTTCCCGTATTTCACACCCAAAAGACCGACTGATGTGTTCAGAATCAATAAAAGCAGTTGTGAAAAGTGTTGAGTGCGGTAAAATTACCCTTTCAATGAAAGAACTATTGGGAACATGGGAGGAAAACGCATCACAGTTTTCTCAAGGGGAAACCGTTTCGGGAGTTATACGTTCAGTCGAGAACTACGGCATTTTTGTAGAACTTGCGCCAAACCTCGCAGGTCTTGCCGAGAGTAAACCGTCAGTCAATGTCGGCGAACTCGCAAGCGTATATATTAAAAGCATTCTTCCTGACAAAATGAAGGTGAAACTAATTATTATCGACTCATTTTCGTCAGAAAACACACGTCTTCCTTTAAAATATTTTACAAACAGCAAACATATTGACAACTGGCGGTATTCTCCCTTGGGCTGCCAAAAAAACATTGAATCGGTTTTTTGCTAAAATAATAAAAACGTGGGCGTTTGCCCACGTTTTTTAATTTAATGTTCTTCTGATTTTTCAAACAAACTTGGTTCATCTGATGGTTCAACATAATATTTATCCTTTTTTTGATGAGCCCTTCTTTCAGACATATAAAGTGCTGAACTCACCAGTGCAGTCAGCGGAATGGTCAATAAAATGCCGATACTACCAATAAGAGCGTTAATTATTTCTACAACAATTTTTTCTCTTCCAAAAAGTGTAGTTAAAGACGAACTGTATGCCACCGAAATTACCGTTGCCGAAAGTTCGCAACCAATATATGCGAGGACAAGCGTATTCGCCATGGTACCCATAATATCTCTGCCTATAGTGACACCTGATTTAAAGAGCCCTTTAAACGTTGGCTTTTCAAGTTGGTCGTAAAGTTCGCGTAAAGACGAAGAAATCGACATAGAAACGTCCATAACAGCGCCAACAGCACCAAGTATAACCCCACCGAAAACAAGCGCATTAAGGTCGATTTTGAAATTCATGGTTATATACATCGTTTCCTCGGTAGTAAAGCCCGTAAGTTTTGCCGCCGCAGAGGTTATAACAGTAAGCAGCCCCGATACAATAACCCCGCTTGAACATCCGATAATTGCCGACAAAGTTTTTCGGTTGTAACCGTTAGTTATAAGCAAGGTCATAACGGTAATATAAATACAGGTGATTATCGACCAGAAATATATGTTGCGTTCTGACATAACCGCCGGCAAGAACACCGCAAACACAGCAACACAAGTAAACCCAAGAGAAATTAATGTGTTGATACCTTTCAGCCTGCCAAAAATTAGTACCAAAACAACAAAAGCTACACCCAAAAACCATAGCGGGCCGCTTCGGTCAAAATCATACATCGACCAATCGCAAACAATACCCTCTGCTTCAATAACAAATATTTCATCGCCAACTTTAACCTTATCAAGTTTACGGGTATCGGTCGCCCAAATGGTTTCCTCCGCTGTCACGGTCTCGCCCTTATGTTCGCCGTTTTTTATTTCACAGTTGAAAATAATTATAGTGTTTTGTCCAATAACCTGACCGTCAATGGTTTCGTCATCAACATGCTCACGCAAAACTTCGGTGACCACACCTTTACTTGCACCATCGTCATAGCCACCCAAAAACATAGTAGATTTATCATAAACAATGCTATTGCCTATTATAAGCAACAAGCCCGAAATAACAACCGTTATAATATAAAGACCAATATCGGTTTTTTTATTTGAAGTTTTTAACATTTTATTTCTCCTGCCAAAATCATTTCTAATTGTATATATTTTAACACCTTAAAAAGCACTGGTCAATAAATAGACTTAAAAAACATTTGCATTTTAAAAATTTTATGGTAAAATATCTTTGCGAGTGAGTCGGACGGCTGCGGGAGGTCTTTATAAGGCCCCTGAGGAAAGTCCGGGCTTCTTAGGGCAGGATAACGGCTAACAGCCGCCGAGGGTGACCTTAGGGAAAGTGCAACAGAGATATACCGCCGCAAAGCTTGGGATTTCCCCTTGATTATGCATTGCATAGCCTTTGCGGTAAGGGTGGAAAGGCGAGGTAAGAGCTCACCGGCTGACGGGGAACCGTGCAGCCCTGTAAACCCTATCCGAAGCAACATCAACTACGGCTATACGTGCCCTACGTGCCGTGAAAGATGGCGTGAGCGTTGCGGTAACGCAACGCCAAGAAAGATAGTCGTCCAAGACAGAACCCGGCTTATAGATTCAGTCGCAAATAAAAGTGCTTGAGTTCACTCAAGCACTTTTATTTTTACCATTTTTAAATTTAACTATTGACAAACTGAATCTCAAGTGTTATACTCCAACTGTACTAATCGTACTAATACAGTTATGAAGGAGTGACCAAATGTATTTTATTGAGCCTTTATCCAGAACTCCAGTATACGAACAGTTAACAGAACAAATTGAACGATATATCCTTGCTGGAATTTTAAAGCCCAATGAACAATTACCTTCTGTCAGAACAATGTCGGTATCGCTTGCCGTCAACCCTAATACTATTCAAAAAGCCTACTCCGAACTCGACTCGAAAAAAATCATTTTTTCAGTGCCGGGAAAAGGTTGTTTTATCTCGGAAAACGCTATTGAAATAATTGGTAACTTTAAAAGGCTAAAATTAAACGAGTTATCCAACACTCTTACCGAACTTAAACTTGCCAACATTACAAAAGAGGAAATATTGGCACTTATTGATTCGGTATATAACGAAAGGAGTTAAACCATGATTGAAGTAAAGAATCTCACCAAAACTTTTGATGATTTTTGTGCTATTGAAAACTTAACGTGCACTATTCCCGATGGCTGTATTTACGGCATGGTCGGTTCTAACGGCGCCGGAAAATCAACATTTTTACGAGTTATAAGCGGTGTCTATAAAGCTGACAAAGGCTCTGTTTTATTAGATGGTCAACCTATTTTTGAAAACCCCGTAGCCAAAACAAAAATTATACTTGTGCCCGACGAACTATTCTTTCTTCATGGCGCAAATATGAACCGTATGGTTTCGCTTTATAAAACCGTATACCCCAACTTTGATATGCAAAGATTTAATGAGTTAACTAATGCTTTTGGCCTTAACCCCAAGAGTAATATCGGCACATTTTCAAAAGGTATGCGACGTCAGGCTGCAACCATACTTACGCTTTCATCAAAGCCCCAATACATCTTTTTTGATGAAACTTTTGACGGACTTGACCCAATAATGCGTACACTGGTTAAAAAAATTATCTGCGACGATGTTGCAGAGCGCAACGCAACCGCTGTAATCACTTCACATTCATTGCGTGAACTTGAAGACACCTGCGACCAACTTGCATTATTACACAAAGGCGGTCTTGTACTTCAAAGTGATGTTGAGAACTTAAAAACATCTCTATTCAAAGTACAAATTGCGTTTTTAGGCGAATATGACAAATCGAAATTTGACGGAATCGATATGCTTTCTTTTACCAAAAAAGGCAGCGTTTCAAACTTTATTGTTCGTGGTAACCGCAATGAAGTAAAGCAAAAACTAAGCGCTTTGTCCCCTGCCCTTTTAGATATTCTTCCTCTTTCTTTGGAGGAAGTGTTTACACATGAAATGGAAATGTTGGGTTATAAATTTAACGATGTAACGGAGGGAGAAAAATGAAGAAAAAATATTTCGACTTAGGCCTTTATGTTGATTCACTTAAAAGGTGTATGCTAATAGGCGGACTTTTTACTGTATTACTATGTATCCAATCTTTCATAACTGCTTTCGGATATCGTATTATCTTTACAAATTATAGCGATGTAACCATGCGTGCTGTCGGGTTGCTTGAAATTAATCCAATGGTACTAACAGTACCTCTTTTAATGACCCCGCTATTGATGTTCAATCTTTTTGGATTTTTAACCAAGCGTTCAACATCTGACTTCTGGCATTCAACCCCATTTACACGCGAATGCTTGTTTTTTACCTTCTGTCTTGCTATTTTCAGTTGGTCTTTTATAGCAGTTTTATTATCGTCCGTATGTTCAGTTGTATCCTTTTCACTAATGCCGCAATATTTTGCTATAAACTTTTCCTCGGTTATATCGGTTGCAATAAGCACCATTGTGCTTATACTTATGGTTATGGGTGCATTCACAATATCTTCAAGTATTACCGGCACCACCTTTAACAATATAATCATAGCCTGCATTATACTGTTTTTACCCCGAGCATTAATTATATATTTCGGTGCATTAACCTCTCACAGCATATTGTTTTCAAATATCACAACCGAAGGCTTTGGGTCTTATTCGCTTAACCTTATATTTGGGGCATTAATCAGTTCTGTAAACGGTTCTGATTTCATGAATGAATCCATGTCATCTGCAACCTCGATAATTTATAGCTTAGTCTTAGCCATTTTGTATTTACTTTTAGGAGCAATGCTTTTTAAACACAGAAAAAGCGAAAGTGCTTCATACAGCGCTGTGAACAAGCATTTACAAACTGTATTTCGCATTATAGTAAGTTTTATTGTCTGCCTTATTCCGATATACATTGCCGGAAACTCATTTGTAACCAGAGGCGGCTTAAATTATGAGGAAATTTTTATAGTAATCGTTCTTTATATTATTGCGATAGCCGTTTACCTGATTTACGAATTGATAACCACAAAAAAAGCAATAAATATGCTAAAAGCATTACCTAAACTCTGGATTTTAGCAGTAATTAATATAGTAGTTATCGTAACTGCGGTTTGTGTTTATAATGCAGAGTACAACTTTACTCCCTCAGCCGAAACCGTAAAATCAATAAAAATATCGAATAATGGCAATATTTCTCGCCGCTACTTTGATAAGATGATGAGCGAAACAGATATTTCGGATGACGAAATTGAAGAATTCTTGAGCAAAGCATATTCAAAAACTCGTAAATCTTACGAAGACAAAACACTACGCCTTTATAACGGTACAATCGTTAAGGTTGGTTTTAAAACGGGAGTTAATTATAAATACCGTTCTATATACCTCGATAAAAATGAATATCAAGAATTTGCAGAATTACTTGATAAAAATGACGATATAAGAAATATTTATAACATAGAGAACATTTTAGACAAAGCAATAAGTTACGATGCCAATATTTATCTTGCTGCAAATAACGGAAAGATATGGGACAACGAGCAAAAAACAATTATTGACCTTTATATTGAAGATGTGCGCTCCATGCCTTTTGCGGAGTGGTACACAATTGCTTCCGGTGGTAAAGTTATAGCCGAAACAGATAAATCATATGAGTATTACAACACCGTCGGTTCTGTTTCAATCAGCGTGAATATTAAAGGCGTTGCGTATTATGTAAACCTGCCCATCACAAATCAAATGCCTCGCACATATTCCTATATTTTAGGCAAAATTCACGAGGAGCAGAGCGCAACTGATTTAAGACAACTGGCACTTACCGCCTTACAAAATGCCACTTCACAAAATAATAGCGTTTATATTGAACTTTACAACGGCACAACAAAAACGGGTCCTGAAGGTTATACGGTATACGGCGACAATGCAAAAAAACTGTATGATATTCTTTCTAACTCACCATACGTTGCCCCCACAGCCGAATCGCGAATAGCAACTATTCGTTTTGAGTATTTTGAATCCGATTCCGACGAATTGGACGGAAAGCCATCGTCACATTGGGCTATATTCAAAATCCCCGATGACGCCGACCTGAAATTTTTAATAGAAAAAGTTTATATTGATTAGTTAAACAAAAGGGTTTTATCAAAATTTATAAATTTTGGTAAAACCCTTTCTTTGTTTATGTGTGTTGAAAAAGCACTATATATCAAACCAAATTGCTTATTCATAACTTTCAACGGTGCTCCGCATTTCTACAACACGGTACGCTTCAACATAAGCACCCGTCATTATGGTACTATAATTTTCACAGCAACATCCTTCCGCAATAACGCTGTTATGATTAATCAATGCCCCTGTTTTGATGATGGAACAAGCACCGATTGTAACATTGGAACTAACTCCTGCAAGTGGTTCTATGATACATCCTTGATTGATCTGTGCAGAAGGAGATACATATGCTTTAGGGGAAATCAGAGAAATAATTGCAAATCCGGCTTCGATTAATTTATCAGACCATGCCACTCTTGTGTGTGAATCCTCAAATGTAACTATAGCATAACTATATGTACCTGCAAATTTTTCGTAATCTTCCAATTTACCAACACTGATTTCGTGGTACTCTCCCTCAGCTTCCGGTACTCCGAAATGCTGATTCAACACATCAACTTTTTCAAAGCACCCCATAGACAGAGCAATTTCTTTTGCTACAGTTCCATAAGCACTATCACATAAAATCAATAAATTCTTATTCATTTCAATTTCCTCTTTCAAAGCCTTAAATTTAAAAAGTCCGGACACTCACTTATAAGCATGGATTTGTTAAAAATGACAACTCCAAGTTCTTGAATCGCCTTTGCAAATTACTGCCTCATACATAAAATTTTCCATATTTTTACAAAATTTCATAATTTATCACTCTTTTTTAACATTCGACAAAATCTGACTTTATTATAATATCTGTATTACAGATAAAAGTCAATATCTTTATTACAGATATCGCATAATAATTTTGAGGTGATTTTTATGCAATATAAGAATTTGCGCGGTATTAGAGAAGACAATGATATAAAGCAAAAAGACATTGCAAAATACTTAAACGTTACACAAAACACTTATTCTCAGTATGAAACCGGCGTTATCTCATTAACTGCTGAAGTGTTAATTAAATTGGCAGATTATTATAATGTAAGTATTGATTATTTAGTTGACCGAACCAACAACCCAAATATACAACAATAAACAAAACAACGGATTTTACCTAAATTCATAAATTGGGTAAAATCCGTTGTTTGTTTGTGTAATGAAATTACAAACACTGTATACTAATTAAAACTTTTTGTCATCGGTTGCAGGATTTTCAATGAGTTTTCCGTTTTGGTCAAACCGCGACCCATGGCACGGACAGTCCCACGAATGTTCCTGTGAATTATACTTTAACGCACAACCCATATGCGGGCATCTTGGAACGGTAGGTGTCAGCATATTGACGACCGTCTCGGCTAAATTTAATGCTAATTGTGGGTGCAAAATGCTTCTTGACGGCAAAAAAACTTTGGCAAAATCATTTTGCTTGCCTCTTATTAAGTCTGACAAAATTATCGCCGCCGCCATTGAAGACGTCATTCCCCATTTATTAAAACCGGTTGCTACAAACATATTTGGTGTATTTTTGCAATACTGACCAATGTACGGAATGTGGTCAAGCGTCATGCAATCCTGCGTTGCGAACCTCGTCACTACTTTGTGTTGCGGGTAATTTTCTTGTGCAAAACGTTCAAGTTCCTGCCAACTTCCGCCCTTTTTACCGGTTCGGTGGCTACCTCCACCCAGCAAAAGCATACTGCTATACTCTCTGAACGATAGTCCCTTTAAATTTTCGTCAACATACATTCCATTAGGTATTGGTACATTGTCTAAAGCCAACACATAAGAACGGTGCTGATACATTTTTAAAAAATACCCGCCGTGTTTATTAATGATGGGAAAATGAGTGGCTATTATGATTTTTTCAGCCAAAATTTTACCTCGGTTTGTCACAACACCACCCTTAAAAAACTCAAGAACTTTTGTGTTTTCATATATTGTAAGTTCATTGAGAATCGAAAAACAGAATTTAATCGGATTAAACTGTGCCTGATTTTTAACCTTTATTGCGCCTGCAACCTTAAAAGGCAGTTCGATATCTTCACAAAACTTTGCCTTATATCCTAAACTATCGTAGGCGGTGACTTCGCGCTCAATCAAATTGCGATTGTCTATCGAATAAACGTAAGAATCTTTTGTTTCATAATCGCAGTCTATTTTACTGCAAATTTTCTTATATTGCTCAGCGGCAGTTTGTTGTGCCTTAAGATACATCTTAGCTGCTTCTAAACCATATTTGCCTATAATTTTATCGTAAACAGCCCCGTGTTGAACTGTGATTTTTGCAGTTGTGCTTTGGGTTACACCTGCGCAAATACGGTCGGCCTCCACCAACACGCACTCTATTCCCTTAAGTTTCAGCATATAGGCACATAAAATACCTGCTATTCCACCGCCGACAATTAACACATCGGTTTTAATGTCACCTTTTTGCGACGGAAAAGTTTTACGTTCTACAGTTTTTAGCCAGATAGACTCTATATTTACCACTCCAAAACACTTTGATAGATTTATCTTGCCCACATTAACGCAGAACACACAACATTAAAAACAAAAAATCACACAACACCCTAACAGGTTTTGTGTGATTTTTTTGTTTCAACTATTTCCTATTAACTAAGTGCGGGATATTTAGTATCTTCATAACCAACCATTTGACCTCCCATTAACTTAGCAAGGGTTTTGGGAATCTGAATGTTTTCGATGGTTACTTTATCAAAAATCTTAGCATAATAACCGTACGCAAACACAGGAACCTCCTGATTTGTATGGTTATCATACGTGAATTGGCATCTGCCTTCATCTCCTATTATCATTCCGCCTGTTTCGTGGTCTGCTGTAATAAGTACCATGGTTTCAGGATTGTAGAAAGCATATTCCATAGAAAGGCCTATAATCTGATTAAATCTAACCATAGCATAGAAAGTTCTTATAAGGTCTTCCGAATGACAATGCTTATCAATATGTGCCTCCTCGTACATAATGAAGAAGCCGTTTTCATTTTTAGAAAGTGTTGCTAAGGTGTTTTGATAATCACTCTCTAACTGTTTTACAACATCCTTAGCATACTTTGCATCGTAACCTCCAAGAATAATTGTTCCATATTTCTGCATAAGTTCATTCTGACCGGCAGTAATGTTGGCAGAATCGGAACGGCTTGAAGCGTGTGATGAAAATGCTGCAGGCGTTGCACCTGTTATACCTTCGGTAGTCATAACAGCAGTGCTCTTACCTACTTCAATAGCAATTTCAGTAAGTGATTTAACATCTTTAAGGTCTTTATCCTTACCCAAATATCCGTTATAGGTCTTGTAACCTGTAGCAAGTGCTGTACCTCCTGCCGCACTGTCGGTAGTGCCGGAAAGCGAAGGTGTACGGGCGTAGCCTAAATAGGGCAACATATGTCCGTAGAACAAATTTTCACCGTCACTGAGCAAACCATGGTCCTTAGCAGTATAACAATTATGAAGATATGTCTGGTTTATGCCCATACCATCGCCGATAAGATAAATTATATTTTCAGTTTTCTTTATTATCGGGTCATGTACGGTTTCTTCCTTGGCAATTGTAGACTCAAACGCCTCGTCCTTAATATAATTTTCAACAAAATAGTATGCAGCAGCGGCGATTACAAAATAATCGCCCTCCATAGCGATATGATTATCGTCGGCCAACATAGAGAACTGAAGTTGCTCTTTCTCAATGTCGAGTTCGGTAGAAATGGCACGATTGGTGTTACCAATAACAATCTCATGTTCTAATGTTTCAGTCTGCTCAGCATCCGACTTTACGGTAAGAAGAACACCGGTACGCTCAACAATTTCGTCGCACAAATATGTTGCGGCACGCTGAGTATAATCGGGTTCGGAAGCGGCGTATATAATTGTAAACTCAGAAAGCAGATGTCCGTTAAGAACACCGCGAATTTGCTCGCGGGATACTGTCTGCTCACTTTCGGTACCGTCTGCCGTAGTTGCCCCATCAGCATTAGCGCCGTTTTTATTACATCCGGTAAGCATTCCTAAAAGAAGCGCAAATGCAGTAATAATGCATAAAAACTTTTTCATAAATCTTCTCCTTTAAATTATACGATTTTATCAAATAAGTGTATCACAAATTTTAACAAAATTCAATTCTCATGATGGAATTTTTGTATACTAATTAATCAAACACAAAAATAAAGGGACTGTCCAAACAGTAACTTTTGACTCTTTTATTCACCAAAGAACGTCAAGCCCGATAGTTTTAGTGAATGGTTAAAAGTAAAATCCCGTTCTCAAAAGAAAACGGGATTCTTGTTTTATGGTAAAATGATTTGCACTAAAAAGTATAATACTGATGGGCAAAGCAAACATCCAAGCCCTGTATAAAATGTGGCTGTCATAGCACCATAAGGAACTAATTTAGGGTCGGTTGCTGCAAGACCTGCAGATACACCGCTTGTAGTTCCCATCAAGCCGCCAAACACCATAGCTGCGCTCGGTGTATTAAGACCTATCTTCTTGGCAAGCATCGGTGTAAGAAGCATAACTGCAATAGATTTAAAAACACCTGTTGCAATTGAAATAGCAATAACAGCAGAACTTGCACCAACCGCCGCACCGGTAACGGGACCTACAACAAAAGTAACTGCGCCTGCCGCAATAGTTGTAACGCTGGCGGCATCCCTGTAACCAAACGCAACACACACCAACGCACTTATAATAAAAGTAAGTACAACTCCTAATATAAGCGAAATTACACCCACTAAACCACTTTTTTTGATTTCGGACAATTTTGCCCCGTGAGCAGTTGATATAATTGTAAAATCGCGGAGTGCCGAACCACCAAGAACACCAATTCCTGTAAAGATAGTTACATCCGAAAGTCCCTTTGAACCGCCTGTAATACTACCTCCTATGTATGCTAAAACAAGTCCAAGAAATATAGCAATTGCAGACGCATGGATTCTTCCGCGGGTAACTTTAGCGGCAATAAAATTAGAAAACATTGCAATGACTCCAACAATAAGGAAAGACATTACAAAACCGTTTTTGACAAACAAGTCAACGATAATATTTAATATCTCTTTCATTTGCTTGCCTCCTCTTTATTGCTTACAGTTTTCTTGGAAGTAAGCTTGTTAAACAAAGGAATTAGGGTGAGCATAATTAATACAACACCAATTCCTAAAACTAATGCAATGATACCACCGCTTAAAGCGCTGACAACATTTTGAGATGCTGCCATAGCAATAGTAACAGGTATGTACATTTCTTTCCAAAAACCGATTCCCTTAACGTATGATTCGGGTAAAATTTTATTTACTTTAGTTGAGTTGGTCACAAGCAAAAGTAAAATCATTGCAAAACCAACACCACCGATGTCAGAATTGAGACCCGTCAAAAGTCCTAATACATTTCCAACAAACGAGCCAACAAACATACATCCGGCAAGTAAAGCCACTCCGTAAATCATAAAGCCTCTCCTTTTTCTAAAATATTATAAAAAGACACACAACATTATAGTTTATTCACAGTAAAATGTCAATATTAATCGCACCTTGCCGGATAATATCAGAGTCATTTATCCCAATAATTTACGGCATTAACCCTCTTTTCAAGTTCTTTTATCATTATCTCGGAATCTTTTGGTGAATTCTTCTTTTCTTTTATTTTAGAAATAAAACGAAAAACCCCACCCACTAAACACAAAGCGTACAGCACGGGAAGATGAATTTTTTCTTTAGTTTCGATTGCAAATATACCCTTAAATATAGTGACACCTACCAACACCAACAACGCAAATATAATAAATAATAAATCATAAACAAAATCAAACTTGCTAAACGAAGTATAATAACTCACATATGTTTTACCGTCTTCTTCAATTACCTTGGCATATAGTTTAGTGGCATTTTCCATGGCGTAACGTCGTTTTGGGATGTCACCAATAACCATTTTGCCATTTTTAAGGCAAATGAATTCAATACTATCTTCGCCACCGTTTATTTGGTCCACACAATATCCCTGCAACTGCATAAATTTATCAATTGCATCTTCTTTTGATGTAAAAACCTCAAATTTTCCTTCACTAATTTTCTTCATGCCTTCACCGACCTTTAATTGTATTATAGCATAAAAACGAAAAAGGGGCAAGGTAGAAAAAAGCACTTCCGAAGAAGTGCTTTTTTTCTCGATTGGATATTAAGGGTAGTAGTTATTGCATCGCGCGCATATAAGGCAACGCATAAAAGAACACAAAAAATAAACCCAACAAAACACCGAAAGCCAAATACACATAGGTTAGGCTCTTAGTTTTCTTGTCCTCTTTCTCGTCGATTTCATTCGCGGGACGCACGTGGAGCAAATGATACTTTTCCATATTATCCTGCGAAGCTTTAGAGGTAACACTGCCAAAAACAATGCCAATCACACTGCAAATCAATCCGATAAAGAAGGGGTCCAAATAGATTGGCAAACTAATGTTGCCTAATGCGGCAACCGCTTTAGGTACGGCACAACCGATAAAGCCAAAAAGCATTCCCAAAAAAGCACCGCGCTCGCTGAGTTTTTTATACCACACACTGGTTAAAGCCACGATTCCCCACGAGCTGGCAATAACCGTTCCGCCAAAATACATAATCCAGAAAATCTGAGGCGGATTGAAATAGGCAATCACAAGAACAAGCAAACTCACAACCGCCATACCTATGCGAGATTTCTTGAGCTCGCCTTTTACAGAGTTTTCATCTTTTTTCAGTACATCGTTTGTTAACGACGAACCAATCAAAGACAAGAAAGTAGATGCTGAAGATATTCCAGCCGAAAGGATGCCGGTTAACATAACAACGCCCACAATGACCGGCATGCAATTCATTGCCGCCCAAATGATAGAGGTGCTCGCATCCGTGAGGTTGGGATTAATCTTATATACAAAAGCGGCGGTGAAATACAGCGCAGTAGTGACGCAGACAACACCAATTGAAGCCCATACCGACGAGCGCACGACCGTGTGCTCGTTTTTCGCCATGAGATACCGGCTGGTTTGCCAAGGGCTCACCATAACCACGACGGCCCAAACAATACCATATACAATAGCCCACACAAGATTAAGTATGCCCGACGGATACATATAGTCAAGGTTGTTGGTCCACGCAATAATGTTCGGTCTTGTGACAGACTGTGCGAGAGCCGTAATTGCTTCGTTCCAGCCGCCCGCCGCATTCACAACGAAAGGAACACCAACTAATGCGGCAACCAAGAATACCAAGAACATAACCGTATCCGTCAACAGAACACCCATAGAACCGGAATAAACGGTAAATATAGTAAAGGATAGCCAAGCAATTAATACGCAAATCTTATAATCAAACCCCGTCAACGTAACCATAAGGGTGGACACACCCTGGATTGCAGACAACAGATACGCCGCAACTGCTACCATCAGCGTGATTGCAGCCAACTTTCTGAGTCGATTGGACGAAAAACGATATGCAAAATATTCAGGCACAGTGTTTACTTTAGTTCGTCGTATGTATTTACCAAACAAATTAGCACCATAGACATAACCAGATGCTTGCAGAACACCTACAATGACGATACCCATAAAAAAGCCACTGTAAACCTCGCCTGTATCGCCTAAAAAAGCGCCTGTACTAAGAAACGAGGCAATCAAAGAGCCAACGATTAAAATAACCGGAGCCTTACGCCCTGCTACATAATAGTCGTTAATATTTTCTACCTTGCGACCGGCAAAAATGCCGATTGCTATAAAAACAATCACCGCTATGATGATACCCACAGTAAAGATGGTCATTATTTATTTCTCCATTTCCCTGTCATAATACCAAAGAAGACAGCTGAAATTATGTACCAAAGGCCAAAACCGATAGAAAGTAATAACTCCATATTATTCCTCCCACCAAAATGTTTTTGCCGGTTTCCAACCGATTAATGTTTCAAACTCCTTACGCAAGCCACGGTCGTGACCCAACTGGTCACCAACAAATTCGCCGGCCCAGTTGCCTTCAACAACACACCAGCCTTTTTTTGAAAGAGCCATATCCCAACCAACGTAACGAATGTTAGGCATAACATTCAACATTAAGTCTGTCGCCATATCAACCAGCTCATCCCATTTAGGAATCTGGAACCCTTCAATACGAACGCCCGTATCCGGATGCACCTCAAAAAGCTCGCCGCTTTCAGGAATGCCCTTTCCGGAAATCTTGCCTGTTTTAGGATCAATCAAAGCCATAATGCTGCCGGCTGCCGCATTGATTAGAAAAGAGCCGCCACGACCAATATCAATGCGAGGATACCACAAGTGTACCTTGTCACCAACGCGAACCGTTACAAGGCGAATCGACTGCAACGATGCCGGATGCAATTGCGCCATTTCATCATCTTGGTCTACCAATTCCTCTAACATCATAGCAGAGGAATCACCATATAAATACTTCTGCCCCAGTGAGTCTCGCTCTCCTAAAATCTTATGGAACAATTCTTTTCGATCAACACCCTCGCAACTCTCTTTGTGAACACCGCGTCCTGCGCTCATGCCAATCGGCTTGACGACAAACGTAGCGTTTTTGTCTGTAAAGCGAACAAACGCATCGTAATCGCTCTCATCCTTAATCAAAATTGCGTCACGGCGATAGTAGGGTTTCATTAGCTCGTACGCTTCCCATTTATTATCCAAATAGTGACGATTCTCCACCGAGTTTAGATGTCTCATATAATCAAAGCGATTGCGATATGTGATATATTCCTTTTTTTGTTCGTGGGTCTTTTCACCAAAATTAAAGTAAAACTCTTCTTTAATATTATTTCCATACACCCAATAATTGTAAATCGAGCGATAGAATACATCGCTCTTTTCCTTTTCCGAAGCATTTGGCATATGCAGATCTATGATATCTGTAATGCTACGCATTCTCTTTTCGTTGGAATAGCTTTCTTTGTGCTCCTCAACCAATTCTTTGCCAATTTGAATCATCTCGTTGACGTCATTAGTGATACGGATTTCCTTCATTAATAAACCTCCTCTTCTCTTGCAACACACAAACAAAAAATAAATATGCCACTTATATAACATAGAAATAATATATTTAGTTAGTTTAAGTATAAACTGACGCAGATTATTTGTCAATACAAAACCGTGGCATTCAAAAACCTAAAGCATGCTAAAAAAGGGGTTCTCTCGATGAATGGTGACAAACAAAAAGCACTCCGTGTGGAGTGCTTTTTTCTGGCTCTCTTGTCCGAAAAAGAACTGAGTGAAAACCGTTGGATTTTCTTAATTATTCTTCCTTGTTGTTAATAGTACAATTTTTTATCCTAACTTTCCCTTTTTCATTTTGGAAATTATGAATATTTGCATTCTCTATTTTTGCATTAAATGAGGCAAAACCTAAAGCATCAACAGTAAAATCTTTAATAGTAACATTTTTGCAACTTTGCAAAGCCATACCTTGAATTTGACAATTAGTAAAAGTTATGTTTTCGTTGTTATCCAACTTAATTGTTGCAATCAGTTTTTCTAATTTTTCAATTCTTTCCTCTAACGATTTGATGTATTCCATATTATCCATATAATCACCTCTATGTGTATTATAGCATACATGCGGCAAAGCTGCAATACCTCTTCACTATTCACTATTACCTTTTACTTTCCAAAAATCCCGTTACAAAGTTTTATTTAGTGAAAAGCGAAGAGTGAAAAAGTAAGAGGTAAAAAGTAAAATCGACAACCTTCCTGACGAGGATTGTCGATTTTTGTCATTCGTGTCCGAAAAAGAACTGGGCGAAAAACCTAATTCTCTTTGTAATTTGCGTATATTTGTATTTTAATTAGTTTTCAATCAAGAATCTCTTTAAGTAAAGATATCTTTCGCTTTGCAATTTCAGTATCATAGGGTAACTTTTCTTCATCTGTAAGGATATTAGGACATTTAAAATATTCTAAGCATTCGAGCATAGCCTTTCCGAACAGTTGAATATTGGACTGTAATTGTTCGGATAGTTGTTTGCCTTCAAAAAGATTACCTCTACCAAGATTATATTCGCGGCACAAATCAAATGCAGGTAAAACATTTGCATAAGACAAAGCCTTGTCTATTTCTCCCTTAGTAGAATAACGATACATCAAATCTCTTGACACAATATTTCTCATTTCGGTATCAGTGCTAATTTCAAGAATCTTATGATACAAGAGAATCGCTTCTTCATAATTATCTGCTGACTCTTTCTTGGTTCCTGATAGAGCCCAAGCGCATTTATACATAAGCTTTTCATTGCCAGGATGCTTAATAAGCATTTCACGAAGGACGGTAACGGCTTCCATATAACGCTTTTGCGCAAACATATTATCAGCAAGGGCACAAGCGTTATCAATTTCCTCAAATTGTTTACTTGTATCGTGTCCAATAAGAAAATCAACAGATACTCCGAAATAATCCGCAATAATCGGTAGTAGCGAAATGTCGGGATAAGAAGAATTTGTTTCCCATTTACTCACAGCTTGACAAGATACGCCCAGTGTTTCAGCAATTTGTTCTTGTGTTAAATTACGCTGCTTTCGCATGGTCTTAAAGTTATTAGAAAAATTTCTGTTCATACTATACACCTCATTATTTGTATTGAAACCGGTTCTGATTATATTATAACAAATAATTCGGTAACGTCCATATATAACTATTTTAATATTTTTCAACTTTAAGTTGATAGTGATATTCTGTGCTTCGCACAGAGTGATATTATGCCTTACGGCATAGTGATATTTTTGCTTACGCAAAAGTGATATTATATTCGCCTCTTAACTGCCCGAAGGGCAATATCACTCGGCATTAGCCGAATATCACTGCGAAGCAATATCACTCGCCGAAGGCGAATATAACTGAAAAAACTCTTGTTCTTTCGAACAAGAGTTTTTTCTGGCTCCCCCAACTGGGCTCGAACCAGTGACATCATGATTAACAGTCATGCGCTCTACCGACTGAGCTATGGAGGAATATCGGTTTTGCCTCCCTTGCCTAAAGGGAGGGGGACCAACGCTTTGCGTTGGTGGAGGGATTAGTTGTATAAAGCCGTTTAAGTGGACTTAAACGGCTTTATTTTGTGTCGGCATTACCTATTTTCCCGGGCCGTCGCCAGCCAAGTATCTTCGGCGCAAATGAGCTTAACTTCCGTGTTCGGGATGGGAACGGGTGGACCCTCATCGCAATCAACACCGACTATATA
>JAZQDU010000027.1:0-254625 GCA_045546915.1 Acutalibacteraceae bacterium | reverse complement strand
GGTTATTGTTGCTTTACCGCCTGACACAGAGTATGTATAATACCCGCTTGTCGCTGCCGAAGCCGAGAATGTGAAAAGCCCAAACGGACAAACCGACACTAAAAGCATCAATGCCAAAAAAACAGATAATATTTTTTTCATAATCTACCTCCGTGGTAATAATGTTACATATTAATTATAGTTTAGATGGGCTTTAAATGCAATAAAAAATTGTTTTTACTAAAAATTTCCTCTGCACTTTTGACGGTTGACTGGAAAAAAGTTTTGGGGTATAATTATTTTGAAGGGAAGTTTTGCCAATGAAAACACTTTTACATACTTGTTGTGCGCCTTGTTCTGTTATGTGCATCGAAACCTTAAGGGCAGAGGGTATAAATCCGGTGCTTTATTGGTATAACCCCAACATTCACCCCTTAAAAGAGTTCAGAGCACGTAAAAACACGCTTACCGAATATGCGGCAAGCGTGGGAGTTAAGGTTATATACGAACATGAATATGGGCTTAGAAAATTTATTGAGGGTGTTTATCCCGATTTTGATGCAAGATGTTCCTTTTGCTATCGCGACCGCCTGTTTAAAACGGCTGAGTTTGCCAAAAACAATGGGTTTGATGCGTTTACTTCGACTTTGTTTATAAGCCCTTATCAAAACCATCAACTAATGAAAGAAATAGCCGAGCAGGCGGCAGAAACGTTTGACATAAAGTTCTTATACCGCGATTTCAGACCCTTTTTTAAAGAAGGTCAGGAAAAAGCCCGCGAAAAAGGACTTTATATGCAAAAATACTGCGGTTGTATTTTTAGTGAGGAAGAGCGTTATCGTAAAAAATAGAGTATCAATTTTTATTGCCGAAAATAGCAGATAAAATAACGCTCCTTTGTTCGTAAGCAACTCTTACAACGGTGGGACCCGATATTCTTGGTTTGTTGCTCTTGTTTTGAACGGTGTTGTGTTCACAATAAACCGCGTGGTTTTGACCGTCGCAAGTGCCCAGGTAATAGTAATAAACGGATAGTTTTCCTCGGTTATCAGCATAGATGGCTTTACTCGACAAAATCACATCATGATTATAATATTCGTATAGTGTTTTGCAAACGGCATCCACGGTTTCTGTTGAGCAAAGCGTGATGATTTCGTGTTGTTCTTGTGATGTAACCGAGTCTTTGCCGTTAATATAAATGGACTCAGTTCCGAGTTGGGTTTTTCTAATGTTTGACGGTGCTGAAGATTCGGGGATTATTTCTATAACAAGATGTTTTTTGGTTATGCAGCAGATTAATGCAAAAATAATGAGTATAACCGAAATAATAATTATAATACGTTTTTTCATGTCATTCCTCAAATTGTAAATCGGGGTTTCCGTATATTATGTAACTATCAAGGCCATGGTCTAAACACTGCTGCGTGCCAAACATTTCTATACAAACCGCGTTCACGTCCTGTGTTGCAATACTACAAGATTGTGACACAGTGTATCCTTCGGAGATTCTTTCCCAGAAAAATTCAGTCCATAGATTAGCACATGAACAGTTAATGCTTTTCGTGAAACCAATAGCGGTTTCTACGCCTGCATTGGCAATCGCCGTATCGTGTTCTATTAGTTTTTCTGTAGTCAATATAACGGAAGTGTCCAAGGGGACTTCTTGTGAAGATTGGGGCACAATGGTTGTTGAGACAGTAGAGGTTGAGTTTGCCGCAAAAGTACTCACAGGAAAAACTGAAAGCAAAATCAACAAGGTTAATACAATGGATGTTAGTTTTGTAATACGCCGGTTCATATGAAGCCTGCTTAATTTAATTTAATTTGAAACTTTACGTTTCGTTTGTATTTTAACACAGGCACGATAAAATGTCAATAATTGATAAATATAAGCGATGAATGTTAATAGTTTTTGTTAAATTTATGTAAATTCCAAATAAAACACCCCCGCCCTTTTGTAACAGGGCAGTGGGTGTTTTGTGTTGAGCTATTGAGACGTTTTGTTTATACAATACCGCCAAGTCCGAAACTTACCGATAAAGCGCGGTTGATTTTATCCATTGCACCGGTGTCAAGGCTGCCCATTTTTTCTTTCAGGCGTTGTTTGTCTATTGTACGCACCTGCTCAAGCAACACGATTGAGTTTTTTGAAAGCCCGCAACCGTCGGCGTCGACTCTAATATGTGTCGGAAGGTTGGTTTTATCTTGCTGGCTGGTAATCGCCGCTGCAATTACCGTCGGGCTATACTTGTTGCCGATGTCGTTTTGCACGATAAGTACCGGTCGAACACCGCCTTGCTCAGAACCTACAACAGGGCTTAGGTCGGCGTAGTAGATATCTCCTCTTTTAACTGTCATTATGGTTTCACTCTCCGAATTTGATTGTTCAACTATATTTTTACCGGTGAGGGAAATTTTTAGTCAAAATTTCTTTCTTTAATATTTTATGCCAATCTAAAAAAGTCGTCACAGTTTGTACATTGCAGAAAGCAAGCAAAATTTGACAAAATTCGATATTTTTAAAACAATGATTGAAATTATGCACGGTTTAGGCTACAATAGTACTATACATGTGCATTTTTTGTTTTATTTTACTGCAAGAGAAGAGGATATAAGTGAAGCAACTCTTTAAAGAACAGGTTTTTGATATACTTGAAGTCGAAAACGGATTTATTGTTGTTTATAAAAAAGATGAGGTCGACGGTAAATATATCGTTTCATATAAATCGGTTTCGTTAGACAACGGCGTTGTTACTCAACGAACAAAAACCGATTATGATTTTATAAAATACGGCGAGCATTCGGCAGTTATAAATTTTAAGACGGGTAACTTTATCACCAACAACTGCGTAAAACTTGATGACGGCAGGATTTTTGCCGTTTCGGTCGAGGGTGAGGCCGTGATAATCGGTGCCGACGGTAAATGCGAGTGGCAAGGCACTGTCAGGTATAAACATTGCGGTCCGTCTGCCATTGCAAGTTCGGGGCAAATTTTGTGGGCATCGTTTGCCGAAAAAAATGCGCTCATACGGTTTAATCTTGGCACCATGCGTGAGGAATTGCGTATCGGCGGCTCGGCAGATTCGGCTTTTTCAAAGCCTAAGGGCATTTGGATTGATGAACCGTCGGGCAGGCTGTTTGTCTGTAACGCCGAGGGTAAAAACATACTTACGGTCAATATGAAGTCTTATGCGGTTGCCGAGCATGCTTCGTTTGAAGAACCGGTTTATAAGTATATTAAAATTGCCAACAAAGAGTTTGTTATCCTGCAATCGGGACTGTATCTTTTATAAATTAACGGGTGCTTTCGCCCACGCCCTATGGGGCGTGGGCGTTTGCATCCGTTTTTATTTTTCCCAAAGCATATATATTCCGTAATGAAGCGAGGTTTTAAGCCGTTCGCGGGCTCGGGACACGTGCCTTGAAACCGTTGATTTTGTTATGCCGAGTTCGTTTGCTATGTCGGTCATGGTGCGGCGGTTAAAGTAATATTCCGTAAGGATATATTTCTGCTTGTCGGTAAGTTCCGTGTCAATGGCCTTTAAAAGTGCCGAACGCATACGTTCTATCTGTGCGCGGTTAGTTTGTCCGCCGTATAGGTCGTTTACGGGCAAACGGTCGCCGAATACCTCAAGGCTAAAGGTGTTTCGGTTCATGTTTTATCCTCCCTTCGGTAGTTGATGAGAATTTGCGCCAATCGGCGGCATTCAGCCGCATCCGAGTAAAGGGCTGAAATGCGGTGCTTGAGTTTTAGTTGGTCGTTTGCGTCTTTTCTTTTAAGATACCTGTTTAATTCGTGTATCCGTTCGGTTAATATATCGGCACGTTGTAAATACTGCCTGCCTAGTTCGTGCAGTTCCATAAAAGGCCTCCCAATATTGCCAAAACTGCCGTTTTAGTTAGTGCAGGCAAAATTTTGGCTACAAACTGTGCGTTTTTTCGATTAATAATTTTTTTACGCGTCAATTATAATAACACGATATGTGCGATAATGCAAGTTTATAAAACTAAAACAAACACATTTCGTGCGAATTACCAAAAGTTGCATAAATGTTGCTACAACTTTTATTAAAAAATATCACTTGAAATATTGAAATATTGCACGAAATGTGTTAAAATTCAAAAGCACATTCAAAGATATTAAACAAGGATTGCAGTAGGAGTAGTAGTATGACCGGTATAGGAGAGAAAATAAAAAGGCTTCGTTTGGCAAAGAGAATGACGCAGGCTGACTTGGCAAAGGCGCTCGGCGTGTCGACCAGTACGGTGGGTATGTATGAGCGTGGACAAAGAAGCCCCGATAACAAAATGCTTACTAAGTTCAGCAGGTTTTTTTCGGTGTCGATTGACAGTCTTTTAGGCGTAAGAGAGATGTCTAATGAGGCAACCGATATAATTACCGAAATGTGTGACAGAATTTTAAATTGTGATGAAATCTTGTTAAACGGTGTGCCCATGAGCATGGCCGACCGCGAAAAACTGCTTGATGCCATTGAGGTTGCAACCAATGTAATGATACAAAATCAACAAAAAAGGGGTTAGCGGCAGTGTTAACCACAATATACTGTGGTTGACCTAAAGAATGAAAAAATTTAACAAATCAAACAGCAAATTTATGTTGACATTGACCGCTAAGTTGCGGTATAATCCTAGATTGATAGGTTATGTCTAGAATTATTATCTTTTTTGAGGTGACATTCCGTAGGTCACCCGCACTTGAGGCATAACCAACGCACGGATAAAGGAGGTTAAACAGAATGAAAAGAACTTATCAGCCTAAGAAAATCCATCGTATGAAAGAGCATGGATTCCGCAAGAGAATGTCTACTGCTAACGGTCGCAAGGTGCTTGCGCGTCGTAGAGCAAAGGGTAGAAAGAGCCTCACATATTAATGAAAGGTCACTTTGTGACCTTTCTTAATATTGTGGCAAAATCAAAATTTCCCGAAACGGAGGATGGCTATGGAATCCGTAAAGCTTAATATGAATAAGGATTTCAGACGTCTTTACGGTAGGGGACAGAGTCACGCCGGTGCAACACTTGTCACATATGTTATGCATAATAAGCGGAACAAAGTTCGCTATGGTATAACTGTTTCTAAAAAAATAGGATGTGCGGTTCAAAGGAATCGGGCAAGGCGTGTTATCGAAGCTGCCATGCAAGAGTGCATGAAAGAAATTGATTGCAGCGGGGTTGATATCGTGTTTGTTGCACGAACGAGGACACCGGCTGCAAAAAGCGGTGATGTAGCCGCTGTGATGCGTAAGCATCTGTTGGCGGAAGGGATAATTCCGTCTTTTGACAAATGAGATATTTATTTGTTTATTTGGTAAAGTTTTACCAAAAAGTTATTTCGCCCTCTAAGGCTCCCTGTTGCCGTTTTGAGCCTACCTGCTCGGCATATTCGGTCGAGGCGTTTTTACGTCATGGCTCAATAAAGGGGTTTTGCCTTACGGTGTGGCGCATTTTGAGATGTAACCCCTTTTGTAAAGGTGGGTATGACCCGGTTCCTAAAGTTAAGGAACGCAAACGAAAAAGGGTCGATGTTGTAAAAGACATACTATTTTTATCCGACAAGGCAATCGGTCGGAGGTAAGGAATTTTGTTATGAGTTATATCAGTAACGCCATGGGTTGGCTTCTTGCACAGTTGAGTAATTTGCTGGGCGACAATTTTGCCGCATCGGTTTTTGTTTTTACGCTTATAGTAAACCTTCTGATGTTGCCCTTGACCATCAAAACCCAGAAATCAACTGCCAAACAGGCAAAAATAAAACCCAAGCTTGACGCACTCAAAAAGAAGTACGGCAACGACAAACAAAAATACAGCCAGGCAATGAGTGAACTCTATTCAAAAGAGGGTATTTCCATGTCGGGCGGATGTTTGCCCATGATTGTCAGACTTTTTGTCATGCTCGGCGTTTATTATGCCGTTATCAGCCCGTTGACCTATGTTCAGCGTATTGACACAACGGCTATTGAAAATGCAAAAATTCAGACTCAGTTTGTAAAAACCGTTGAGGCAGACAGTGTTACTTGGGACGAGGCAGTTCTCAGTGAAAAAATGGCCGACAGTGCAGTTATTGACCGTGCTGCGCTTTATAACTCTGAAGATGTTGAATTTTATGCAAAACTCAGCATTGTTGAGGACGGCTGGTATAACGACAATGAAGAAATTGTCAAAGCAGTAAAGGCTAATGCCATCACTCAGGAAATTGACCTTGTGTCGTATCTTACCGGCAAGGATGAAAACGGTCATTATATGACCATAAAGGACGAGTATACTTCTAACGGTGGAAGAATTGACGACCTTGATAAAATTAATTTTAAATTTTTGGGTATTGACCTTACCGATAGCCCGCATTTTTCATGGAATTTTTCTAATTTCGAGGTTATTTGGTTAATTCCTCTTACCTCGTTTGCTGTTGCAATGCTTACCAGTATTATATCTATGAGAATGCAGAAAAAAGCAAATCCCGATGCGCCCAACATGGCGTTTATGATGTTTATGATGCCTCTGTTTTCGCTTTATATCGCGTTCAAAGTTCCCGGAGCAGTTGGTTTCTATTGGATCTGCTCAAACATCGTAGCAAGCGGATTACAGTATTTGACTCAGGCAATGTATGGGCCTAATGTTATGCTCGCAAGAGAGCAGTCAGCCAATATTATTAAACGTGCAAAGGTTGAAAAGACAAAAATTTCGGCAGTATCGACTGACGATACACAAAATAATGATTAATTACGAAGAAGAAAATCCCGAAGGAGGATTATAAGTTGGTTATTAAGGAAGCAATCGGCGTTGGCAGTACTATAGAGTCTGCAAGAGAAGACGCTCTTAATAAACTTGGTGCAAAACTTGAAGATGACGTGCAGTATGAAACGATAGCACTTGCCAAGAAGAAAGTGTTGGGAATTTTTGGCGGTAGCGAGGCAAAGGTTCGTGCTTATATTGAAGGACCCGATGAGCCCGCCAAGAAAAAGAAAACTGCACAAAATAAAAACGATAAAAAGGATGTAAAAAAGGAAGTTAAGGCAAAGGAACAAAGGACTGAAATCAAATCCGAAGTAAAGCAACCCGAAGGCATACCTGCCGATAAGGTAGACCCTGCTTCGCCTGCAGGTAAGGCTTATAAATATCTTGCTGAAATCCTTTTAAAACTCGGTTGTGAAAACATAAACGCTACTATCTGCGATGTTGAGGGTGGTTCTAAAATCACGCTCGAAGGCAGTGATAAGTTGGGAGTTATAATCGGTCGCCGCGGTGAAACTTTGGATGCGTTACAGTATTTGGCATCGCTCGTGGCAAATGAAAAGGGCGCCGGTTATTATAGAATAGTTATTGATATCGGTAATTATCGCGAAAAGCGTGAGAGCACTCTTGAGGCGCTTGCTCGCAGGACTGCTGCTCAGGTACTTCGTACCGAACGCAGCCGTTCGTTAGAACCGATGAATCCTTATGAGCGCAGAATAATTCATACCACCGTTCAAAGTATAGAGGGTGTAACTTCAACTTCTATCGGCGACGGTTCGAACCGTCGTGTTGTCATTAGCCCCGAGGGCAAGCCGTTCCGTGCTCCAAGCGGAAGAGGAAACGGTCGAGCAAACAGCAGAGGCGGTCGCAGTTCTGCAAGACAGTCGGCACCTAAAACCGATGCTCCTGCCGAGGCCGCTAAGCCGAAGGAAACCGACGGCACAAAACTTTACGGTAAACTTGGATAACAGTTAATTCGGGGATATGGCAACTCATCGCTTTGGGTTGTCATATCCGTTTTGTTTTATTTTAAATCGAGGTGTAGTTATGGACGTTTCGGTTGGTGATAAAATAGTGATGAAAAAACCGCATCCTTGCGGCGGAAATACATTTTCGGTATTGCGTGTTGGGATGGATTTTAAGATAAAATGCGACACCTGTGCACGTGAGATTATGGCACCGAGAAAAACAGTTGAAAAAAGTATTAAAAAACTTATAAAGGAAACAAAAGATGTTTGATAAATTAGATGCGGTCGAAATCCGTTTTGAAGAAATAGGCCTTAAAATGACCGACCCTACCGTAATTTCGGATACGGCTCAACTCACCGAACTTATGAAGGAGCATCGCCGACTTGAGCCGTTGGTTGAAAAATACCGTGAGTATAAAACGGCAAAAAAGGATATGAACGGTGCCGCACAAATGCTCGAAGAGGGCGGACTTGATAAAGAAATGAAAGAACTTGCCGAACTTGAACTTGAGGAAAACAAGGAAAAGTTAACGGTGCTTTCTGACGAACTGAAAATTCTTCTTTTACCGCGCGACCCTAATGACGACCGAAACGTAATAGTTGAAATTCGCGGTGGTGCAGGCGGTGAGGAATCGGCACTTTTTGCCGCAAGCCTTAAAAGAATGTATACCATGTATGCCGAAGCAAGACGATGGAAGGTTGAGCCATTAGGTGCCAACGAAACCGAACTCGGCGGATACAAGGAAGTAAGTTTTATGATAGAGGGTGACGGGGCATATTCACGCCTTAAATACGAAAGCGGTGTGCATCGTGTTCAACGTGTACCTGAAACCGAAACTCAAGGCAGAATTCATACGTCAACTGCTACGGTAGCCGTTTTACCTGAGGCTGAAGAGGTCGAGTTTGAGATTAACCCTGCCGATTTGCAGATTGATACCTACCGTGCCGGCGGAGCAGGTGGTCAGCACGTCAATAAAACCGAGTCGGCTATTCGTATAACCCATCTTCCAACAGGCACCGTTGTTGAGTGTCAGGACGAGAGGAGCCAATATAAAAACAAGGATAAAGCCATGAAGGTTTTACGTTCGAGGCTTTATGAACGCATGGTTGCCGAGCAAAATGAGGCCATTGCCAGCGACCGCAGAGCACAGGTTGGAACAGGCGACCGTTCCGAAAGAATAAGAACGTATAATTTCCCGCAGGGAAGAGTCACCGACCACAGAATCGGTCTTACACTTTATAAAATTGATACCATTATGAACGGTGACCTTGATGAACTTATCGACCCGATAGTCACGCATTACCGAACCGAAATGCTTAAAGCACAAACCGAGGAGTAATAATTTAAATGCAAACGGCAAGACTTAACGTTTTTGATGTAAAAAAGGATATTGACGCAATAAATACTGCCTGCCAAATTTTAGAGCGAGGCGGTCTTGTTGCTATTCCTACCGAGACGGTGTACGGTCTTGCTGCCAATGCCTTTGACGAAAAAGCGGTTGCTGATATTTTTAAAGCCAAAGGGCGTCCGCAGGACAATCCGCTTATTGTTCACATTTCGGATTATGATATGTTGCAGATTGTGGCAAAAGATGTTCCTAAAAAGGCTTTGGAATTAGCACAAAAATTTTGGCCGGGCCCGTTAACGATGGTGTTACCGCGTAAAGACGAGGTTCCGCCGTCGGTCAGCGCAGGTCTTGATACTGTGGCGGTACGTATGCCGTCAAACGAGGTAGCAAGAGAATTGATTAAAAAAAGCGGGTTACCGCTTGCCGCACCGTCGGCTAATTTGTCGGGCTCACCCAGTCCTACAACTGCCGACCATGTTTTAAGCGACCTTGACGGTAAAATTGATGCTGTTGTGGTATCGAAAAAATGCGACGTTGGGGTGGAATCCACTGTTGTAACACTTTGTACCAACCCGCCGAGACTTTTAAGACCCGGTGGCGTTACGGTTGAACAATTAAGGGAAGTTTTGCCCGATATTGTAGTCGATAAAGCAGTTTTAACCGAACCCGAAAAGGGCAAACCTGTGTCCTCTCCGGGAATGAAATATAAGCATTATTCACCTAAGGCAAGGGTGATAATGCTCGAGGGTGAAATCGATAAATTCACAGATTATGTAAACCAAAATGCTGCCGATGATGTTTACGCCCTTGTATATGAAGGGGAGGAGTCGCTTTTTAAGGTTAAAACCTTGTGTTTTGGCAAAAAGGATAATTTTGACGAGCAGGCGGCGGTGCTTTTTAATGCGTTGCGTGAACTTGATAAAATAGGCTGTAAGGTTTGTTATGCACGGGTGCCCGAAAAAAAGGGTGTCGGGCTTGCGGTATATAACCGTCTTGTTCGCGCCGCAGCGTTCGAGGTGATAAAGTTATGACAGTGATTGGTCTTACCGGCCCTACGGGCAGTGGGAAATCGACGGCCACTGCTGTTGCTTTGCAAAAAGGCTTTAAGGTTATTGATTGCGATAAAGAAGCAAGAGCGGCAACAGAAAAAGGAAGCTCTGGTTTAAAAGCGTTGGTAAATGCATTCGGTGACCGAATTTTGTTGTCAGACGGCGGTCTTGACCGCAAAAAATTGGCTGAAATTGCTTTTCAATCACCACAAAATACCGAAATTTTAAACAAACAATTATTGCCGTTTGTTTTGGAAATAATAAGAGAGAAAATCGAGTGTTTCAAGGCCGACGGAGCCGATAAAATTTTGTTGGATGCGCCAACACTTTATGAAAGTGGTGCCGACAAACTGTGTGATACGGTAATTGCGGTGCTTAGTAATGAAGATTTGCGCCGAAAACGTATAATTGCGCGTGATGGTCTTACGGAAAATGAGGCAGATATCCGCCTTGCTGCATCAAAACCTGACAGTTTTTACACGTCAAAAACTAAACACGTAGTTTATAACAATGACAGTGCCGATGAGTTTGAAAGTAAAGTTTCGGCATTGTTTGACAAAATATAAATTGCTAAAAAGGAGAAGTTTTATGTCTTGCTCAAAAGATTTGAAAGAAAATTTGTTTTTTAGTCCCAAAAACGGCCTTTTGTCCGAGAAATATGACGAGACCGCAGTTAACGAATTTTGCAAAGGCTATGCTGAGTTTTTAGGGTTTGCCAAAACCGAACGTCTTAGCGTGAAAAAGGCGGTGGAAATGGCAGAGAATATGGGATTTGTACCTTTCGACCCCAAGAAAACTTATGTTGCAGGCGATAAAGTGTATTTAAACAACCGCGAAAAATCGGTAGCACTTGCAGTAATAGGCAACGAGCCGGTTGAAAACGGCGTCAGAATAGCCGCTGCGCATATTGACTCGCCGAGGCTTGATTTAAAACCCAATCCTCTTTATGAAGATAACGAACTTGCTCTTTTCAAGACCCACTATTATGGTGGAATTAAGAAGTATCAGTGGACCACCGTTCCGCTTGCTATTCATGGTGTTATTGTCAAAAAAGACGGAACTGTGGTTGAGGTGTCGTTGGGTGAAAACCAAGATGAACCGTGCTTTGTTGTGACCGACCTTCTTCCGCACCTTGCACAGGAGCAGTATAAACGTCCGGTCGGTGACCTTATAAAAGGTGAGGAACTCAATATTCTTGTAGGCAGCCGTCCTTTTAAAGATGATGAAGGAAGCGAACTTGTAAAACTTAACATTTTAAAATTGCTTAATGAAAAATATGGCATTACCGAGGTTGATTTCTTGTCGGCAGAACTTGAGTGTGTGCCCGCAGGCAAGCCTCGTGATGTTGGTTTCGACCGTTCGCTCATAGGCTCTTACGGTCATGACGACCGCGTTTGTGCCTATCCTTGCCTTGTTGCGGCTTTAGAATGCCAAGCACCTAAATATACTGTTGTTTCGGTGCTTGCTGATAAGGAAGAAACCGGTTCTGACGGTAATACCGGCATGAACTCGGCATTTTTAGCGCATTTCATAGGTTTCCTTGCCGATATGCAGGGCGGTCGTGTAAGTCTGGCTTTGGAAAATTCAAAATGTCTTTCGGCTGACGTTAATGCCGCTTTTGACCCAACCTTCCCTGACGTTACCGAAAAACGCAATGCCGCAAGGGTTAATTACGGAGCTGTTATTACAAAATACACCGGTTCGCGCGGTAAGGGTGGCACATCTGATGCTTCGGCTGAGTTTGTCGGTTGGATAAGAAAAATTTTGGACGACAAGGGTGTTGTCTGGCAGACGGGTGAACTTGGCAAGGTTGACCTTGGCGGCGGCGGTACGGTTGCAAAATATATTGCCAACTTAGGTGTAGACGTTGTTGACCTCGGTGTACCCGTACTTTCTATGCACGCACCGTTTGAGGTGGTATCAAAATTTGACGTTTATATGACCTACCTCGCAGTGAAAGCGTTATTTGAAGCAGAATAAACCTTAAAAGCCTCCCTGTCTTTATAGGGAGGTTTTTTGACTTGCAAAACAGTAAGTTTTGGTGTATTATGAATTGTATAAATTCGGTTTAGAGGAGTGACAGGGATGTTTTGCCATAACTGTGGAACAAATTGTCCTGACGATTCTGCTTTTTGTCCTAATTGCGGCGAGTATATAAAAACAACCGAAGTAATTAAAAATTCTATTGATAACATGAAGGACGATACGCTGCGCGATTCGTCGGCTGATTCTAAGAGCGAAACCTTTAATCAAGACCCTACGGTTAAGGTGTATAACGTTTCGGTACCTGCTGTTAAAAAACGTATTGACGTTAAAAAATTAGTTTTAATTATTGTACTTAGTATTTGCATTTTTGCTGTGGTTGTTTTTGGGGTTTTGGCAACTTTTCATTTTAAAAACGGTGATACCGATGAGTCGCAACCCGAACAAAGTACACTCGAATCTATGCTTTTGTCGGTTGATGATTCTACCGCACAAACTTCGTCAGCCCCCAGTAAACTCACATCAAAATATTTGGTTGGTAATTGGGCTTTTAATATGCCTGCCGACAGAGTAATATCTTTGCTAAAGGATGCGCCGGAGAGTTTTACAACCGAAACGAAATTGCCTATGATAATGCGCTTTGCCGAAGATAAGACTGTTTCGGTCGTTTGTAAGGCTGAGGATTATAAAAACACTTTTCTTTCCGTTGTCAGCGACTATGCCGAGTATCTTAAAAACGGCGGTATTTATGACGAGTACGAACTGTCTCATGGGTATACGCGTGAGCAGGTCGATGAAATGATGGCGGAATACGGAATGACGCCTGAACTCATGGCTGAAAAGTTTGAGCAGGAAATGAACACAAAAGACCCTTTTGGAGGAGCAACGATTGTTGATGGTCTTGTATATTTCACCTCAACCGAAAAACAGACCGAATATACCCTTGACGGCAAAACAATTACTTTTGTAACCGATAAGGATATATCAAGAGAAACATATTTTGATTTTGAGTATGGTCAAGGTGCCGTAACGGTTACTGAAGGTGATTATGCTAACGGTATTTTAAACGGCATTTGTTTAACCAAACAGGAGTAGGAGATATTAGATGCATTGTCCTAATTGTGGAGCAGAGTTGCCAAAATCGGCAACGGTTTGCACTTTTTGCTCAACAGAAATTTTGAATCAAGAAAACAAAACGGAGGATAATCAACCTTTAAAAGAAACGGTTAAACTTGAACTTTCAACCAATGCGATGGAGGTTATTCTTCCCGAAAAGAA
The DNA here is from genome assembly GCA_045546915.1 of Acutalibacteraceae bacterium. Classification (GTDB taxonomy): domain Bacteria; phylum Bacillota; class Clostridia; order Oscillospirales; family Acutalibacteraceae; genus UMGS172. The sequence goes on along the minus strand of JAZQDU010000027.1, from coordinate 241,269 downwards.
GAAAAAAAATAAACGCAAAAAATATATAACGATTATTGCGAGTGTGCTTGTGGTGGCTGTAATTGCCGTTTCTTTAGGGATTGAAATGTCACGTCGTTTGAAAAACAAAGAAACCGAAGAAACCGGAAAAAGCACTTCGTCTTTAACTCAAAGCACGCAGTCTTCTGATAAAACAGTTGTTAAAAATACGTCGGCAACCTTTATAAAACGTGACCAAAGCAGATATTACCGCACGATTATAATTTATCGTGAAGAAGAAAAAATAACCGCTATTGAATACAGTTACAGCACAAGCGCTAATACTGCGGCTCAGGGCGAGTTTGACGAAATGGTCAAGCGTTATACCAATTATTTCAAAGAGCAGAATTATGATTCAAGGTATATTACAACCAAGGTTCTTGCGAACAGTGATGAGTTCAAAGCGACCATTAAGATTTTGAATCTTAATATAGAGGGTTCCCAACAGTATTTGAATGAATTGAAAATTTTTGATTTTTACAAAGTTGGTATGACCTTCACTGAGTTTGTTAAAAATCTTGAAAATGATGGTTATAAAATAAAATAACTCCGCAAATTTATTAAAAAATCAATGTCGATTCTCACAGTCAAAACGTTTTGACTGTGGGAATTTGTTTTTTCTTAAAAAAACGTCAATAATGGTTGTTTTTTAGTTGCGGTGACCGAACATATGTGTTATAATCAATGTGAATAAGTATGCGAAGGGAGAGGCTTTTGTGAAAAAATTGCTTTTGTGTGCATTGGCGGTAGTTTGCCTGTTTACCATGTGCTCGTGCAAAGGGCTTGGCGGCAGCATTTCTGAAAGTCTTTCTCCGCCCAAACCGTCGGGTGAACTGTATGAAATTCAGCAAGCGTTGGAGACCTATGTTGGTGCTCAGATTAAATTGGTTTATCCTTCCGCAGGTCAGTACCGTTCGGCGATTATTACACGAGATATTGACGGCGATGAAAAGTACGAGGTTTTTTCGTTTTACAGTACCGAAACCGATGACAAAACAACGGTTATGCATATAAATTACATTCGTTGGACCGAATCGGGCTGGAAAAGCGTTTCGGATATAGAGGTTAACGGTTCGGGCGTTGAGTCGCTTGAATTTGCTACCATGGATTACAGCGGTGTGCCCAAAATAATTGTTAATTGGACAAGGTTTTCGGCAACCAATAAATTAGTCTCGGTTTATGACATTAATACAGGTGAGTTGCGTGAGGTTACATCGGCAGATTATTCGGTTTGTGCCGTGACCGACTTTAACAGTGACGGCATAAACGAAGTGGCAGCAATTTACCTTGATTCCGAGTCGAAGGTGTCTACGGCAAAACTTTTGTCTCTGACTGATGAAGGTTTCCAGCAAAAAGGAACCTGCTACTTAGACGGTGACGCAACTTCGTATTACGAGCCTCGGTTTTCAAAGTTTGCTGACGGTACGCCCGCACTTTTTATAGACGCCGTAAAACCGACCGGCATGATAACCGAGATTTTGTGTTTGCGTAACGGTGTATTTGCTAACGCGTTTTCTTCGGGAGAACAGATTGATTTTGAAAACACCAAAACGCACAGAGCATCGTCGGTAAGGTCAGATGACTATGACGGTGACGGCTCGGTAGATATACCGTTGGCTGAAAAATTGCCGTCCGAAGAGGGTACGCTTGAGAGTGACACGGTTTATATGACCGCATGGAGCAGTTTTGACGGACATGTGTTTAATACTATTGCCCATACGGTTATAAACTTTACCGACGGATATTATATTGAGGTGCCCGATAAGTGGTTGGGTGTGTTTACGGTGATTCGTAAACTTGATACCCGTCAGAGACTTATTGTGCGGTGGAATTCCGACACTGCCACTGTCGGTGAGGAAGTGTTGAGGATACAAGCCGTAAATTTGAAAAATTGGAACGAATCACCTGAAAATTATGAGGGATATGTTGAACTTGGGCGTTCGCTTCAATATGCGTATATCGTAAAGTTTGGCAAAAGTGCTTTGAATCCCGGCGAGCAGGTTATAAAACAAAACTTCCATTTAATCGGGGAAAAGACCGAACAGGCAGAAAGAAGGTAAAGTAATGAAAAGAATTCTTATTGTTGAAGATGAGCAGAATATCCGCGAGTTTGAGGTTATTAATTTAAGACGAGTCGGTTATGATACGGTCGAGGCAGGCTCTGCCGAAGAGGCATTGAAAATCTATGATAGTGACCCTAAGGGATTTGATATTGCTTTGCTTGATATAACCATGCCGGGAATGGACGGTTTTCAACTTTGTAAAGAACTCAGAGCCCGTTCACCCGAACTTGGAATTATAATGCTTACCGCAAGAACACAGGAAATGGATAAAGTAAGCGGTCTTATGTTGGGCGCAGATGACTATATTACCAAGCCGTTCAGTCCAACCGAACTTAACGCAAGGGTTGATTCGCTTTATCGCAGAATCGAGTTGTTGGGAGCCGCCGAAAAAGAAATTTCGGAGGAGATTCGTCATGGTGAGTTTGTGCTTAATCTCCGCAGAAGAACGCTCTCTAAAAACGACCGCAATATTGAACTGACTCAGGTCGAATTTCAGATTATTGAGTATCTTTTCACCAATCCCGACACCCCGCTTGACCGTAACGATATTCTCACACGTGTTTGGGGTGAGTCCTATTTTGGTGAAGAAAAGATAGTTGACGTTAACATTCGCAGACTTCGTATAAAAATTGAAGATGAACCGTCCAGTCCCAAACATTTGCTTACCGTCTGGGGTATGGGATATAAGTGGAGTACCGAATCTTAAATTAGAATTAAACTGTAAAAGGTGGTGAAACCGTGGATTTTGATTTAAAACTGCACAGTATAACCAGAAAGTGGTTATATACTTTGTTTCCGATAGTTTTGCTTGTTATTATTGTCGGCGAAGTGTGTGTAGGTGTTGCGCTTTTTACTTCTTATAAGAATCTTGCCATGGACGCTGCCTCTGAGTATGTCAGGGATATTAATGTTTTGTCCCTCACAGATAAAGACGGTTTTTACAAAGCAGCACGTTCTTATTCGCAGGAATTTGCTTACCGCGATAAAATCGAGGTGCAGATATTTGATGCCGATGGTGATATAATCATTACAACTAACGGCTTTGCGTCGGGTAGTGTTTACGAAAAGGCTACCGACTATCGCGATGCTGTGTTAAACGGTGGTGAGGCATCGTGGTACGGCAAAAACGCTAACGGCGAAAAGGTGCTTGCGTTTACCACTGTATTGCCCGACTTGGGGTACGGTGTTAATGGTGCTTACCGTGTTCTTGTTTCGATGGAAGACATCATGGATAGGTATTTTGCCATAATGGTTGTCGCCGTAGTTGTAGGACTTTTTGCTTTGGCTATTGCTATTTCGACAGGTATTTTCTTTATAAATGCCATTGTTCGTCCCGTCAGAGACGTTACGGCTGCTGCGAGGAAGATTGCCGGTGGCGACTTTGAGGCAAGACTTACCGTGAAGCACAACGATGAAATTGGAGAACTTTGCGATACTATTAACTATATGGCAACCGAGTTGCAAAATGCCGAAAAGCAGAAAAACGATTTTATATCGTCGGTTTCACACGAACTCAGAACACCGCTTACCGCTATTAAGGGTTGGGGCGAAACGGTTAAACTTTCGGTCGACCAGAATGACGAAATTGTTCAGCACGGTATAAACGTCATGTTGGGCGAGGCAGACAGACTTTCGGGTCTTGTTGAGGAACTGCTTGATTTCTCGCGCATTGAATCAGGCAAATTGACCGTAACTTTATCTTTGTGCGACCCGTTGGAGATTGTTTCTTCGGTCGTTGATATGTATAAAGAAATTGCAAATCAGCAAAAAATATCGCTCGTGTTTGTCACACCCGAGCCGTCAAAACAGATTATGGCAGACCGTGACCGTATAAAGCAGGTTTTTATAAACATTATTGATAATGCTGTAAAATATTCAACCCAAGGTGACCATATTGTGGTTTCGGCATTTAACGAAGAGGCATGCTTGCGCGTTACCATAAGCGATACAGGTTGCGGTATTCCCGCAAAAGACTTAAATCACATCAAAGAAAAATTTTATAAAGCCAACAACAATGTCCGCGGTTCAGGAATAGGCCTTGCTGTAGCAGACGAAATAATTAAGCAACATAACGGACTTTTGTTTGTTGAAAGTACCGAGGGAGAGGGGACTACCGTGACGGTGGTATTGCCTACCGTTGACCAGACCCCCGACGAGGTGACCGAAATCATATTTCCCCCCACAGAGAAAGGATAACTATGGCAAAAAAGAAGACGTCAATCGGCGGTCAGGCGCTGATAGAAGGTATAATGATGAAAGGACCATACAAAACCGTTATGGCGGTCCGCAAAAAAGACGGAAGCATTGATATAAGCGATGTAGAAGAAAAACATTTGCGTGATAAATGGAAGTTTTTTGGTTTTCCTGTAGTGCGCGGAATGGTTAATCTTATAGAGTCGATGATAATTGGCTATAAGGCATTGATGAAATCGGCCGATATCTCAGGGTTTACCGATTTAGAGGAAGAAGAAAAAGAAACTTCTGCCGACCAAAACGAAAAAGCCAAAAAGGACAAAACTAATGGGCTTTTAGTAGGCGGTGCCATGGTGCTCGGCACAATTTTTGGCGTTGGCTTGGCACTTGTGCTGTTTATGTATCTGCCGTCGCTCTGTTATAAGGGGATTGATGCGCTAATAACTGCCGATATCTATTATTATCGAGGCCTTATTGAAGGCGTTATAAAAATGATACTTTTTGTCGGATATATTGCGGCAGTTACGTTTGAAAAGGATATAAAACGCGTGTTCATGTATCACGGTGCAGAGCATAAGACCATTTTTTGTTACGAAAAAGGGTTGGAATTAACCGTTGAAAACGTAAAGAGCCAATCTCGTTTTCACCCAAGATGCGGCACTTCGTTTATGTTTTTAATGCTTGTGGTAGGTATACTTATAAGCAGTGTTCTTGTGGTAGTGTTGCCTGAGTTCATTGTTTCAAGACTTTACCTTTGGGTGCCGCTTAAAATCTTGATTCTACCGCTTACCTGCGGACTGGGGTTTGAACTTATTAAGATTTGCGGCAGATACGATAATCTGCTCACGCGCATTATAGCCGCACCGGGTCTTTGGGTTCAGCGCCTTACCACTAAAGAACCAGATGACAGCATGATAGAAATTGCTATTGCTTCGGTGAATGAGGTTATCCCTACAGACGGAGCCGATGAGATAAAATGACGAAACATGAGTTAAAGCAGTTCTTTTATGATAATCTTAGCAAAGCAGGGGTTGAGTCGGCGGCATTTGAAGCCGGTCAGTTGGCCGAGTTTACTGAACCTATAAAAAAAGAACAAACTTTAAACCGAAGACTAAACGGTGAGCCGTTGCAGTATATACTGGGCGAGTGGGAGTTTTACGGAATAACGCTTTCGGTCGGTGAAGGGGTATTAATACCACGTGCTGATACCGAAACGGTTGTTGAAACAGCGTTAACAGTACTAAAAGGCATAAAAAATCCCACAGTTTTTGACCTGTGTGCGGGAAGCGGTTGTATAGGAATTGCCGTTGCAAAACATTCAGATGCTGAGGTAAAGTTTTTTGAAAAAAGTGCGGAAGCGTTATACTTTTTGACAAAAAACGTAAAAGCGACCGGTATAAGCGGTGAAATTATAAATGCCGATGTTTTGAGTTGTCCTGACCAAAGTTTATACGGTTTAGCCGATGTAATCGTAAGCAATCCACCGTATATAAGGTCGGACGTTGTGCCAACCCTTTCAAAAGAGGTTGGATTTGAACCAAAAATGGCGCTTGACGGCGGTGAGGACGGTTTAATATTCTACCGCTTTATTGCAAAACACTGGAAAAAGATGTTAAAGCCAGACGGATATTTAGTGTTTGAAATAGGGTTTGACCAAGCCGAAGAAGTGTCTCAGATTATGCAAGATGAGGGCTTTTTTGAGGTTACTGTGAAAAAAGATTTATGTGGTAACAACCGTGTTGTGTACGGTAAAAAATAAAAAATTTGCGGTTAACAGCCGAAAAGGAGAAATAAAAATGGCAGATGATAAGGCAAAAGCATTAGCAACAGCCCTTGAACAGATTGAAAAGGCTTATGGCAAGGGCACAATAATGAAGTTGGGCGAAAATGCCCACATGAGTGTCGAACACATCTCAACAGGGTCAATCGGTCTTGACTCTGCGCTTGGTATCGGCGGTTTGCCTAAGGGTAGAATTGTAGAAATCTACGGACCTGAATCATCGGGTAAAACCACAATTGCGCTTCATGTTATTGCCCAGGCTCAGAAAAACGGCGGCGAGGTTGCGTTTATCGACGTTGAGCACGCTCTCGACCCTGTTTATGCCGCAAACTTGGGCGTTGATATTGATTCTATGCTTGTTGCTCAGCCCGATACAGGCGAACAGGCACTTGAAATTACCGAAGCACTTGTTCGTTCGGGTGCTGTTGAAGTAGTTGTTGTCGACTCGGTTGCAGCACTCGTTCCCAGAGCTGAAATTGAGGGTGATATGGGTGATTCGCATATGGGACTTCATGCACGTCTTATGTCGCAGGCACTCAGAAAACTTGCAGGTGCCATTTCAAAGTCCAACTGTATTGTAATTTTCATCAATCAATTGCGTGATAAAGTAGGCGTAATGTTTGGCAGCAGTGAAACCACTACCGGTGGCCGTGCGCTTCGTTTTTATGCGTCGGTTCGTCTTGATATCCGCAGAATTGAGAGCATTAAAGTCGGCGGTGAAATTGTGGGTAACCGCACCAAGGCTAAGGTTGTAAAAAATAAGGTTGCACCTCCTTTTAAAGAGGCTGAATTTGATATTATGTATGGCAAGGGTATTTCACGTGCAGGCGAAATTATCGACCTTGGCATTAAACTTGATATTATTAAACGCTCTGGCGCATGGATTTCTTACAATGATGAGAAAATTGCACAAGGTAGAGACAATGCAAAGGTTTATGTTGCAGAACATCCCGAATTTGCTGCCGAAATTGAGGCAAAAATTCGTGAAAAGTTGGCAGCACAACCCGTAACTCCCGGCAAGGCTGCTGCTCAGAAGTTGGCAGAAACTGAAGTTCAGCCCGAAGTGACAGAGGCTCCTAAGAAAAAATCTAAAATCAACATTGATGTTGACGTTGAGTAATGAAAATTGTTGAAATAAAATTAAGGAGAAAGCACGCCTGCGGTATTTTGTTTGACTGTGAGGTAAACCCTAAACTTTGGGGAGCCGAATCGGATGCCGCAGGTTGGCTGGCTCTTGACTCTGAACTTTGTGAAATAAAAAATTTAAGAGTTGGTACCGATTTAACCGACGAGGAATTGGCGTCTCTTATTGAACAATCTCACATAAAAAGGGCAAACTCGCGCGCCGTGTGGTATCTTTCACAAAGCGATTATCCTAAAAATGCGCTCATCAAAAAACTGTTACTTTCCTTTCCTGAATATGCAGCCGTTGCCGCGGTTGACCGTATGCAGGAGTTAGGTCTTATTGACGATTCAAGGTATGCCGAAAGAAAACTGCAACGGATTTTAGACGATAAAAAAGTGTCGTTAAAAATGGCAAAACAGATGCTTTTGGCTGAAGGAGTAGACCGAGAGACTGTCGATATTGCGGCAGAAAGTGTCAAGTATACCCCGACCGATACGCTGATTTCGGTCATAGAGCGTAAATATAAAGGCAAATTAAACACTAAAAAAGATTATGACAAAATGATGTCGGCCTTACTTCGCAAAGGTTATTCTTACAGCGAAATAAAGGACGCTTTGCAAGAAGGAAATATAGAAATATCTTTTACTGAGGAAATAGAATGACTAAAATCGGAATGGTGTCTTTAGGATGCCCAAAAAATCAGACAGATGCCGAATTGATGCTTTGGAAACTTAAAAATGCGGGGTATGAGATAACCCCCGACGAATCTGAGGCCGAGGCAATTATTATTAATACTTGCGGTTTTATTGAGGATGCCAAGGCAGAATCCATTGAAAACATATTAGAGGTAGCCCATTTTAAAAAGGACGGCAAATTAAAGGCTCTTATTGTAACCGGTTGCCTGGCACAACGCTATATGGCCGACATTAAAGAAGAAATGCCAGAGGTTGACGTTGTTTGCGGTCTTGCGGGTAATAACGATATTGTAAAGGTTGTTGAGAACGCTTTAAATGGCGGTAAAAATGACTATTACGGCAAAAAAGAAGACCTCGTTATTGAGGGCGACCGATTGTTGACAACCCCAAAGTATACGGCGTATTTAAAAATTGCCGAGGGGTGTGACAACTGTTGCACCTATTGTGCAATTCCTGAGATTAGGGGCAGATTCCGTAGCCGTAAAATGGAAAATATTTTGGCAGAAGCCGAAAAGTTGGTTGCCGGCGGTGTTAAGGAAATAATCCTTGTGGCACAAGACACAACCCGTTACGGTATGGATATTTACGGCAAGCCAGAACTGGCCTCTTTGCTTAAAAATCTCTGTAAAATCGATGGGCTTGTCTGGATTAGAACGCTTTATACATATCCCGACCGAATAACCGATGAGTTGCTTGATGTAATGGCTAATGAAGAAAAGGTTGTAGATTACCTTGATATACCCATTCAGCATTGCAACGGTGAGGTTTTAAGGCGAATGAACCGTCAAGGTGATAAGGCATCGTTAGAGCAATTAATCGACAAAATTCGTCATAAACTTCCCAACGTAACGCTCAGAACTACTCTTATTACAGGTTTTCCCGGTGAAACACAAGAGCAGTTTACAGAACTTTGCGAGTTTGTAAAGAAAGCAAGGTTCGACAGGCTTGGCTGCTTTGCTTATTCGGAGGAAGAGGGCACACCCGCCGCGTCGTTCCCCGACCAGATTGATAAGCAGTTGCGTGCCGACCGCAGTGAAATAGTTATGAATGACCAACTGACGGTCATGTGTGAAAAAAACGAGGCAAAATTCGGCACTGTTCAAAAGGTGCTTATTGAAGGCTATGACGATTATATAAAATGCTACTTCGGAAGAAGTAAGAGCGATGCACCCGAAATTGACGGCAAGGTGTTTTTCGTGTCACCGCACCCGTTAGTATTGGGCGAGTTTGTTGATGTACTTATCAACGACGCACTTGAGTACGACCTTTTAGGCGAACTTGTGGAATAATATTGTAGGGACCGGCGTCCTCGACGGTCCGTTAAAAGGAGAATTTTTATGAATTTACCCAACAAACTGACCGTTGCAAGAATTATTATGACCCCGCTTTTCATGGCGGCAATGTTGTTTCAGTTTCCGTTCCATTATCTTGTAGCACTCATACTTTTTGCTGCTGCAAGCTTTACAGATATGCTTGATGGTAAAATAGCAAGAGCTCGCAATCTTGTCACCAATTTTGGCAAGTTTTTAGACCCGTTGGCAGATAAAATGCTGACAACAGCCGCATTTATAGGCTTTTTGGCAAAGGGCTTCGGCGTTGGAATAGTTTGGGCACTTTTTATCGTGCTTTTCCGCGAGTTTATGATTTCTTCTTTGCGCCTTGTGGTTGTTTCTTCCGATAAATCAAAGGTAATACCCGCAAACTTTTACGGAAAACTCAAGACTGTAACCCAGATGAGTGCAATAATTTTCGGCCTTTTGGTACTGTCACTCAATAATGAAATCATACCGTTTATAAAAGGAACAGCGGCAGAATCCGTGCTTTATATAATTTTTAACGTGCTTTTATGGGTATCGACCATTGCCGCAGTTATTTCGGGTGTTATTTATATGAAAGACAGTTTTGAGTTTATTGACCCCACAAAATAAAAAATAGTAGACAAATCAAAAATACTCTATTATAATGTTATTGATGTAAAGACGTTGATGAGGACAAGTAACTAAATTTAAACGCAACAGGGATAAAACCGCATAGACTGAAACGGTTTTTTGCTAAAAGATTTAGCGAATGCACCTTAGAGTCGGCAGAAGGAAAAACAGTATTTCTGCACGGGTAGCGCCGTTATATGCTTTTTGAGTTATAAACAGGAGTGGAACCGCGTTATTACGCCTCCGTTGGATTTTCCAACGGAGGTTTTTTAATTTGGTATTAAAAGGAGAATTGTTTTGTTTGACCGAATAAGAGAGGACATTAAGGCAGTTAAAGATCGAGACCCTGCCGCAAGAAGTTCTATTGAAATATTTTTTCTGTATCCCGGTGTCAGAGCGATTAGATTGTATCGCAAGGCGCATTGGTTTTATACACACAATATGAAATTTTTAGCGCGTTGGATTTCGCAAAATGCCGCAAGAAGAACCGGCATCGAAATTCATCCCGGAGCTACAATTGGTCGCCGTTTGGTTATAGACCATGGGCATGGTGTGGTTATCGGTGAAACGGCTGAAATCGGCGACGATGTGCTTATTTACCAAGGTGTAACATTGGGTGGTACGGGTAAAGATATTGGCAAACGTCACCCCACCATTGGCAACAATGTTATGGTATGTAGCGGTGCCAAGGTTTTGGGGCCTTTTAAGGTTGGCGACAATTCACGAATTGCTGCAGGTGCCGTTGTTTTGGAAGAAGTTCCGCCTAACAGCACAGTTGTTGGAATTCCTGCAAAGGTTGTTCGTCAAGACGGGCAAAAAATCGCTCCGCTTGACCAAATTCACATACCCGACCCTGTTTGGCAACAGTTGAACGAACTCAACAACAAAGTAAACGAGTTGGCTAAACAACTTGAAGATATAGCAAAATAATTTATTGATTAAAAAGGAGAAAATGTATGAAAATTTATAATACACTTACTCGTTCTAAAGACGAACTTAAAACCATAGGCCAGGGAGAAGTAAAGATTTACGCTTGCGGCCCTACCGTTTACAACTTTATCCATATTGGTAATGCACGTCCTCTTTGCGTGTTCGACGTTCTTCGCCGTTACCTTGAGTGGCGTGGTTTGGACGTTAAATTCGTTCAGAATTTCACCGATATTGATGATAAACTTATAAAAAAGGCTAACGAAGAAGGCATAACTGTTACAGAGGTTGCCGAGCGTTATATAAATGAGTTCTGGACCGATGCCGAAGGTCTTAATATTCGTAAAGCCACTGTTCACCCCAAAGCCACCGAGAATATTGATGCAATTATCGGCATTATTGAAAGTCTTATTGAAAAAGGATATGCTTATCAGTCTTTAAACGATGTATATTTCCGCGCTAAAAAGTTTAATGAGTACGGCAAACTTTCACATCAACCGCTTGATGAGTTGGCAGAGGGCGCGTCAAATCGAGTTGACGGCGGAGCCGATATTAAAGAAGACCCGATGGATTTTTGCCTTTGGAAAGGTGCTAAACCCGGTGAACCTTCTTGGGAGTCTCCTTGGGGCAACGGCCGACCCGGTTGGCATATTGAGTGTTCTGCCATGGCGGGAAGATATTTAGGCAAGACCATTGATATTCATTGTGGCGGTCAAGACCTTATTTTCCCTCATCACGAGAACGAAATTGCTCAGTCAGAGTGTGCTAACGGTTGTGATTTTGCACATTACTGGATGCATAACGGCTACATTAACGTTGATAACCGCAAGATGTCAAAATCTTTAAACAACTTCTTCACAGTTCGTGAAGTTGCCGAAAAATTTGGTTACGAGCCTATCCGTTATATTATGATTTCTTCGCAATACAGAAGTCCTATTAACTATAGCGTTGAAATTATCGAGCAGGCTAAAAACTCGCTTGACCGTCTTTACAAGTGCCGCGAAGGTCTTGTGTTTGCTATTTCTCATGCTGAAGACGGTGGCGAAGCACCCCAGTTTCTCGAAAAATATAAAAATCAGTTTATCGAGGCTATGGATGACGACCTTAATACCGCGGATGCTTTGGGTGCACTCTTTATGATGGTAAGAGACATTAACATCGCAGTTGCCGAAAACAAGGGCAAAGCGGCGCTTGAGGCTTGCCTTGCGGTTTATGATGAACTTTGTGGCGTTTTGGGACTTCTCTATAACCGCAAAGATGAGGCGCTTGACTCTGAAATTGAAGACCTTATTGCAAAACGTACCGCCGCTAGAAAAAACAAAGATTTTGCAACTGCCGACGCTATTCGCGATAAGTTAAAAGAAATGGGCATTGTGCTTGAAGATACCCCTCAGGGTGTAAAATGGAGCAGACAGTGAACGATATAAAAACCGAACCGTTGGGCAAGTTTTCAATAAATGTTAGTGCTGACCATACGTTTGGAACCGATGCTGTTTTACTTGCTGATTTTGGTTGCCGATTAAAGGTCACAAAACATTGTGATTTGGGTACGGGTTGTGGAATAATACCGTTGCTTATGCTCAAAAACACCGAAGCCTTGCGTTCTGTGGGTGTTGAAATTCAAACACCTGCAGCTAAGGTTGCCAAAAGCAATATAGAACTTAATAATTTAGGCGACAGAATGCAGGTTATAAACGCCGACCTTAAAAACATTAAAGAGTATTTGCCATCGGGCGAGTTTGACCTTGTGACTTGTAATCCGCCCTATAAAGCAGACGGAGCAGGCAGTAAAAACTTGACGGAAGCCGAAAGAATTGCTCGCCATGAGGTTTGCTGTACTTTAAATGACGTTATTGTGGCAGCGGCTTATTTGCTGAAATTCGGCGGTCGACTTTGCATTTGCCACCGACCCGAAAGACTTACTGACATAATTTGTTTTATGCGTCAGAATAAAATCGAGCCTAAATTTATGCGTGAGGTCATTCAAAAAGAGGGCAAAGAGCCGTGGCTTGTGCTCGTTGAAGGTCGTTTGGGTGGCAATAACGGTATGACTATTTTGCCGCCGCTTTATGTTGAAAAAGACGGCGTTTTGACCGATGAAATGATTGAAATTTACGGCGATTACAAGGAAGGTCACGGAAGAAAGATTTGAGGAGGGAGTATATATGGCAGGAAAATTATATGTTGTGGGTACTCCTATTGGGAACTTGGGTGATATGTCGCCAAGGGCAGTTGAGGTGTTGGGTTCGGTTGATTTTATCGCCGCAGAAGACACCCGCGTTACCATAAAATTGCTTAATCATTTCGGTGTTAAAACACCCATGGTAAGTTATCACGAACATAACAAGCAATCAAGAAACGAGTGGATTGCCGACCGCATAATAAACGGTGAAACATGTGCTGTTGTTACCGATGCTGGCATGCCGGCTATATCCGACCCCGGTGAAGATTTGGTAAGGCATTGCAGAGAAAGGGATATCGAGGTTGAGTCGGTTCCCGGTCCGTCGGCGCTTATAACGGCGCTCGCAATATCAGGGTTCCCGTCGGGCAGGTTTTGTTTCGAAGGTTTTTTGTCGGTTACAAAACAAAGTAGATTTGAGCATTTAGAAGCCGTAAAACAAGAAAGCAGAACAATGATTTTTTACGAGGCACCGCACAAGTTGTTGGCAACCTTAAAAGATATGCTAACATATTTTGGTGACCGTGAGATTGCACTTGTTAAAGAACTTACAAAACTGCACGAAAGTTGTGAACGCACAACCCTTTTAAAGGCAGTGGAAAAGTATTCGCAAGAAGCGCCCAAAGGCGAGTTTGTGCTTATTGTAAAGGGCTACGAAAGGAATGAGGGCGCCGAAGAAATGACCTTGGAAAAGGCTATTTTAACGGCAAAGGAACTGATAAATAACGGAATGTCACCCTCGTCGGCAGCAAAGGAAGCAGCGGCTTTGACAGGTCTTCGCAAAAACGAAATCTACCGCGCAATTATAAACGAGGAATAATAATGCTTGCCGAATTACCTGTAAGAAAACATTGTAGGCTTAAAGAATATGATTACAGCCAAAATGGCAAATATTTTATCACAATATGTTCATTCAATAGAAAAAGCATTTTCTCGGACATTGTAGGGGCGATTCATGAATCGCCCGAAGTGAAATTAAAACCATACGGCAAAATTGTCGACAATGTAATAAAACAACTTGAAGATAGATTCCAAATAATTCTTGATAATTATGTCATCATGCCCAATCATATTCATTTGATAATTTCAATCGAAAGCCAAAACACATTACGGGCGATTCATGAATCGCCCCTACAAAACAGGTCGTTAATTTCTAAAATTGTCGGGTATTTAAAGATGAATGTATCGAAAGAAATACATAAAATCAAACCTGATGAAAATGTTTGGCAACGGTCGTTTCATGATCATATTATTCGGGATGAACGGGATTTTAAAAAATATCGGGATTACATCATAAAGAATCCTTACACTTGGCAAAGTGATAAATTGTATATTGACAAACAGTAAAAATATGTTATAATAACCTCAAATTGAACAGAAAAGGGTGCTGGAAATTAATCCGGCTGAGATAGAACGTGTTTCGTTCTGACCGTTGACCTGATGCGGATAATGCCGACGTAGGAATTTTTTCTAAAAGAAAATTCAGAACTCCATCGGCGCCGATGGAGTTCTTTATTTTTACTTTTCTGCGAGATTTAGTAAACCAGCCTGTCCGGAAAGGCTTGTTTGCGACCAAAAAAATTAGGAGGAAAGTAAAATGGAAGATTTAAAAAAACCAAACAAAAAAGTCAACACCGAACGTCTTGTGTTAAGCGCAGTTTTTATAGCGTTGGCATCGGTACTATCGGTGTTACAACCGCTTGCTCTGCCTATGGGCGGAGGAATAACCATAATGTCTATGCTCCCAATCATTATTTTGAGTTATCGATACGGTATGCTTTGGGGCTTTGCATCGGCGTTTATTTATTCGATAATCCAAATGTTTTTGGGATTTTCGACCGTTAGTGCATTTTTTATGCCGGGAGATAACTATCAAGTGTGGTGGAAAGCAATTTTAATTGTTCTGCTTGATTATATTGTGGCATATACAAGCATGGGTTTGGGCGGTCTTTTCAGAAACAAAAACAATCCCGCAGTTGCACTTTGCTTAGGAGCAATAGTTGCTCTTACGGCACGTTATGTTGTTCATATACTGTCGGGTGCCGTATTTTTCGGCACTTGGGCTTCATGGTGGTTTACCGATGTCATGGCGGGCGATTTTGGTGCCACTGTTTTGTCGACCTACGGAGGTTTTTCTTTGGCGCTTATTTATTCGGTATTTTATAACGGGCTTTATATGATACCTGAAATAATCATAACCGCGGTCGGCGCGTTTTTTGTCGGTAAATTCCCTGTCATTGTGGGCAAGCAACAATAATAAAAAAGATGTGCAATCATAACGGTTGCACATCTTTTTTGTTGATTGTTTGCTGTTTGCCAAAAAAACTTCAAAAACTTTAAAAAACATCTTTATTATTTCGTTAAGGTATAGTATAATTAATTTGAATAATTGTAATTAAAAGGTGGAGTGAATATGGCAAACAAATTCCGTATTTCGGTTGGAGGTATTGATTATATTATTGCCTCCGAAGACGATGAAACTTATGTACGCCGTATAGGTGACGAACTTAACGCAAAACTTGATTCTATGGCAAAGCAAAATCCTTACCTTTCCACCACGATGGTAGCGGTTATGGTGGCGCTTGATTATTGCGATAATGCCAAAAAGGTTAATCTTGAATGTGATGAAATCAAGGCAAACTTTAAAAATATTGCTGAGGAATTGGCGTGTGCAAGGCTTGAAATCGACGGAGCGCGCCGTGAAATCGAAAGACTTAATCGTGAAAACCGTCAGTTAAGACTTGACAAAAGCGCATTATGATATCAAACAGTGATAGCGTCGGGACATTGGCTAAAGTAGGTTCGGTCAGTTCTTCCGACGCGATTTGCCTTTCAAAAAGCAATAAGCACATGGAAGTTTTGGCTCCGGCAGGTGGTCCTGAGTCGGTGATAGCCGCTGTCAGGTCGGGTGCTGATGCCGTTTATTTCGGCGCACCGGGTTTTAATGCAAGACGTAATGCTCACAACTTCACGCGTGAAGAAATGACCGAAACAATAGCGTTTTGCAAAACAAGAGGGGTTAAGACGTATTTGACCTTAAATACGCTTGTTTCCGACTCAGAGATGCAGGATGCATTAAATGAGGCCAAGTTTGCTTTTAATGCAGGAATAGACGCAGTCATCGTGCAGGATTTAGGGCTTGCAAATCTTTTGCATGAAAATTTGCCGATGCTGCCGCTTCATGCTTCTACTCAAATGTCGGTTCATTCTGCGTTGGCTTTACCTGTTCTTAAAAGGTTAGGTTTTTGCCGTGTTGTTCCTGCTCGTGAAATGGATAAAACTTCGCTTATAGAGTTTTGTAAAGAGGCTAAAAAATTAGGCATCGAGGTTGAGGTTTTCGTACACGGTGCTTTGTGTATATGTTTGTCGGGTCAATGCTATTTAAGCGCCTTACTCGGCGGCAGAAGTGGTAACAGAGGCCTTTGTGCAGGGCCTTGCAGACTTGAGTTTTCGGTTGAAAATGGAACCGGTCACGATTTGAGTCTTAAAGACATGAGCGTTTTAGAGCATATTGACGAATTGCGTGAAATGGGCGTTTGCTCACTTAAAATAGAAGGCAGAATGAAACGGCCTGAATATGTTGCTGCCGCTGTAGCGGTAACGAGAGCAAAGGTTGACGGCAGCGAGGTTTCAGACGATACAGAGAAACTGCTTTCGGGCATTTTTTCAAGAAGCGGTCATACCGACGGCTATTTTACAGCCGATTATAAAGATATGTTTGGTGTGCGTACCGACAACGATGAAAGGTTGTCATTGGAGTTGATAAACACCGCACATGAGTTGTATAGGCGCGACCGACAGAGCGTTGCGTTAGACATCAGTTTTGTTTTAAAACGCGGTCAAGCGGCAAGTCTTACTTTAAGCGACGGTGACGGGCATACGGTGACGGTTTTTGGACAAACTGCAATCGATGCTAAAAATGTACCGTTAACGGTTGATGGTACCCGCGAAAGGCTTGCAAAACTGGGTGGTACTTGTTATTATCTTAAAGATTTTGAGGCAAAAATCGACGAGCAACTGTTTTTAAGCGGTGCTGATATAAACTCGTTAAGGCGAGAAGCAGTTGAACTTTTAGACCAAAAACGGTCTAAACTTGAGAAAACTTTGTCAGTTGAAATGGCCGTTCCTGAAATTTGTCGTCGAAGTGCGAAAAGAAGCGATATTGTTGCATGTTTTAAAGATGTTTCGCAGATTCCGAAAAGTTTAACAGGTGTAAAAGCGGTGGTTTTGCCGGTTGAAACAGATTTTTCACAGGTGAATCTGCCTGATGTTATATTGATAGCCGATTTACCGAGAGCAATTATGCACTCCACACAAAAATATAAACAAGCGCTAACCGACGCCGTGGCAAACGGTGTTAAAGCGGTAAACGTAGGCAATCTCGCAGGGCTTCTCTTAGCAAACGAGTTAAATGTGCCGGTTGTTGCCGGAATAGGTATGAATGTTTTTAATTCATATTCGGTCAATACTTTGCAAAAATTGGGCGTTTCGGCTGTGGTGGCATCGTTTGAACTTACAGCCCAGAGCATTAAATCTTTGGGCGGAAGTTTACCGATAGGTGCCGTAAGTTACGGTCGGTTGCCGTTGATGATTTTCAAAAATTGCCCCGGCAAAAACGGTGCAGGTTGTGCAGCATGTGGGGGTAAAACAAAACTTACTGACCGCAAAGGTATTGAGTTTCCGGTTATGTGTCGGGGTGAGTTTTCAGAAATGTTTAATTCAAGGGTTTTGTGGAACTTTGACCGCAAACGCGATTTGGGTGTAGATTTTGAAATACTGTATTTTACCGACGAAACCAAAGAACGTTGTGCCGAAATATTGAGTGCAGCAAAACTTGAAAAGTCACCCGATTGTGAATACACAAGGGGACTTTATTACCGAGGAGTACAGTGACCTGGCGTAAATTTACCAAATGGAGTATTAAATGGCAGAATATATTAAATTTATCGTTATATGGGCGGTGTTTATGGTGGCACTTGGTGTTATAACCGTTTTAGTGCCAAAACTCGCCGCGAGAATTGATAAGGTAAAAGAGAAATACAAAGTAAAACAAGATTCGTCGCCGTTAGGGCAGACTTCTTTTATGGAGCCTGCCGAAGGGCAAACCGAACAAAAAGAAAACCAACAAATTGCTGAAAAGCAAAGAACGGAGTAAAAATGGCAATACCTCAGGAAAGAATCAGAAATTTCTGCATAGTGGCACATATCGACCACGGCAAATCAACGCTTGCAGACCGTTTGCTTGAACATACCAAAACGGTTGCCGAGCGTGATATGGAGGACCAACTGCTTGATAGTATGGACCTTGAGCGTGAGCGCGGAATCACTATAAAATCGCATGCAGTAACGCTTTATTACGAGGCAAAAGACGGGCTTGAATATGAGTTTAACCTTATCGACACCCCCGGACACGTTGACTTTGGTTACGAGGTGTCGAGGTCGCTTGCTGCTTGTGAGGGCGCTGTGTTAATCGTTGATGCGTCGCAAGGTATCGAGGCTCAAACATTGGCAAATACTTACCTTGCAGTTGACCACGGGCTTGAAATTTTGCCCGTAATTAATAAAATTGACCTACCCTCTGCCGATCCCGAAAGAGTGCGTCACGATATTGAAGATATTATAGGTATCGACGGTAGCGAAGCGCCGCTTATTTCGGCTAAAAACAATATTAATATTGACGAGGTTTTGGAGCAGATTGTAAAAATAGTTCCACCCCCTGTAGGCGATAAGAACGAGCCTTTAAAGGCACTCATTTTCGACTCTTACTATGACGCATATAAAGGTGTTATAGTTTATTTTCGCGTTATGTCGGGCAAGGTAAGACCTGGACAGACCATTAAAATGATGGCTACCGGCGCCGAATTTCAAATTGTTGAGGTTGGCAGAAAACGTGCTAATACCATGGTACCTTGTGATGAGTTGGTTGCAGGTGAGGTTGGTTATATTGCCGCTGCCATTAAAAATGTGGGTGATGCCCGTGTTGGCGATACCATGACCGATGCTGAAAATCCCGCAAAAGAGCCTTTGGCAGGTTATAGAAAGGTTAATCCTGTTGTTTTCTGCGGTATTTATCCTGCCGATGGAGCACATTATACCGACCTTCGTGAGGCACTTGAAAAGTTGCAGTTAAACGATGCGTCGTTGCTTTTTGAGGCCGAAACTTCGGGTGCTTTAGGCTTTGGTTTCCGTTGCGGTTTCTTAGGGTTATTGCATATGGAAATTATCCAAGAACGTCTTGAAAGAGAGTATAACTTAGACCTTGTTACCACTGCTCCGAGTGTTGAATATAAGTTTGAACTTACCGATGGAACCACCCTTACGGTGGATAATCCCACAAACTATCCTGACCCTGCTGTTATTGCAACCTCTTTAGAGCCTGTTGCCGATGTGACCATTTACAGCCCCAGCGAATATGTTGGTGCTATCATGGGCCTTTGTCAAGAGCGCAGAGGAGAATATATCGGCATGAACTACGTAGGTGACCGTGTTGATATTCACTACGTAATGCCGATGGGGGAAATTGTTTACGATTTCTTTGATGCTTTAAAATCGCGTACAAAGGGCTATGCGAGTTATGATTATGAGGTAAAAGGTTACGAGCAGTCTAAACTTGTCAAACTTGATGTTTTACTTGCAGGTGATGTTATTGATGCGCTGTCGTTTATCGTTCATGCAGATAACGCATACGCACGAGCCCGTAGAATAGCCGAAAAGTTAAAGGATTACATTCCCCGTCAACTTTTTGAGATACCTGTTCAGGTGGCTATTGGCGGTAAGGTTATTGCTCGTGAAACGGTTAAGGCTATGCGTAAAGACGTTTTGGCAAAGTGCTATGGCGGTGACATAACAAGAAAGAAAAAACTGCTTGAAAAGCAGAAGGAAGGTAAAAAGCGTATGCGTCAATTAGGCTCAGTAGAGGTGCCGCAAGAGGCGTTTATGGCTGTTTTAAAACTCGATGAGTAAATTGTTGGTTAAAAGAATAATCTCGTTTGCTTTGGTGCTCGCGTGTATGGTCGTGATTTTTTTAATGAGCGCCGAATCGGGCGAAGAATCTACCGACACAAGCGACGGTGTGGTTTATTTTATCGCTAAAATGACGGTCAGCGGTTTTTCAGAAATGACCGAAGCCGAAAAGTTGGGCGTTATTGACAATATGTCGGGATTTATTCGCACCGCAGGTCATTTTTGTGAGTTTGCGGCTTTGGGATTTTTAAGTTTAAATGCGTTGCTGACGTTTAATATAAAATTTTGGTTAAAAGCAGGATACGCATTTTTGTTCAGCGTTTTTTATGCTGTTACCGACGAAATACATCAGTATTTCGTGCCGGATAGAGCCTGCGACATTAAAGATATTGCAGTTGATTCGCTTGGTGCGTTTACAGGCATTGCTATTTTAGGTATAATAGTGATTGTTTTGAAACTTAGGAGTAGAAAAAATGATACGCAAAATAGAGCAGTCTGATAAATCCGAATACTTAGATATGGTGACAGAATTTTACAGTTCTGATGCCGTGCTTTATAAAGTGCCGTCAAAAAATTTCGAAATCACTTTTGCCGAACTTATGAAAAGCGACACTTACGCCGAGGCTTTTATAATTGAGGATAAAGGTGTGGTTGCAGGGTATGCCTTGCTTGCTAAAACTTTTTCTCAAGAGGCAGGCGGGCTTACAGTTTGGATAGAGGAACTTTTTATCAAGGAATCGTTCAGAGGTAAAGGGCTTGGAAAAGAGTTTTTTGACGTTTTATTTAAAACCATACCTGCAAAGAGATATCGCCTTGAAATTGAACCTGAAAATGAAAAAGCAATAAAACTTTATAAAAGAGAAGGTTTTAAATCTTTCGAATATGGACAAATGGTAAAGGACATATAAAAAACACCGCTTAAACTTCACGTTTAAGCGGTGTTTTTATTTATTTTAATTAAGCCTTGCCAACCGAACCGAAGAGTTCCATCTTCTCTTTAACGGTAGCCTTAATAGCCTCAAAGCCGGGAGCAAGAAGTTTTCTGGGGTCGAAACCTTTGCCCTGAAGGTCTTTACCGGCTTCAACGTACTCACGGGTAGCAGCAGCAAATGCGAGCTGACATTCGGTGTTTACATTGATTTTGGAAACGCCCAAGGAAATAGCCTTCTGAATCATGTCTGCGGGGATACCTGTACCGCCATGGAGAACCAACGGCATTGTGCCGGTGAGTTGCTGAATAGCATCAAGAGTATCGAAAGAAAGACCTGCCCAATTTTCAGGGTATTTACCGTGAATGTTACCGATACCTGCAGCAAGCATGGTTACGCCGAGGTCGGCAATCATTTTGCATTCTTCGGGGTCTGCAACTTCGCCGTTGCCGATAACGCCGTCTTCCTCACCGCCGATAGCACCAACTTCAGCCTCTAAAGAAAGACCTTTCTCTTCGCAAATTGCAACCAATTCCTTAGTCTTTGCAATGTTTTCTTCAATGGGGTAGTGTGAACCGTCGAACATAACCGAAGAGAAGCCTGCTTCGATACATTTCATAGCACCTTCGTATGAGCCGTGGTCGAGGTGAAGTGCAACGGGAACGGTGATGCCGAGTTCGTTAATCATGCCGTTTACCATACCAACGATGGTGGTGTAACCGCACATGTATTTACCTGCGCCTTCCGAAACACCGAGGATGACGGGAGATTTGAGTTCCTCTGCAGTGAGAAGAATAGCCTTGGTCCATTCAAGGTTGTTGATGTTAAACTGACCTACTGCGTATTTGCCTGCTTTGGCTTTGTTCAACATTTCTTTTGCTGATACTAACATATTTATTCCTCCAAATTTAATCGCTGTTGCGAATTATTTATTAATTAGTTGTAAAGGGGATATTTTGCACAAATCGCAGCAACACTTGCCTTGATTTCGTCCTTTTTATTGTCAAAATCTTTAACACAAAGAGCAATAAGACGGCCGATTTCTTTAAAATCTTCCTCTTTAAGACCGCGGGTGGTAGCGGCAGGAGTGCCAAGACGGACACCGCTTGTAACAAACGGCTTTTCGGGGTCGTTAGGGATAGCGTTCTTATTGGCGGTAATGTTAACCTCATCAAGACGGTGTTCAAGTTCTTTACCGGTAACGCCTGTGCCGCGAAGGTCTAAAAGCATAAGGTGGTTATCGGTACCGTTTGATACAAGGTTTATGCCGTTTTCCAAAAGCGATTCGCTCAATGCCTTAGCGTTTTTAACAATCTGCTCTTGATATGTCTTGAATTCGTCGGTGAGAGCCTCGCCGAAGCATACAGCCTTACCTGCGATAACGTGCATCAAGGGGCCTCCCTGATTACCGGGGAACACGGCCTTGTTAATTGCTTTAAAAATTTCTTCGTCGTTGCAAAGAATCATACCGCCTCTCGGACCTCTTAAGGTTTTATGAGTGGTGGTGGTCACAACGTCGGCATATTTGCAAGGGTTCATATGAAGACCTGCGGCAACAAGGCCGGCAATGTGAGCCATATCAACCATAAACAAAGCATTTACTTCATTGGCAATCTGTTTAATAATATCAAAACGTATCTCTCGTGCGTAAGCCGAAGCACCTGCAACGATAAGTTTGGGTTTACATTCTTTAGCGATTTTACGCATTTCATCATAATCAATAAAGCCGTCGTCGTTTACGCCGTAAGGAACGAAGTTGTAAAGTTTACCCGAACTGTTTACGGGCGAGCCGTGAGTAAGATGTCCGCCGTGTGCAAGGTTCATACCCATAACGGTATCTCCCGGTTGAATAAGAGCCAAATAAACCGCCTGGTTGGCCTGAGCACCCGAATGGGGCTGAACGTTGGCAAAGCCGGCACCGAAAATTTTGCAAGCACGCTCACGTGCAATATCCTCAACGATATCAACATATTGACAACCGCCGTAATAACGCTTTCCGGGATAACCCTCAGCATATTTGTTGGTGAGTACCGAACCCATAGCCGCCATAACTCCGGGTGAAACGAAGTTTTCAGATGCGATAAGTTCAATATTTTGTTGTTCGCGACGAAGTTCCAATTCCATTGCGTCGCCCACTTCTTTATCGACCGATTTGACAAAACCAACCGAATCCAAAAGATTCTCGTACATAATAGCCTCCTGAAACAAAAATCATACACGGATATTATAATGCATATCCGTGTATAAATCAATAGCAATATACAAGTTTTTCGACAAAAAATAACTTATACAGCCTTTTCTATTACGGCAGCAAAAACGGTTATATCGTCATCGTGACCGTCGTGTCTGCGGCGTCTTGCGGCCGAGGCAAGATGCTCTGATAATTGCTTTGCACTACCGTCTTTAAACGCCTCAAGTTCGGCGCATATCCAGTCGGTACCGTCGCTGCACGCACCGTCCGAAATCATTACAAGCAGGTCGCCTTCGCGAAGGGTTACGGTGGCGCGGTCAAAGCCTACGTCTTGTAAAATACCGGCAGGAAGCGAGCGACATTCTGCTCTGCCTGTACGTCCGTTTCGACGAACCAGCGTTGGCGCAGCACCGGCCTTTAAAAGTTCGGTTTGACCGGTGTGCAGGTCAATGCAGGAAATGTCCAGCGTTGCCAAAGATTCGTCGGTCGATTTTAATTGCATTGATGAATTGACAATCCTTAATGAACAGTCGAAGCCAAAACCCGCTTTTATAAGTCTTTCGGTCAGGTTTACGGTCATGGCAGAATCAACAGCGGCACGGCCTCCGCTACCCATTCCGTCGCTCAAGATTACGATATACCGTCCTCGTCCGTCAGGGAAAAATTTGCAGGTATCGCCGCAAAGTTGATTTTTACCCTGATTAAACTGAGTAACATAAGCATCGACCGAGAAAACAGCCTTTTCGGTTACGGTAATATAGCAGGTGTGTCCCGTGCGGTTTATTTCGGGCGGTTCAAAATCACGTTCGCAAATTTCTTCAATTTTAGACAAAATCCGTGCTCGGTTAAGGGGCAAATCGGGCATTTGCAAAAGTTTTATTTCAACCGTCATTCGGCCAAACTTGTCCACAACACAACAACATTCATCTGCACGGATATCAAACTCTTTAAGTGCTGTTGCAACACGTTCTGCAAGAAAAACATCGTATTCCAAGGCCGAAGAAAATTCATCTGACATCTCTGACAGCATATTTGAAACACCCTTCATCTGGTCGGAAAGCACACCGCGCATTTCAGTAATGCGTTTTTCGGCAGAGAGTCGGCTTAAAAAGTCGGAATAATGTCGTACAACCGAACCTTCAAACCGTTCAAGTCTTAGGCAGGTGTCTTTAAATTCGCGGGGGGTATCGGCTGTGCTGACGGGTTGACACCGCTTGACGGCATCGCTCATAGCAAGTATTGCGTCGGTGGTACTTTTGCGTTTTCGCTCCCAACAATGAAGCATAAGCGAACAACCTCTGCAAGCATCATTCTCTATGTTGTGAAGCACTGCCGAAAAAGACGGTTTTCGGTTTATTGCAAGGCATCGTGACACATCTTCTACCGTATCCGAAACGCCGCTTAGCGCCGTTGAAGCCTGACTTAATCGCATTGTGAGGGTTTTACGAAGTCCTTTTGAATCGGGTGTTACTACAGGCGGAGAAATAACACGACCGATTCCGGCGGATAAAGATTTGGGTATAAGCAGGAAGACGGCAGCACCGATAACCGCCTCTAAAAAGTGGGTAGACGAGCCGAAAGATGCAGAGGAAATAAGCAACCACATTCCGCTTACAATAACGGGTGAAAGTGCTGTTATTATCTTGCCAAGGTTAGAAAAAACACCTGCCGCAAGTCCTGAAAAGCATAACACCAAAGCACTTGTTGAGCCTTGTCCTGCAACGCAGACCGAAACGGCCGCCGCAACCGAGCAAACGACCGCCGACCCAACTTTACCGTAACGCGCGGTAAATAAAATTAGAATTAGTGCTAGAATGCGTCCTGCGGAAATGCCGTCAAATGACAAAGGATAAAGCGAGGTCAGTGCAAGGTTAATGGTGATAAGCAAAGAGGCAAGTTGTTCGCCTGAAAAGTATGAGGTGCGTCCCCATTTTACTGCCGTTGCTCTGCGGATAAAATAAGCACCGCCACCTGCCAGCATACCTTCCGCCAAACTCAAAGCACTTCCCGACAAAACGTCACCGCCTGCTGAGGCAAAACCGACTCCCGTAACCACAGCGAGTGAAACAAATGCCGAACACAGCGTACTGTTTAGTGCAGGGCGAACGCCTGCCAAAATAAAACGTATAACAATTATAGCAAGCAAAGCCGCCGAATATTTGAGACCGCTTGAAAACGATGGGCCCACTATGTAGCCCAATAAGGCTCCTATACCAGCTGCAGGCGTGTAGAGAAACGGCATACCTGCCGCAAAAGCCGTACCTAAAGGAGAAATTCCTCCCCAAAGTGAGGTTTTTGCCATGAAAAAGCCTAAAACACATACGCCGAGGTGGGTGGCTGCGAGTGTGAATTTTGAAACCGCCTCCAAAATATTTATAGTGGAGGCTTCGTTTGTCAGTTCCTTCATTTTTATCCGTCCTTTGCATATTGTATCAAGCCTATTATATGCCAACAACAACGGATATTTTGTCTAAGTGTAGTGTAGTTTTTTGACGTTTTTGGCGGTTTTGCGTGAACACAAAACGCTTGATTATCCAACAAAAAGAAGATATAATACAGTAAATAACAAGCAAAGAGGATTTTTTATGAATAACGAATTGACCAGCCTTGATATAAAGAAGATGAAAGAAGAACTTGACCACCGAAAACTTGTGCTTATGCCTGAACAGATTGCTGAGGTGCAACTTACCCGTTCGTATGGTGACCTTAGTGAAAACTTTGAATATAAGGCGGCAAAACAAGCGCTCAACCGCAATAAAAGTCGTATGAGATATCTTGAAAAAATGATAAAGACCGCCACCGTTATTGAAGACAGTTCTGCCGATGATGAAATAGGACTTTATGATAAAATAGAACTGTTGTTTGTAGACGAAGGCGACACCGATACCGTACAGATAGTTACTACGGTGCGTTGTAATCCGCTTGAGGGCAGGATTAGTAAAGAATCACCGTTGGGCTCGGCGTTGCTTGGGAAACACGTTGGCGACCGTGTAACGGTAGACTCTGACGGCGACCGTTACACCGTTGAGGTAAAGAGTATAGAAAAAGGCAAAGATGACGGCTCAGCACCGCTGTTGTCGTATTAATAGTTTTATAGTGTTATATAAATCATGTCAAAATGGGGTGTAGTTTTGATAAAGTTTGACCGACTTTGGAAGCTTATGGAACAAAAAGGGGTAACAACTTACCGTTTAAGAGAACGATGTGGAATCGATAGTAAAACCATTCGTCGCTTAAAAGCAAATGAAAACATTGAAACAAAGACTATCAGTAAATTATGCGATGCTTTAGACTGCCGTATTGAAGATATTGCAGAGTATATTCCTGATTAAAAAGGCTTGACCAAACGGTCAAGCCTTTTTTTGGCGGCAGGAGCAAGCCCCTGCCCTACGAATTAAAACAATGTGGTTATCCAATAAATAACCCCATAAACCACACTCGCCACCGTGCCGTAGACGATGACGGGGCCGGCGATTGTGAACATTTTAGTCCCAACTTCTAACACAACGCCTTCGGCTGCTGTTAATATAGGACACATCCTTTTTGGAAAAGGCTTGTTTTTTCTTTTATATAGTGATATACTATTTATGCTAAATTTGTTGAATATTGCAGAATGTTCAATTTTCTGGTTATTTTCTACACTTTATATTCTTGGGCAGTTATACCATTAATTTTGAGAGGAGAAAAACTATGAATTTAGAAGCTTTGTATCAGGAAATAGAAGTATTTAAAGCTGGAGGAACACTGTCTTCAAAAGAGTTGACTGACTTATATACTCAGCGTGAAACCTACAAAAAAAGAAAAACTTTAAGAAGAATATCAGGTGTAATATATTTTTTGCTTTTAGTACTTATTACACTCTCCTTGTTTTACAGCCCTGTACGCTCTTTTATGACCTCTTATCTAAAACTGGGCGATAACTTTTGGAAAACGCGTGGCGCACTGTTTTTAGCAACAGTAATTGCAAACTGCTTTTTAAGTTATTGGAGAACAGGAATTTTTTGGATTGCAATAGCTGGTACAATTGTATTAAGTATATTTTCGTTAGGCATATTTTTTTGGCCATATTTAGCATTATTAGGACTATTTATATCGTTTTTAATGGCATTTAGTATTTATGATATAGATAATGACATAAAAAAAGCTGAGTCCATGCGAAAAAAAGAAATATATAATATTGCTATTGAAGAAAACGATATGAATTTGATGCAATCATTGGCAGAAATTCAATGCAAAGAAGCTGAAACATATATTCTAAAGAAAAAAGAAGAAGAGGAAGAACGCAAACAAAAAGAAGCCGAGCAACGGGAAGAAGAAAGAAGACAGCAGGAAGAAGTGAAAAAGCAACAAGAAAAACTGATTGAAGACCAACTTGAAGGCCAAAAAATGTACGAAGAGGCCATTGCCTCTGATCCAGTAAATGAAGAACTAATGAAGCAAGCAGCAAAACTTGGTAGTGTCAGTGCTTGTTATTACTTAGGTAAAAATCTGCTTTCCGAGTGGTTGTCTGATATGTATACCACAGAGGAAAAAGAACGGCTCGCAGAAGATGCTTCAAAGTATTTTGATGTAGCAAGACAGATTGCAACATTAGCAAAATTAGATATAAAAACAGAATGTTATTTTTTGTGGCTCTTTAGCAGATTGCAGTATGAAAGCAATACAAAGAGTCAGTGGCAAGAAATGCTGAGTGGTTTCAGGGAAATTCAAAAATCTAGTGAACTACCTGAAGAATACAAAGAAACATTAGAAATTGCCATTAAATCTGTCATAAATAATATTAACCGACTTATTGAACAATCAAATACTCAACCTAATTACGACACAGAACCCACCAAAAAACTTTACTGTAAATTTCGCAATGGTGCTATCTGTACAAAGCTTAGCAATTCAGTATTGATATATCATTGCGATTATGTAAATGCTCCAGGCAAATGTCTTACTGCTCATGATAGTCACAGTCTCGAATGGCGATGATTTTACCTAAATTATAGTAAAAAGGCTTGACCTAAGGGGGTCAAGCCTTTTTTTGGTGGCAGGAGCAAGCCCCTGCCCTACGAATTAAAACAATGTGGTTATCCAATAAATAATCCCATAAATTACACTCGCAACCGTGCCGTAGACGATGACGGGGCCGGCGATTTTGAACATGTTTGCACCGACACCTAAAACAAAACCCTCTGCCTTATACTCAATGGCGGGGGATACAACTGCATTTGCAAAGCCGGTTATTGGAACAAGTGTGCCGGCACCGGCAAATTTTGCAATTTTATCAAAAACACCCAAAGCGGTCAGTACGGCTGTTATAAAAATAAGTGTTACGGGAACCAACGCCTTAACCCCTTTTTCGGTAAGCGGTAACGTCTCATAAACCGAGGTCAGAGCCTGACCTAATACGCATATCGCACCGCCTGTAAAAAACGCAGCCAATGTATCCTTTACAATGGGTGATGGCGGTGATTTTGCATCAACCAGTTTGGTATAATCGTTGCTTTGTATATTCATTTTACTGCACCTCTTTTTTAATTTGCGCCAAAATTTACGGTATATGCGAAAAAAAGGGGTTTGATGTTTTAAAACTATTGACCTTGTGGGTAAAATCGGTTAAAATATCATCGTTAAAAATTATTTGGAGGTTGCATTATGGCTAAACTTTCACCCTCAATTTTAGGTTGCGATTATCTTACTATGGGGAATGACCTTGAAACACTTAAAAGTGCAGGTACTGAAATGGTACACTTAGACGTTATGGACGGCAATTTTGTGCCCAACATGTCATTCGGTGCGCCGGTTATTGATTCTATTGCAAAACATACCGATATCCCGCTGGATATTCATTTGATGATTGACCGCCCTCACCGTTATATTAAGGATTTTGCAAAACATGCTACATATTTGGGCTTTCATTACGAGGCGGGCTCGGATGTAAATGAAACACTTGATATGATACATAATGAGGGTGTAAAAACCTGCCTTACGATAAAACCTTGCACTAAACCCAGTGAAATTTTCAGATTTTTGCCCAAGTGTGATATGGTGCTTGTAATGTCGGTAGAACCGGGATTCGGTGGGCAAGCGTTTATGCCGAGCGCACTTGATAAATTAAGAGAACTCCGCGCTGAAATCGACAGAAGAGGTCTTAACACGTTGTTAGAGGTCGACGGTGGCGTGAACGACGTTACCGGTCCACAGTGTGTTGAAGCAGGCGCCGATGTTTTGGTTGTCGGCAGTTTCCTTTTTAAGGCTGAGGATGTAAAACAAAGAGCCGAGTGGTTCAGAAGTCTCTAAAAAAGGCAGAACCTAATGTTTTAATAGCGGTCTTTTGGCATAACGGCTGCCAGTGTTCGCTTGTTGCGGCGTAGTAAATAAGCGACGTTGTTACGGTACAACTTGTGTGCGACAGTAAATTATACAGTTGTTTAAGGCCAAAGGTGGGGAACAGTAAAAGCCGATAAACTTTGTTTTTTGTGTATAAATTTGCGGCTGTTTCACGAAATTTTGAACGGTATAGTACGAGAATGCCTTTAATCATGCTTTCCGAATCAGGGAATTCTGCCGTAATAACGCAAGTTCGCTTGTCTTTTATTGCTACGGGCACGCGGGGTTTATCGGGAGTAAAGGTAACCTCACAACCGCCACCGAAAAACGGGAAAACTTCAATTATCAGTCGGTCAAAACGAAGACTTGATGATACCTTTTGCAAGGCTTCTTTATAAAGTAGAGCAAGGGCTATTTCGGCTGATTTTTTATCGGTATTCTGAAACAGTTTATCAATGTTATAGGTTATAGTTTCGTCCTTTGAAAGAAGTACTTTTAACATTCCGTTTTCAAAAGTCACCGTCATAATTGCACCTCCAAAGGGCTATATGACAGTATATTTTTATAACTTTATGATTGTGTATGTCCGTATTTTTTTGTGATGTTTTGTCAACACTTCAATAGAGGTGATAAAATGGATAACAATACAAAAAACGGTATGTCACGCAGTATGCGTTTGTTTTTTAAATCGGCAATGTGGACGGTCATTGCGCTGTCGCTCATTACCATTGGCTATTTTGGAGCAAATATGCTTTTTAAATAGCAGTATTTTGTTGGGGAGAAATGAACATGAAAGATTATCTTGAACTAAAGTCGGGCTCGGATGTCCGTGGTTTTGCCAGTGATATTTTCGGCAATGAAGTAAACCTTACCGACGAGGCGGTTTTCGATATAACTGCCGCGTTTGTGCCGTTTTTGGCTGAGAAGGTAGGCAAAAAGCCAACCGACCTTACGGTATCGGTCGGTCACGATTCGAGAATTACCGCCGAAAAAATTAAAACTCAGGTTATAAAAGCGCTTGTTTCGGCAGGAGTAAGTGTTATTGATTGTGGTCTTTCTTCCACACCGGCGATGTTTATGACCACTGTTCATGCAGGTTGCGACGGTGCTGTGCAGATAACGGCAAGTCATCACCCTGCAGACAGAAATGGTCTTAAGTTCTTCTTGCCAACGGGCGGTCTTGACGGTGCTGATATTAAAAAAATCGTCACCGATGCCGGTAACAGCGTCTTTGCACCGAATGCCGAAGGCAGTGTTACAACGCGTGATTTTATGACCGAATACTCGGCGATTTTGCGTAAAATCATCTGTGATGAGTTGGGTGTAAGCGAAGCCGACAAACCTTTAAGCGGATATCATATTGTGGTAGATGCAGGTAACGGAGCAGGCGGTTTTTATGCCGATAAAGTTTTGGCGCCTTTGGGTGCCGATACTACGGGTAGTGTTTATCTTGACCCTGACGGCATGTTCCCTAACCATATTCCCAACCCCGAAAATGCTCTTGCGATGGCAAGTATCAGCGATGCGGTTATTAATTCCAATGCCGATTTGGGTGTTATTTTTGATACCGACGTTGATAGAGCAGGTTGCGTTGACCCCGACGGTGTTGAAATTAACCGTAACCGTCTTATTGCTCTTGCTGCCGCTATTGCTCTTGAAAACGAGCCGGGCTCGACCATCGTAACCGACAGCGTTACTTCGTCGGGACTTAAAACCTTTATTGAAAATGATTTGGGCGGTAAACACCATCGTTTTAAACGCGGATATAAAAATGTTATAAACGAGGCAATGCGTTTATGCGAAGAGGGAATTAATGCGCCTTTGGCGATTGAAACATCGGGACATGCTGCTTTGAAAGAAAACTACTTCCTTGACGACGGAGCATATCTTGTAACAAAAATCATAATTAAGATGGCAAAACTGGGCAAAGAGGGAAAAAGTATATCCGACCTTACTGCCAATCTTAAGACGCCTAAAGATGAAAAAGAAATTCGTTTTAATATTCTCGTTGAGGATTTTAAACTTTACGGTGAGTGTGTAATTGAAGGCTTGGAGCGTTGGTGTACTGCCAAAGCCGATGAAGGCTACATAATTGCTGATGACAACCGCGAAGGTATAAGAGTAAGTGTTGATAACGGCTGGTTCTTGTTAAGACTCAGCGTTCACGACCCTGTTATGCCTATGAACATTGAAAGTGACCAAGAAGGCGGCGCTAAGAAAATATTAAGAAAAATCGCTGAATTTTTCTATAATTGCCAGTTCCTTGATACCGAGACTTTAAGAGAATGTCTTAGAGAAGATGAAGACGAGGAATAATAATGAGCAATAACCTTAAAGGAAGTTTAATGCTGCTTGTCGCCGCTATTATTTGGGGCAGTGCCTTTGTGGCGCAAGAAGAAGCAAGTGCGTTTATAGGCTCGTTTACGCTTAATTGTTGCCGTTCGTTTGTTGGAGCGCTTGTTCTTATTCCCGTGGTGCTTTTCTTTAAAAAAAAGCGTGAAATTACAACCGGGGTAAAAGAAAAACTGCTTAACAAAAGGCTTATAATAGGTGGTATTTGTTGCGGTGTTGTTTTGTCTGTTGCTGCAAATTTGCAACAATTTGGTATAATTTTTAATGCCGAACTTGCTGAGGGCGGCTCCGGTAAAGCAGGCTTCATAACCGCTATGTACATAATTTTTGTACCGCTTATTTCTTGTTTTTTAGGCAAAGGGGTACGTGTTTCGGTCTTGTTGGGAGTCGTTATAGCCGTTGCAGGACTGTACTTTATAAGTGTAAAAGAAGGTTTTACTGTTTCAACGGGCGATACCGTACTTTTGCTTTGCGCCGTTGCGTTTTCGGGGCACATTATGGTGGTTGACTACTTTGTTTCCAAGGTTGACGGCATTGCGTTGTCCTGCGTTCAGTTTTTCACGGTCGGGGTTGTGTCGGGTGTTTTGATGCTCATTTTTGAACGTGATTGTTTGAGTATTGCTAATATAACGGCGTCTTTAGTGCCGATTTTTTATTGTGGCATTATGTCGTCGGGTGTGGCATACACGTTGCAGATTGTAAGCCAAAAACTTTGCGAGCCCTCGGTTGCAAGCCTTGTTATGAGTTTGGAATCGTTGTTTGCCATGGTTACTTCGTGTATCTTCTATTTTATGTTGCCGACAGCAAGAGAACTTATCGGTTGCATTTTGATGATGGTGGCTATTTTCCTTGTAGAAACTCCGTTTGCTGACCGCTTTTTCAACAAATTGTGCAGAAGAAGAATAAAAAATGCAGATTGAGATAATTCGTTCTAAAAAACGCAAAACACTGGCACTTGAAGTGAGAAAAAGCGGTGTTTTGACCGTAAGAGCACCCTTTAAAACAGCCGATTCGGTAATTTTAAAGGTTATAGACGAAAAGCGCGAGTGGATTGCAAAAGCGTTTGAAAACATACAAAGGCGTGAACAAAATCATCCCGAACCCACAGCCGACCAAATAAAGCAATTAAAACAAATTGCTAAAGAGTATTTGCCAAAAGCGGTTGAATATTACGGCAATTTAATGGGTCTTAAACCCACATCGGTTAAAATAACTTCGGCAAAGGGCAGGTTTGGCAGTTGCAGCGGTAAGAATGGAATATGTTTTTCGTATAGGCTTATGATGTACGAAAAAGAGGCGATAGACTACGTCGTTGTGCATGAACTTGCGCACATAAAACATCACAACCATTCGGCATCGTTTTGGAAGTTAGTCGAAAAATATATGCCCGATTATAAAGAGCGAAGAAGATTATTGAAATAAATAAATATTTAAAGGTTAAAGCGTTAGGGTTTGTTGATGTTTTCCCCACACAAACAATATTTTTTGCAGAAAAACAAAAAGTGCTTGACAAAAGTAAATGTTTGTAGTAGAATGTCGAAGTCGAGTTGAAATACTCGAAGTTACAACTTAATAGGGTGTCGGTGAAGCTTGCAGAAATTGCAAAATAACTGTGGGTGGATGGCAATTCCGGAGAAGTCTGCGTCGTGCAGATGCCGAAGGGGCAAGGGTGACCAATCTCTCAGGCAAAAGGACGGAAAGAAGATGTTTGATTTTCGGAGTTGTCGTATTTTTCGGCAACTTTTATTTTTTGCAGGAGGTTCATTTGAAATGGACAAAATTATGAAAGTAATAGAAAGTGTAAATGGCGAAATTAACAGCGTCGTTTGGGGCACTTTCGGACTGCTTCTTCTTGTTGGTACAGGTATCATTGTCACTGTGCTTACAAAGTTTTTCCAAGTTTCGCATATTGGCTTGTGGTTTAAAGAAACTTTAGGCAGTCTTTTTAGCAAAGATGTTATTAAGCACAGTAAAGAAAAGGGTTCGATTTCCCCCTTCCAGGCCCTTTGTACCGCTCTTGCTGCAACCGTAGGTACCGGTAATATCGCCGGTGTTGCTGCAGCTATTTGCGTTGGTGGTGCAGGTGCTGTATTCTGGATGTGGGTTGCTGCATTCTTTGGCATGATGACAAACTATGCAGAAAATGTTCTTGGTATTTACTATCGTCGCAAGAATGAAAACGGCGAGTGGTCCGGCGGCGCTATGTACTATCTCAGAGATGGTCTTGGCAAAAAGAAAGGCATGAAGTGGGTTGGAAGTATTCTTGCAGTCCTTTTCTGTATCTTTACCATGCTTGCATCTTTCGGTATCGGAAGTATGGGTCAGGTTAACAAAATCGTTACTAACGTAGCACAAGCATTCGACGTTTCGGCGCTTTCTTCAATTGAAGTGTTTAGTGGTGTTTCACTTTACAACATAATCCTTGGCGCTATCATCATGCTTCTTACCGCACTTATTACTCTTGGCGGACTTAAGAGAATCGCTAACGTTGCCGAAAAGATTGTTCCTTTTATGGTTGTCCTTTTCGTACTTGGCAGCCTTGTTGTTATCGGTGTTAACTATGCAAATGTTTTACCCGCATTTAAGGCCATTTTCGTTAACGCATTTAGCCCTGAAGCTTTTGTTGGCGGCGGTTTCGGTGCTGTTGTTAGTAAGGTTGTTACACAAGGCTTTAAGCGTGGCGTTTTCTCAAACGAAGCAGGTCTTGGTTCTTCGGTTATGGTTCACTCTAACTCCAACATTAAAGAGCCTGTAAAACAGGGTATGTGGGGTATCTTTGAAGTATTTGCCGATACCATGGTAGTTTGCACCATGACTGCTCTCGTTATCCTTACCGCAGGCGGTCTTAACGGCGGCGTGTTTAATGCAGTTACCGGTGAAATTGCAGAAGGTTATACCGATGCAACCTTGGTTGGCGGCGCATTTAACTCGGTATTCTCATGGGGCGATATTGGTGAGAAGTTTATTGCTATTGCAATGTTCCTTTTTGCATTTACCACTGTTCTCGGTTGGTCGCACTATGGCTCAAAGGCTTGGGAGTACCTCTTTGGTGCCAAAACAACCGTTATTTTCCGCATAATCCACGTATGTACTGTTATCTTTGGTGCAATCCTTACATCTTCTCTTGCTTGGGATATTTCCGATACATTTAACGGACTTATGATGATTCCTAACCTTATTGCTGTTGTTATTCTTTCACCGTTGGTCGTAAAAATTACTGCTAACTATCTTAAGAGAGTAAAGAAGAAAGAAAACATCGAGCCGATGTATAACTTTGACCCTGAAACACAGGCTCAAGAAATTGAACGTGAGATAATTGACTAATTTTAGTCTTTATAAACTATGCTAAATAGAGTAAAACCGTAAAAGAAAAAGCCAAAAGTTCAGTTTGAACCTTTGGCTTTTTTTATTTGTCAATTAATCATCTGCGGTTGTTCCGGCACCTTTACCAAAATACAGTTTTTGACCTTCTTTTTGGTATATGTTTACATAGTCAACAATATATTTATTGCTGTTTTCCCATTCCCACGGGTCGTCGGTTATACCGTGGTTGATAAAACCGCAAGCCATACTGAGTTTTAAGAAACACGGCATGGTAAGAGCCTCAATTTCGGCAGGGTGACGGTTAATCTCTTTTGAAACATAAGGGAATCCGTCGCAGGTGAATAACACTTCCTTTTCGTTCCATTCAAGACCAAATGTGTGGTAATCCTGCCAAAAACCACGTTCATCGCGAGCCGAAACCTTGTTGTTGGAATCTATAAGTCTGCCTTTTGATTCTTCACGGCACTTTTTAGTCGGCCATGCAAAGGTGTTGCCGTAAGCCCAGTCTCCACCTTTTCCGTAACACTCTTCAACGTTCATTTCGGCAAAATAGTCGCCGTTTTTACCTGCCGATGAGTTCATCCAAAGAGCAGTCCAGAAGCCGGCGCCTTTTGGGTGAATGGTACTGATTTCGATATATCCATACTTAAATCTCATAATGTCGTTGGTGCAAAGCATACCGCCGTAGTAATGGTTATCGTCTTGCTCGGCACAGATGTAAAGACTGCCGTCTTTAACAAAGGTGTTGGGCTTGTCCTCTCGGCAACGCATGGGCTTTTTGCCGTTTGCACCGGCTGTATTACAATGTCGGTCGCCGTAAAATATTTCCCATTTGCTTTCGTCGATTTTTTCACCGTCAAAATCGTCATTCCATGTGAGTTTATAACCTTTTTTGTCCTTTGCAATATCCTTTGCATAACTGCCGGTCACTGTTTCGGTGATAGTCACGCCTTTTTTGAGCAGTTTAATAAGTTTTTTTACAGCAGTAACCGATGAGTAGGGGCGTCCGCCAAGAACAAAGAGTTTATTTCCCATAGGTGAAATTATATATGTATCATAATCAGTGACGGCCGGAGCACCATCGCGCTCGGCTCCTGCCACAACAATTTCAAAGGTGTGCTCTTTTTTGTTATCTGCCACCATTTTTATGGGCTTGCCCGTAATTTTTTCGATTTCACGTTGGAGTTTCTTTAGTTCGAGCGTTACGAGGTAAGACATGTTGTAATGTGGGTAGGTTATTACATACTTTGAAAGATTAGATTTTGAAAATGCGAATTTTGACAATCTTCTCATTCCTTTCGGTAAATAAAAGTTCTACATTTAATGTAAACCAAAGACAATTTAAAATCAACCCCAAAATGCAAATTAAGATGTAGAAAAAGTTTTGGCACACTTAGGCATTTTGCTTAAATATATAACCACCAAAAAAAGAAGTACTGCAAATGCAGATGCAGATTACCTGCATTGTTACAAGTAATTTGTTTGGAAAAATAAACAAAACTATAAAAGAAAAGTCAAATTTGTGGGTTTAGAATAGAGAACGGACAACCCGCATAAATTTAAAAATGGGCAAGATTTCAAGTTTTTTAAGGTGAAATGTTATACCAACTTTTTTACCTTTTTGTGCAATATGCCAGTCATAATTCGCCGAAAAACAGCAAATATGAGCCATAAAGCGTAAATCTTAGTACAAAAAATTAAAAAAATTTGCTTTTTTTAGTGAATTTTTGACAATATTGTGTTGACAAAAACTTGATTTTATAAGATAATACATTGTAGTAAAGTATGCAAACTGGGTGAGTTGACGGCTTTTGGCTGTTTACGGCTTTATCGTCGACCATAGGTAGCGACTTTAATCAGCCCCCTTTGTGGTCAGGGTTTTTAGACCGCGGAATCTATTTTTTGAAGGTGAAGAAATGAAATTTGTCATGAGACGACTGCTGGCCGCAGCTATGGCTACTGCCGTATCGATGTCGCTTTTTGCCGTAATACCTGCCTCTGCCGAGAGTGCGGGCGCTTCTGATGCGACATCCTCCTCGTCAAACATCTCAACTTACGACGAGTACGACAGGTACTTGAAGGAGAATGAGGGCACTCCTTATGCCAAAGAGGATATCGTTATCCTTGGCGTAAATTACAAGGATTGCGATGCAGATGCTCAGAGTGTTATTTCCAAGGAGAACATGGATGTTCTTGTAAACCGCGCAACCGGTGAAAGCAAAAACATGGAAGTTCTTGTTTGGAAGGATAATGCCGAGTATAAGCAACAGGGTACTGTTACTTATGAGTTCACAGTACCTGAGACTGCATTTTATAATATCCAGTTCAACTATCTGCCCCTTGTTAAAACCAGGGGAACAAAAGATACAGTTGACGATAAGGCTTCTACCACCCCTGTAGAACTTGGTGTTATCTTTGATATTGCCGATATTCCTGAGGGGGAGGACCCTTACCTTTATGCAGGTCTTGATTCATTTCTCTTGCCCCGTAACTTTGTTAATAACGGTGCATCTTTGAACAAACCCGCAGGTGACATCCGTGAGGACTCACTCCAAAACCAGCTCACTCCCGAGCAGGTTGTATATGACCAGTTCAGCACCGCATATGTTACCGATAAATCGGGTGTTGAAACAAGTCCTTATATGGTTGTTCTTACTGCAGGTACTCATACCATTACCGTAAAATCGGTATATGAGCCTTTTGCTCTTGCAAGCATCACCTTCAAAGCTCCTGAGGATGCCATTACTTACGGCGAGTATTCCGCATCCCACTCCGATAAACCTGTTTACGGCGGCGAAGCACTTGAAATAGAAGGAGAGAACGCTTGGATTAAGTCCACCAACTCTCTTGTTGCCAAAACCGATAACAGTTCGGCTGATGTCACTCCTAACAGCCCGGTAAAAACCATTCTTAACTATATTGGTAGCACCAACTGGCAGGTTCCCGGTGAATCACTCACTTGGGTTGTCGATGTTCCTGAGTCTGGTCTTTATAAGTTGGGAATGAATTATAAACAGGCAGCCGTTATTGACGGTTATTCATATCGTTCGCTTACTATAGATGGTAAAACTCCGTTTAAAGAGTGCCAGTCAATCAGTTTCTTCTATTGCACAAGTTGGACTTTCTGGGAGTTTGGCGAGGGTGAAAATCCTTATCTCTTCTACCTTGAAGAAGGTAAGCACACATTGACTCTCACTGTAACTTTGGGCGAAACTGCCGAGTTCTATAAACGACTCAGTGAAATCGTTGATGTTATAGGCGATAAGTATATTGAGATAGTTATGATTACAGGTGACACACCTGACCCGAACCGTGACTATAATCTTTTCAAACAAATTGACGACCTTCAGGACACTCTTTTGAGCACATATGAAGACCTTGTTGTTCTTTCGGCTGACATGAAGGCTCTTTCGGGTAACCGTAGCAACAAATACATATCGGCGCTTAACAATATGTCTCGTGTTCTTATGAACATGTACAATAACCCTTATACAGTACAAAATTATTTGTCTGACTTTTATTCTAACTACACAACCGCTTGTTCGTGGCTTTATGAAATGAAGACCATGCCGCTTAGCGTTGACCAGATACAGTTTGCATCTCCCGACGCAGGCTTTACGGATAATTACGCAGGTTTCTTCGAGACACTTGCATTTGAGTTCCGTCGTTTCTGCCTCTCGTTTAGTGATAACTTTAGTACAATCGGCGGCGCTGCCGAAGTAGGTGACCAAGGTAAAGTTAGAATTTGGGTTAACTGGGGTCGTGACCAATGTCAAGTTCTCAGTAACCTTATTCAAGAGTCGTTTAGCGTTAAGACCGGCATTAGTGTTGAGCTTGAAATAGTTGACGCTTCGCTTATTAAGGGTATTCTTGCCGGAAACTTCCCCGACCTTTCTTTACATTTGTCACGTACCGACCCGGTTAACATGGGTATGCGTGGAGCATTGTATGATTTAACCAATTTCAGCGGTGAAAAGTATTCCACGGTTGATAATGGTGAGACATATATGCTCGACTATAATACCGTACTTAACCGCTTCCAAGAATCAGCCGACATTCCTTATTGGTATACCGATTCAGAGGGTGACCATTTGTTTGCACTCCCTGATACTCAGAGTTTCTATATAATGTATTATCGTACCGACGTGTTTAACGACCTCGGTATTGAAGACCCGAAGAAAGCAAACAATGGCTTGGGTTGGACATGGGATAACTTCCTTGAAGCAGCAACCATTCTTCAAAGAAACAACGTTAAGGCTTATATTCCTTACACTAAGATAGCATCGACTACCTCAGTTAATGCAGGTATGGGTAGCCTTAACCTCTTCCCGACGTTCTTAACACAGAACAATGTTGCGCTTTATAATGACGAGCGCAATAAAACCACATTAACTTCAAGTGAAGCGATTGCCGCGTTTACTCAGTGGACCGATATGTATACTAAGTTCGGCATTGAGAAGCAGGCTGACTTCTATAACCGTTTCCGTACAGGTGTTATGCCGCTTGGCGTTTCTTCGTATACACTTTATACTCAGCTTACTCAGGCAGCACCTGAAATTCAGGGACGTTGGACAATTGCTCCTATTCCCGGTGTTGCAACTTATAATGAAGACGGAACAATTGCTTCGATTAATCGTTCTATTGGCGGTTCGGGTACAGGTTGTAGCGTTGTTGCACCTTCCCAAAACAAAGACGCAGCATGGCAGTTCCTTTGCTGGTGGACCAGTGCTGAAACTCAGCTCAGATACAACAACAATGTTGAATCAATACTTGGTACAGTATCACGTACAGCCACCGCTAACAAACAGGCTTTTGAGTCTTATTCATGGAACGCAGATGACCTCGACATTCTTCTTGAACAATGGGCATGTGTAGAAGAACTTCCTGAGGTTCCCGGTGGTTATTACGTATCCCGTGCCGTTGACCAGGCTTACTGGGCTGTTCTTAATGGCGAGGATAACGAAAAAGACGCAATGCTCAAATGGGGCGAAATTGCAGACAATGAGATTATCAGAAAAATCTCTGAATATGCAAAATAATAGAGAAGGAGGGTGTTATTTATGGAAAAACAAGTTAATTTGAAAAAAGTAAAAAGAAGAGACGTATGGGAAGAAAACATTCCTTCCTATATAATGCTCGCGCCCTTCTTTATCTTCTTCTTTTTGTTTCTCGTATTGCCGATTCTTGCGTCAATCGCACTTAGTTTTACTAACTATGATATGATAAATGCTCCATCCTTCGCGGGTTTGGGCAATTACCTCAGAATGTTTATTGAAGACGACGTTTTCCCCGTTGTCTTCAAAAACACCCTTTTATTTGCAATCATTTGCGGACCGGCAGGTTTTATGCTTGCGTTCGTACTTGCATGGTTTATAAACGAGTTTTCACCGGTTGTTCGTACATTACTTTCATTCCTTTTCTATGCACCGTCTCTTGCAGGAAACGTTGTTTTCATCTGGTC
Source organism: Acutalibacteraceae bacterium (assembly GCA_045546915.1). GTDB lineage: Bacteria > Bacillota > Clostridia > Oscillospirales > Acutalibacteraceae > UMGS172. The sequence goes on along the minus strand of JAZQDU010000027.1, from coordinate 200,822 downwards.
GGTTGCTTTTAGTAGTGATAGTTATGGTTACGTTAACAGTGCGTTGTTGTCGTTAGGCCTTATAACTGAACCGATTACTTGGTTAAGTACGGCAGAGTACATAAAACCTATTGTTATCGCAGTTCAGTTGTGGTCAAGTATGGGTGTTTCGTTCCTTTCTAATATTTCCGGTCTTCAAAATGTTAATAACGAACTTTATGAAGCCGGTTCGATTGACGGTATCCGTAACCGTTGGCAGGAACTTTGGTATATCACGCTTCCTACCATGAAACACATGTTGTTGTTCAGCGCGGTTATGCAGATTTCGTCAGCGTTCTCAATAAGCAATATCGCCATTTCACTTGCCGGTTTCCCAAGTGTTAGTTATGCGGCAGATACTATAGTATCTCACATGCAAGACCTTGGTACAGTACGTTACGAATTGGGTTACGCTTCTGCAGTTGCGGTCATCTTGTTCCTTATGATGGTCGTGTTCCGACTGGTTGTTGGTAAACTGCTTAATATGACAGGAAAGTGAGGTGGGGTTGTAAATGTTCAGAAAAAAGGAAGAGGTTCTCATATTACCAAGTGGCGCAAAAGCATTGCGTGATTCTGTAAATGATATGAAAGCCCCTAAAAGAAGACGTTCTTCACAAATGCAGGCAAAACGCTTTACGCGTTCTAAAGTTGGAAACTTTTTCTACTTCTTTTTTATAATTGCTGCAGGCTGTATTTCAGTTCTTCCTCTTGTATATAGCATATGTACATCCTTGAAGCCTCTCGACGAAATTCTTATTTTCCCACCGAGATTCTTCGTTCATCGTCCCACAATAGCCAACTACACAGCTATTCCTGAGTTGCTTTCAAACTTGCGTGTTCCGCTTTCGCGTTACATATTTAACAGTTTGTTCTCCTCGGTTGTAACCACGTTCCTTTATGTTGTGGTAGCATCTATGGCTGCGTTTGTACTTTGTAAATCCAAGATTAAGTACAAGGCTGTTATTTTCTACATTATCCAGTTCTCACTTCTTTTCAACGGATATACATTGGCAGTTCCCCAGTATCTTATCTTTACATGGACTAACATTATAGATTCATATTGGGTTTACATTCTGCCGCACTTTGCTTCGACCATGGGTGTTTTCCTTATGAAACAGTACATGGAAGGTGCATTGCCTAACGCATTGCTTGAAGCTGCCAAGATTGACGGTGCCGGATATTTCAGAATATTCTGGACAATAGTAATGCCTATCGTAAAACCGATGTGGTTGACCTTGACCCTCTTTACATTCCGTGATGTTTGGGCACACGTCCCCTCGGGTACGATTTTCAGTGAAACACTTAAAACATTGCCCACCATCATGTCGCAGATTACTGCCGGTGGTGTTGCCCGTTCGGGTAGTGCGATGGCTGTTACCTGTATACTTATGATTCCTCCAATTACCGTTTACATGATTTCTCAGAGTAACGTTATGGAATCCATGAGTAGTGCCGGTATTAAGGAATAAGGAGGGCTACGGATATGAAAAACAGTAAAATTCGCAAGTCCCTTATTCGTTTCGGCTTAATCGCTCTTGTTATGCTCATGTTTATTCCTGTTTTCTCGGTTGCCGCCGTTTCGGAAAAAACCGATGAAATAGGTTATGACACATATACTTATTGGTATGAGTTTACAGGAAAAACAAGAAAAGCCGTATACAGCAAACCTATGTATGAGGTTCATGAGGTTTTTACAGCACACGACCTTGGTTGCTCAAGTAACGCGAGATTCAATGATGTTCACACCTCAAAAAGCGGTTATACTTATCTTCTTGACGGTGGCTTGTCTACAATTTATATTCTTGACGAAAACTATGAACTCAAGAAAACAATTAATTCTGTCAGAGATGATGACTATAACGTGTTCACGTTCCATGAGGCACAGGGTATTTTCGTTGATCAGCACGAAAACATCTATGTTGCCGATACAAATAACGGACGTGTTATGAAATTCACTGTCGATGATACCGACAGTAATTACGGCAAACTTGCAAAGAACTATGTTCTTCCCAACGCTGATGAAAACAACGGTAATCTTATCCCGGACGGATTTAACTATCGTCCTAAAAAGGTTGCCGTTGATAACGAAGGCTACATATATATATTAAGTGAAGGTTCTTATTATGGTGCTATTCTTTATGCACCTGATGACGACACCACAGAGGGCGAAAATAGTTTCTTAGGATTCTACGGAGCCAATGATGTTCCTGCTACGATTACTCAGGCAATCATCACTCTTTGGAACCGTCTGTTTGTTACCAACGCACAGCGTAGCGCGATGGTTTCAGCACTTCCTTATAGCTTTGCCGACCTTTGGGTTGATGATGAAGGATTTGTTTATACCGTTACCGGTGACACAGGTGAGCTCGCTCAAAAGGCTCAGGTAAAACGTCTTAATCCGGGTGGTCTTAACATTCTTCCTTCTGACGAAATAAACTTTGTCGACGAAGGCGTGGGTATGGATTTCAAGAATACCCCATTAACTCAAAACCTTAACAGCATTGCTGTTGACAAACAAGGTTTCATGCACGTTGCTGATTTGACCTACGGTAGAATCTTTATTTATGATTCAGAGTGTACAATGCTTTCTGCTTTTGGTGGCGGTATCAAAACAGGTAAGCAAGATGGTACATTTATGTCGGTCAGCGCTCTCGCATACAACTTAAATAATGACGATATTATCGTTTCGGATAATAACGGTCAGTTCGGTTCACTTACAATATTCCGTATAACCGAATATGGTAAACTCGTAAAGAGGGCTCAAGCCAAGACGGTTGTAGGTAATTATGAAGACGCAATGGACGAGTGGAACGAGGTTTTGTCTCTTGACGGTAACAGTCAGGTTGCATACGCCGGTCTTGCTAAGGCTTATTATGTAAAAGGTAAGGCTTGCACCGATGAGGCAGAGGCTTCGGAATACTTTAAAAAGGCGATAGACCTTGCTAAACAAGGTTACGATCGTGAGACATATAGTCTTGCTTTCGGCAACATTCGTACCGAACTTATTCGTGACAACTTTACATGGATAATGCTCGCCGCAGTTGCGCTTGTCGGATTCCTCATTTTCTTGCTCGTATATTCGACCAAACATAAAATGCGACTTGTTAAAAACGAAAAGGTACACATGGCAACCACAATTGTCACACATCCTTTTGATAATTTCCGTGAAATAAAAGAGAAAAATCTTACATCGATTCCGATTTGTCTTGTAATTATCGCACTGTTCTATGTGTTTACAGTGTTCGAGACAACATTAGGCGGTTTTGCATTCGTTTACTTCGACCCCGCAAGTTATAACGCATTGCTCATTCTTCTCAAAACAGTTGGTCTTGTTATTCTTTGGACTGTTACCAACTGGGCGGTATGTACACTTTTCGGCGGTAAGGGTAAAATAAAGGAAATCCTCACTGTTATATGCTATAGTTTAATACCCTCTTTGTTAGGAAGCATCGTTTGCGTTGTAGTTTCAAACGTACTCGTTCCCGAAGAGGCAGCCTTCCTTACAGTTCTTACCACAATATGTACTTTGTATACATTGTTGCTCCTTGTTGTAGGTTCAATGATTGTTCACGATTACAGCTTCGGCAAATTCCTGGCAACAGCATTGCTTACTATCTTTGGATGTGCAATTGTAATATTCATGCTTGTAACAGTCATCATACTTATGCAGCAAACATGGGGCTTCTTGGTTACCATCTTTACTGAAACGTTAAAACTATTCTGATAAGGAGGAGATTTTATGAAAAACATAAAACGTGCGGTATCAGCCGTAATGAGCGTAATGCTTTGCTTAGTGCTTCTCCTTCTTGCAGGATGTGGCACCGACGAGTTGGCGGTTCCCCAATATAACCAACCTGAAGAGATTAGTACTCTTAAAACTACAAGCGTGGCTGAAAATGCCCGCTACAGCCTTATCTGGGATGCAGTTGATAAAAGAGTTGTTCTTTATGATAAGGTAGAAGACTGTGAGTGGAGTTACGTTCCGCAGGATGCTCTTAACAAGAGATATGATGCTGACGGAGTTGAAAAAAATAACCACCCGCATCTTGAATCACCTATACTTATAAAATGCCATAACGCCCAAAGCCTTATGGACATTACAACACCTGTTGCCGCCTCGACACAGTCGATTAACAAAGGCACTTGTTCGCTTACCAAAATAGATAATGGCCTTGAAATGATGTGCTATTTCCCTGCATATAGTATTGCAGTACCCGTGTTGTTTACTCTTCAAGATGACGGTGTTGACATCTCTATTGATGTAGACCGCATTGAGGAAAATGGTAACGAGTACCGTATTACAAGTATCACTCTGGCACCGTTGTTCTGCTCAATTTCTAATGATAACGCAGAAAAAGATGACCATTATCTGTTTATGCCTTCCGGTTCGGGCACAATTATTAAACCTACTTTGTCCTCTGACCCTGAAGACACAACCTATGAAACAATAACCGAAAAGGTTTATGGCGGAGATGCTAACGTTGATGCTCCTACTGCCGAGACTGTTACCGAATCGGTGAGAATGCCTGTTTACGGTGCTGTAAATGGCGATAAGGCTGCTTGTGCCATCATTACTGAAGGTGCAGAATGTGCAAATCTTAACGCGATACTTGGTTGGAAGGTTACGGGTTATTCTTACATTAACCCCGAGTTTATTATCAGAGGTCAGCAGAAGACCGTTCAGGCTCTCTTTACATCTTCTGCCCCCAGACAGTATACTTTGTATTCTGACTATTTTGTACCGGGTAAGATTTCCGTAAGTTTTAAGCCTTTATACGACGATAAAGCCGATTATGTCGGCATGGCTGAAAAGTACCGTGAATATTTAAAAGAAAAAGAAGCACTTGAGAAAACTGATGACGAAAAGCTTCTTAACCTTAAAATTTTCGGCGGTATAAAGACTAAAAAGTTTATTTTTGGTATTCCCAGCGACGACATGTTGGTTGCTACCACTCTTGAGCAAGCACAGTCAATTATCTCTGATATAAAAGATGAGACAGGGGAGAGCATAAACGCTAACCTCATTGGCTTTGGTCAAAGCGGTAATGACATTGGCCCAATCGCCGGCAATTACAAGATAAACAGTAAGTTTGGCAACAAAAAAGCCATGCTTAGTCTTACAGATTACTGTTCAAACAACGGGGTTGACCTGTTTATGAACTTTGATATGATTAGATTCAATTCAAACGGCGGCGGAGTTTCAACCTTGCTTGATAAAGCAAAGTCTGCCACGGGCGACTCAACTAATCAGCATCATTACGACATGGTTTTCCGTTCAAGCAGTGCGATTTTCTCAAAACACTATATTGTAACACGCAGTAAGTTTAACGAGATAGCAGACAATATTAAAAATGCTGCAACAAACTGGAACCTTGGCGGTGTTAGCCTTGATAGCCTTACAAGTTTGGTTTATTCCGATTATAGTGACAAAGCATATTTTTCGGGTGCCAATTATGAGGAACAAGCAGTATCGGTTGTAAAGGGCTTTAAGGATGCAGGTTATAACGTGGCCGGTAGCGATGCTAACGCATTCGTTGCAGGCGCTTGTGACCACATTTATGATATTCCTACAAAATCAAGCAAATACAGAGCTTATACCTATGATGTTCCTTTCTATCAGATAGTATTTAAGGGTAATGTTTCAATGTCGGTAACTTCACTTAACCTTGCAACCAACGCCGAGACTACTATGCTTAGTGCGGTTGAATCAGGTGCAGGTCTTAGTTACACAGTTATCGGAGAGTATAACACTAATCTTGTTTCTTCGGGACAAAATGTGTTCTACGGTTCGCTCTATTGGAACGAGACTCTTGAAACAGGTGTAAAGGACAGAATTCTTGAGGACGTTGCCGAGTATAAAGATTTCTTCTATTCGGTAAAAGGCGCAGGAATTGCTGACCATAAGATTGTTAATGAAAACGTGCGCATGACCGAGTTTGATAACGGTGTTACCGTTTACGTAAACTACGGCGCTAAGAATGAGTCGGTTGACGGCATTGAAATTCCCGCACGTGGATACAAAGTTAAGTAAGGAGGCGTAAACTGAATGTCAACAGAACAAATTAATACGGTTGAACAGGTTGCGCCTGCAAGCGTAAAAGCAAAGAAACCTAAAAAACATAAGAGTATCGAATCGTTAAAGAGTACATACGGACGTATGTTTGTTCTCCACTGGGAAATTGGCCTTTTGGTTTTCTTCCTTGTGCCGATTATCAAATCACTCTATTATGCTTTTTGTAATGTAAAGTTTATTGGTCAGTTTGAGTATGAATTTGCGGGCCTTGCAAACTTCCATTACGCTTTAAGGGAGGACCCTGAGTTTACCAAAAGCATGAGCTTGACATTAACGTCAATGCTCCCGTCGGTTTTGGTAATCGTTATATTGAGTCTTATACTTGCTTTGCTTCTTAACCAGAAGTTTAAAGGAAGACTCTTTTTCAGAGCGCTTTACTTCCTGCCGGTTATAATTGCATCGGGTGTTGTTATCCAGCATCTTTTCAGTACCACCAGCAGTGAACTTTCTTCTTCAGGCGTTTCTGATTCGTTTGCCGCTAATATGGTTAACGTCACCGATATTATGAATTGGTTGTCGTTGCCCCCCTCAATAGGTAATTTCTTCGGCGGACTTCTCAACAACATTTTCAACCTCATTTGGAGTTGCGGTATACAGATAGTTCTGTTTATATCGGGTATGCAGTCTATACCTGATTCGCTTTATGAAGTTTCAAAGGTTGAAGGCGCTACCAAATGGGAGGAGTTCTGGTTTATAACACTTCCCATGCTTGCAAGAACATTAATTCTTGTTATCATCTTCACCATGGTTGAGCTTATTACCGATAAGACCAACGCGGTTATGGAACGCGCTTATGTCTTCATGGGCAACATTTCAACATACGGTACGGCATCGGCTATGCTTTGGTTGTACTTCGTAGTTGTTGGTTTAATGATGGCAATAATTATGTTGTTGTACTCAAAGATTTTCTTAAAACGCTGGGATACAGGAGGTAGGAGCTAATGATTAAAGGTATTGAAAATGTAAAAAACCTTTATCAAAAGGTTAAAAACTCCAGTGCCGAAGCGCGTTATAAAGCAGTATTAAAGGCAAACGGCGTTTTCTTTTCGCTGATGCGTTATGTTGTTCTTATTACAATCGGCTACATAATTTTGTATCCTATTTTCTACATGCTCAGTAGTTCGATAAGAACAAGAAACTCGTTTTTGGATCCTACCGTTATCTGGATTACTCCCGAGATAACTTTTGAACATTACAAAATGGCTTCCGAGTTGGTTAAATACGGCAGTTCGCTCGTTAACACCATTGTTTTTGAACTTTTTGCCGCAGCCATTCAGATTATAAGTTGTTCGGTAGCCGCATACGGCTTGGCAAGATTTGAATTTAAAGAGAAGAAGATTCTCACATTCTTTATGTTCTTGCTCATTCTTGTTCCGTCACAGATGATGATGATACCGATTGTCACTACATACGCAAAACTCGACTTTTTAGGCGTTTTAGGACTTGTGTATGACTTTACCGGCGTCGACCTTCGAGCAAACGTTCTCAACTCGGTATGGACATTCTACCTCCCGGCAATATTCGGTGTAGGTATCAGAGCAGGTATTATAATTTATATCTATGTTCAGTTCTTCAAAGGATTGCCGAAGGAACTTGAAGAGGCAGCCTGGATTGACGGCGCAGGCCCTGTTAAGACATACGTGCGTATTGCACTTCCGTCTTCGGGTGTTGTAATAATGACCGTTACCGTTTTCTCGGTTATTTGGCATTGGAACGACTTTTATCTTTCCAGTATGTACCTTTATGCTGAAAGTTGGCCGTTGGCGGTTAGACTTAACCGTGTAACCGAGTCCGATACAATGCGTGCTATAATGGGTGTTGACTTTAGTCCGCAGAACCCCGAAACCATCGCAGTTGTTATGGCGGCTTGTGTAATGTTTATCGTTCCAGTACTTATAATGTATATGATACTCCAAAAACAGTTTGTTAAGAGTATTGACCGTGTAGGTATTACCGGTTAAAAAAAGACAATATCCCCTTGAGATTTTCTCGAGGGGATATAAGTGACTATAAGCATAATAAGTAAAAAACAAGCATAAAAAAGAAGAAAATGTCAATTATGTCGCGTTTCGTGTTATTATAGACAATAAAACACCTCCAAATTTGTGCAATATTTCAGTAAAAATGATAAGAAATTAATTGAAACTTGCACAAAGATTTGGTATTATATAAATGTAGTATTGGCAAAAATGTCCCCTTTGCGTGCCCAAACCACTTTTGAGGGTGTGGTTGGGCAGGCTTTGGCGTCTTTTCTGCTGTATTATTAAATAATTTCTTAGGAGGAAATTTCGATGAAAACCAATTTGAAGAGAATCATCTGTGCCATCTTTGCGTTTGCGATGTTGGTATGTGCTTTGTCTGCTTGTAGCGGCAGCACCGGAACTGATTCTACAGCCGCACCGGCCAATAAGGTTGTTTCTAACGACGATCCAGTAGTTAGTGCAACAACCGGAAATTATACCGGTGAGTGGGCTGGCTTTGACCCTTATGCAACCATTTCGGATAGCATTAAAGGTCAGACCGTTCGTTTTGCAACTTGGATTGACCACACTAAGACCGAGGGCGCCAATGCTCTTGCAAACTTCTACAGAGACACCGGACTCAATGTTGAGTTGTTCACTGTAACCCAGGGTCTTTATGTTGAGAAGATTATTACAAGTATTGCTTCGAACGATATTCCCGACGCATTCAAGACCAACGAAGGTAAGGATAGCTTCCCCCTTACTCTTCAGATAGCTGCTCCTATTGACAAGGTTTCTACTGTTAACCTTGACGAGCCTATTTGGCATAAGTCTTTGCTTGAAACCGGTACTATTGACGGTCACGTTTACCTTGTAAACACCATCGGTTCTCCTTGGACCGGTTCTAACCTTGTTTTCTACAACAAGAAACTTTTTGAGGAAAACGGTTTCACCACTCCTGAACAGTACTATGAACAAGGCAACTGGACTTGGGCTACCATGGAAAAAGCCATGAAGGAAATCAAGTCTTTAGGCCCCGATTACTTTGGTGGTGTTCTTGAGGTTGATATGTTGGGTGACTCGGCAGGTGCATCTTTCTGTATGTACGATTATAAAACTGCTACCTTCTCCAGCGGTGTTAACAAGAAAGAACTTCTTATGACCTATCAGTGGTACAACAGCGTAAGAGAACAGGGTCTTCTCGGCAACGGCCGTGGTGACTTTGCAAACGGTAAAGCAGGTATCTGCATCACCGGTGTTTACGGTCTTAAGAATACCGGATACTTCAAGGATATGGACTTTAATGATATCGGCTTTACATACCTCCCCGCTCTTGAGGATGGTTCTAAGGGTAAAACTTCCGCTATCTACCGTATGTATGGTATCGTAGCCGGTGCTCCTAATGCCGATGCTGCAGGTTACTTCTTGCGCTACTGGCTTGACCCCGCTAACTATGACCTTAACAACACCTTTATCAGCAATAAGGCAGGTAACTTCTACTTCGAACTTACTGACTGTCATGCTGATGAAAAATACTTCAACTTCGACGATGTTTGCGGTACCTTTGTAGGTGCAAAGGACGAATCAGTATTTAACGGCGATGCTAAGCGTGTTGTTCCCGGCGGCGTTAAGACTAAACTTGATGCAGTTTCTAACAAGGTTGACGATGCTGTTAAAAAGGCTAACCAAATGATTCAGGACCTTAAAAACAAGTATAAATAATAAGCAGCAATAACACGAACGACTTAAGGGTGGCTACCACCCTTGAGTTGTGTACGTGCTTAATCATTCAAGAAAGAGGTAAAACAATGAAAACCCGTGCTTTCAAAAAAGCGATAAGTGTTGTTTGTGTTCTTTCGATGCTGCTGTCTTTATGTGTAGTTTCGTTCGTGGGTACTGCAAGTGCAGCCGGTACAGATTACACATTGTATAACAACGGTGTTGAGTATACGATCAACCTCGCTAAGGGTGCTACCATTCCCGCACCCGAAGTACCTGCCGAAGGCGTATTGTTCCTTGGTTGGTATGATGACATTAACTTCACAAACGAAGTTAAGGTCGCAGGGGATGACACTACTTTGTACGCAAAGTATGACGGTGTTTCTGCAACTTTTGATTATACCGACCCTAACTTGTTGGGCGTTTATAATCCTAACGGCACTTTTGGTGTTGAGAAATCTTTAGGTGCTTTCCAAATTGTTGAAGACCCGTTTAATCCTAATAATAAAGTTCTTTTGGGTGACCAGCTTTACGGCGGTACTAACACTATCAGCACTGCTGTTGAGGCTTATCCCGGAAGTAACACAGGCTTTAAGTATACTGTTGGAAAACAGTACGTTGTCAGCTTTAAATATATGGCAACCAGAGGTGCTCAGCCTAACGACCGCGGTATACAGCTTGGTATTTACATTGCCGGTGATGTAGGTGTTGGTCAGTCGGGTAATAAGACTTCTATTACCAAGTCATTTTTTGACTATTCCAGCAGTTGGACTGAGGCAAGCTTAATCTTTACTGTTGCTGAAAAAGATGCAAAAGATTCTTATCCGTATGTTCTCTTTACCGTTGGTGACGGTAACTACGACAGAGGTAAGTTTTATATGGATGATATTATCATCAGGGAAATTTCTGAGCAGAATTATACCCTTAACAATAAGGGTGAGGAGCAGGTTGTAACCGCTAAAATCGGTGAAAAACTCCCCAGCATTGCTACTGCAAGTTTCCTTGGTTGGTATGATGCAACGCTTACCAAAAAGTATGAATTGTACTCGATAACTGCTACTAAACTTTATGCTAAGTATGATGGCACTACCGCAGATGTTGACGGCGGTGTGTTTAAGCCTAACGCAACCAACGATAGTTATATGGCTGAGGTTGCTGACCCGCTTAGTGCTGACAATAAAGCAGTTGCAATTCTTCCTATTCATGGCGGAAAAACAATGCACTTTGCACCTTTGGGCGCTCCCGGTGCTACCGACGGTCTTAAACTTATCCCCGGCAAGGTTTATACTTTAAGTTTTGAATATCTTGCAAAAAATGTTGACGGCTCTAAGGTTACCGTATCTGTAAGAGCTGCTTCTAAGGCCGGCATCGGTGCTGCAGGTGAAAAAACCGAAGCCATGACAACCTTTGACATTACTGCAAACTCTACAGATTGGACAAAGGGTAAATTCAACTTTACATTCAACGGCACAGAAGATATGCCTTATCTTATCTTCCTTGCTCAGCAGGATGCTAATCCTCAGACTGCAAGTGTATACTTCGACAATATCGTTGTTAAGCCTTATATTCCCAAGGTTGTTGTTGAAGATGTAGTGATAGATTTTGAGGATGTTGAAGGTGAAGGCTTTAAATGGAGCGGAGACGTTAACGATTACACCTATAACAGCGGTAACGGTTTTGTTACCCGCGGTGAAATCCTTGCTAACGCCGATAACACCAATAAGTACTTCAGACTTACTCATTCTAAAGCCAAAAACGGTCATTATTATTTCTCGTTTAATGATGGCATCAAGCAGTTTAATGTTGTAAACGGCGGTATTTATACCGTTGAGTTCGACTATTTTGTTGAGCATAGTGAGACTCCGACTAAGTTGTATCTCTACTATGTAAACACTGATGGTAAGGGTGCTGTTAAACAAATCGCTGTTTTTGACGAGTTTAACTACCGTGATGACGATGTAGCAGCAGGTTTCAAGCACGTAGAGTATACCTTTATTGCTAATGATACCGCTACTGATTATTCGAGCCTTGGTTTAGGCCTCTTTAACTCTACTAACTGTCCTGAAGAATTTGCAACAGCAGTTCTCTTCGATAATATTCGTATTAAAACTCATTCTACAACGGGTGAAGATACTATTATATTGTTCGATGCTAAGGGCGGTGACGAGTGCGAGCCTATGACCGTAGAAGTTGGCACAACTGTTGCTGATCTTCCCGCACCTTCAAGATACGGCTATAACTTTACCGGTTGGAAATATGATGTTACTACCGGTGAGGGCGAAGAGGCTGTTACTACTTCTTACGACCTTAATGGTTCTACCAAGATTCCAGCAGGTCTTATAAATGCATATGCAACATGGTCTCTTAAACCGGGTGTTGTTGAAATCGGATTTAGAACCAATGTTGAGGAATATGATGCAAACGTTGGTACAATAGTTGCATTCGCCGGTCAGGCTATCCTTGGCATGCCGGAGAATCCTGTTGCTGATAACCAGACCTTCTTGGGTTGGTATCTCGACCGCAACTTCACTAAACCCGTTAACCTTAAATCTGCTCCGAGCGAGAGCGTTATCCTGTTTGCTAAGTGGAAGAGCCATGGTACTTTGATTGACTATGAGGATTATACTATTCCTACCGGTAGTCAGAAGTCTGACCGTTTCACACTCGTAACCGAGGATAACGGTAATAAAACACTTCTCCACTGTCTTGATACAGGTGCTAATAAGGAACCGGGTGCTACAGCACGTGCAATGTTCCAGAAAGACGGTAAATTAATCAGAGCTTATGAAGGCGCTGAGTATACCATTTCGTTCAAGTATAAAGTAACTAACTTTAAGTCTCAGGGTAAGATTCATATCTACCTTTCACATGAAGGTAATACATGGACCAATTACAGACAGCAGGATGGTTACTTCCTTTACACTGGCGCAACTAACGGCTGGGAACAGGCTTCTATTAAGTTTACTGCCACTCTTGCTGAAGATGCTACATCAAAGCATAATGTTTTATCGCTTTGCTGTACAGGTGACGCATACGTTTACTTTGACGATGTTATTATTTCCACCCCTGAAAACGATATGAACATTTATGGTTCAGCTATTCGTTTCAATACTTATGGCGGTAAGGCTATGGCTGCTATATCAGGTGAAGAAGGCAGCAAAATCACCCTTCCTACACCCACTAAACCTGGTTATAAGTTCTTAGGTTGGTACACCGATGGCGCATACACAACTCGCTTCACCGAGACTGTTTACGGTTCTGAGACCGTTCTCCTCCATGCTAAGTGGCAGCTTGGTAAGTTCGAGGAAGATTTTGAGAGTTATCCTGCCAGCGTTGCTCAGATGGGTATTTCTTTAGGATATAACCTGTATTCAATGATTTCTGAAGGATACGATGCAGCCAATATCCGCGGTGGTAAATTCTCGCTCTTCCGCAACGGTGCTACTGCAGGCGTTCAGGCATTTACTCTTATGAGAAGTGCAGACCTTGCTCTTAATATAGGCGATACTTATACCGTTAAACTTTGGGTTAAACCCACCGCTATCTCAACCGATACCGGTGCTATTACCCTTATGAACATGAACTCATTTACGAGTGTATCTGCAGCTGGTAACGGAGGCATTATTGCTAACTTTGCTGACCTTAAGGAAGGCGAGTGGCAACAGTTGAGCTTCACATTTGAGGCTGTTACTCCTTATATTGCAATAGGTACACCTGCAGGATGCGATATTTACTTTGATGATATCACCGTTACCCTCAAAGGCTATACTGGTTCTGCTTCGACCGGTTCTGCTCCTACCGGAGATTCATCGGTCAACCCCATCATCATTCTCGCATTCATTGTTCTGTCTGCCGGTGCACTTCTTGTCACAGGTAAGAAGGTTTTTTCGAAATAATACTCCTATAATATAAATTAAAGCGCTTCGGGCAACCGAAGCGCTTTTTTTAAAATAATTTTTTAAATTTATGTTTTAATATTTTATAAAACGGAATGCCGAGTGCCATGCAAATAACAATTTCGCTTATAAATACTTGTATAAAGGAAATTGCAAATATGGTTAGTCGTGCACTGTCTGTGGTAAAGAGTGCTGTTTGCAGTCCAACAACAAGACCGTTTAAAATCGCTGGCGGAAGAGCCATAAAAAATGCAGGGTGTTTAATCTTTGTTTTAGATATAATCCTGATAGTAATCGCAGAGAGCAGTGTTGCAATGGCGCCAAGTACAATGTCGATTATACCGAAAGGACTTGCGATGTTGCTTAGCACACATCCAATGGTGAGCCCAGGTATTGTGGCGGGCGTGAATGCAGCAAGAACATTGAGTGTCTCAGACAAGCGAAATTGCATGCCTGAATATGCAAGGCCAAAGGCTGACGAAAGGTAGGTTAGCGCTGTGTATGACGATGCAATCAGCGCCGCGGTAATAATATACCGCGAGGGGCTTTGTTTTTTCATTAAATTTTCCTCCGTAGTTTTGATTTAAGAGAATTTTCTCTTAGTCAGGATTTTGCGAACTGACAACGGTATATTAACATAAAAAGACCGACATTACAAGTCGGTCTTTTGTAAATTTTTGTAAAATTGCACTGCAAGTGCGTCACAGCGTTCGTTTTCCGTGTGCCCGGCATGACCCTTTATCCAGTTGAACGTTACTTTGTGTGTTTCGGTAAGATTAAGTAGTTGTTCCCACAGGTCAGAATTTAAAGCGGGTTTTTTGTCGCCTTTAATCCATCCGTTGTTCCGCCAACTTTCAGCCCAACCTTTTGTGATGCCGTTTACAACGTATTGTGAGTCGGTAGTAAGCGTCACTTCGCAAGGCATCTTAAGAGCCGATAACGCTTCTATGCATGCGGTAAGTTCCATTCGGTTATTGGTGGTGCTTAAATCTCCGCCCGAAAGCTCTTTTTCATTGTCGTTGTAGCGCAAAATTGCGCCCCATCCCCCTGGGCCGGGATTACCTGAGCACGCGCCGTCGGTAAATATTTCAATTTTTTTCATAACATTAATACTTTCTGTAACTTCCTATAACTCTGCCCAAAATTTCCATATTTTCAGGATAAATCGGGTCAAAATCAGGATTTTCAGGCAATAAATAAGGTTTTTCACCGTGTTCAGCAATCAGCCTTTTGACGGTTGCTTCATCGTCAATCAAGGCTACAACTATATCTCCGTTTTGGCTGTATGCGTCCTTGTCGGCAACAATGATGTCGCCGTCAAGAATACCTGCGTCTCTCATACTAAGTCCGGACACTTTGAGAGCAAACAGGCTATCGGGCGATTCGGCAGAAATGGGGTAAGGAATATAACTTTCGATTTCCTCAACTGCCAGTATAGGCTGTCCGGCAGTAACCTTGCCGAGGACCGGTACCATTGCCGAATCCGAACTGCCAGCAATTCTGATTGAACGTGAAAACTTAGCATCGCGGGTGATGTAACCTTGTTCCTCTAATGACGACAAAATGCCGTGCACGGTAGAGGTGGATTTTATGCCGGTTGCATTGCAAATTTCACGTACCGTAGGCGGGATAGAACTCGCAAGCGTTTTTACAAGGTACGAATAAACAACGGATTGTTTGTTTGAAAGTTGATTTCGTGACATAAATTCACCCCGTTTTTACCACAGAAAACCTGCTAAGATTATGGGAACATACTGTTCCACAAGAAAAGCCAAGAACATAAGTCCTAAACTTACCGAACCTTTGGTTTTAAGTTCGGTGTTATAGTCGTTAATTTCCTTATTTTCTTTTATGGTTTTAATCTTTGAGAGTGCGTGAGTGCGATACATCCAGTCGCCTCTAAGACCGCAAATAATGTGAGGCAAAATGAACAGTACAGTTCCAACGGCACACATTATCCAGATAAGCGGTGTAAAGGCTGACATGTTTTCGGTTGCCAAGGAAACAAGTTGTTCACGCGTCATTCTTTCAATATCGCCCAAACTTGCCAACGTGTTGTTAAACGGCACGAAACAAAGATTAGCAGCGATGGATACAATTAAAAACAAAATACCGTTAGAATACATTTTTCTTGAAAGACAAAAAGCCGACGGGAAAAGAAAAGCCAACCAGTTCCAAGAATTTTTGTTGCCTTTATTTAAGGTTTTGAATTTGTTTACATATCGGCCGGAATTATTACCGACAAAGGTTGCAATATCTTCGGCGTCTACACCTTCGATTTTTGTGCCTTTTTGCACGCCGCCTAACGGGTCGAAATTTATAGATGTGCCGTTTACAACAAAAGGCGGGTGATGTGAGCCGTGATTTTTGTAAGGTTGACCGCAGTAAGGACAAAAGGGTGCACCTTCGTTTTTAGAGGTGCGGCCGCAGAACCCGCATTTTTGTTCTATATTGCCGTCTTCTTGTTGTTCTTCCGATTCGCTTTTCATTTTTTGCACCTTATCGTATTGATTATCGGTGCCGTGAGTGTCTTGTGCGCCACAATGTCCGACAGTTTGCCAGCAATCGCGATGGTGCGGTGCGCCGCAAGTAGGGCAAATAACCACATCGTCATCTGCAAAAAGATAACTGCGACATATTTGACACTGACTATTTTTTCTTTTTTCGCTCATATCTTTTTCTTCTCCGCCTCAATGCAGATTTGCGTTCAAATGCGCCAAAAACCGCATCGAAATACTCGTTACCGTAGTTGTGAAATTCTTTAGTTTTAATCATTTGTCTTAATTTATTGCGATGCACCCATCTGGCTTCGCTAACCTCTGATTCTTGTAAGGTCAGTTCCGATATAGGTGTGTCGCGGTGGATGAGAAAAATATTCAGTATAGAGTTTTTTCTCACCATTCGGCGAATAAGTTTAAGTTCTTCCGGTTGGGCATCAATACCCATTTCTTCAAACAGTTCACGCTTGGCAGCGGCGCAGGGGGTTTCACCCGAAAGTGCACTTCCGCCTATTGCTGCCCATTCTCCGGGCATAAGAGGCTTATCAAAACTTCGGCGTTGTATAAGCACCCTGCCGTCAGACCCTAAAATCCAGATGTGTACTACAAGGTGGTATTCGCCTTTTTGAAGGCAAACTCTTTTTCGGACTACTGTTTTACCGGTAGGAACGCCGTTTTTGTCAAGGACATCCCATATTTCCATATATTACCTCAGATTAATACTTTTCGACAATATCGCCACGTTTTTTGTAAATCGAGTTGGCGGGAACAGTACCTCTTACCGAAGACAGAGGATATATGTTGGAATTTTTGCCGATTATTGTGCCGGGATTAAGAACCGAGCCACAACCGACCTCAACGAAATCACCAACCATAGCGCCGAACTTTTTAAGACCGGTTTCGATACGGGTATCGTTTTCCCATACTTTAACGAGGGTTTTATCTGATTTTACGTTAGAGGTCAACGAGGCTGCACCCATATGCGATTTATATCCCAAAACCGAGTCGCCCACGTAGTTGTAATGAGGAATTTGAACGCTGTCGAAAATAAGAGCGTTTTTAACCTCGGTTGAGTTACCCACAACCGAACCTTTTCCCACAATAACACTTCCTCGAATGAAAGCGCAATGACGGATTTCGGCATTTTCGTCAATAATGCAGGGGCCGGCAATGTAAGCGCTGGGGAAAACAATTGCCGATTTGGCAATCCAAATATCATTGCCCTTGTATTCATATTTTTCAGGGTCGAGTGTCTTGCCAAGTTCTAAAATAAAGTTTTTAATTTTAGGAAGAACCTCCCAAGGATAAGTGCATCCGTCAAAAATTGAAGATGCGATGGTGTTTTCAATTGTGTAAAGGTCTTTAATAGTAATTTTATCCATATTGTCCACCTCAAAAATATAGTATTATTTATAATATTGTATCAAACTTTTGTTCGATATACAATATTTTTTTACTTCTTTATTCTCAAATTTTTAATTTAACAATAAAGACAAGGTAAAAATGCAAATAATACTTCCGTTTTGACATAAAATGTGATAAAATAAATTGATTATACAACAAAGGGGATGTAAGGCTTATGAATTATAAAAAAGATATAATGTATATTTTGGGTGTAGGTCTTGCGGCAGTCAGCGTTTTACTGATGGTGGTTACCTTTGTGCTGATGGGTTTTGGTTCTGACCCATCGATTATCTGGTTTTTTATAGGAAGTATAGGGTTGGTTGTTTCTAACTTTATACTTGTGTCGGTTAAACGAAAGTATGAAACAGTGTTTGAAGATGAACCGTCGGCTTTAGATATTGCCAAGGATAATTTTGAAACCGCAAAAGAGAAAATTTTTAAAAAGGGCATATTAGGAGCTGTTTTGTTAGGCGTTTTAGTTGCAAGTTTTATAACAACTGCCGTGATGGGTATCGTTGTTTTAAACACGTCCTATCAAAAAAGCGGTGCCATCAATGCGGGGTATCATTTTAATCTGCGTGAGGCAGAGCGTTATGAACAGTTGAGAATAGAACAGGTCGAAAAAGGCAATCTTCGGTTTGCTGCTGAGTTGGAAAACAATCGTGATAAATGTATAAAGGAAAGCGAATGGTATTTGTCATACTACGGTGAACTAACCGAGAAACTAAGCAGTCAGGTTTCTGTGCTGATTATTATGGCTACGGTAAACGGTGTGATTTTAGTTATATATATTGGGTTTGTTTTGGTTAAGAAAAGAAAAGAGCAGAGGGAAAACAAAACTTGAAAAGAGTAATAGTAATAGGTGGCGGTGCAGCCGGTCTTATGGCCGCTTTTAAAGCAGCCGAGCGAGGCGCAAGGGTTACCGTGATTGAAAAAAACGAACGCATGGCGCGTAAGGTTATGATAACAGGCAAAGGAAGGTGCAACGTCACGAACGACACCGATATTAGAGGGCTTATAGCATCGGTAACGGGTGACGGCAGATTTCTTTATTCGGCTTTTAATAACTTTTCGGCAAGCGATACCAAGCGGTTTTTTGAGGAGCGAGGCGTTAGGCTTAAAACCGAGAGGGGTAACCGCGTTTTTCCTGAGTCTGACAAGTCGGTTGATATTGTTGATGCGTTGGTCAATGCCGTAAACAAAGCAGGTTGTGAGATTGTGCACGGTCAGGTTGTTAAACTTGATGTTTTAAATGAAGAAATTAAGGGAGTAACGCTTCAAGACGGCAGAAAGTTTCCTGCTGAGTCGGTAATTGTTGCAACCGGCGGTGTGTCATATCCGCAGACCGGCTCGACCGGTGACGGTTATGATTTTGCCAGAAACTTAGGCCACACCGTAACTGAACTTTCACCGTCGCTTGTACCGGTTACGGTTAAAGAAGGTTTTTGTTCAGACCTTCAAGGGCTAAGCCTTAAAAACATAGAAATAAAGGTGTTCAAAGGGGACTCTAATAAGGCGGTATATGAGGATTTCGGAGAACTTATGTTTACGCATTACGGCCTTTCAGGACCGGTAATACTTAGCGCTTCGGCATTTATAAAAAATCCTTCAAACGGGCAATATAAAATAACGATAGACCTAAAACCTGCTTTGGACAGGGCTAAACTTGATGAAAGAATTTTGCGAGATTTTGCCAAATACAGCAACCGTGACTACATAAACTCTTTAAGCGACCTTTTACCGCGTAAAATGGTTCCGGTTGTGGTAAAATTAAGCGGCATAAAGCCGTCTGCCAAGGTTAATCAGATAACGCGCGAACAACGTGAAAAAATAGTTGAAACCTTAAAGTCACTGACGCTTACCGTTACAGGTTTCAGGCCGATTGACGAAGCCATTGTTACAAAAGGCGGAGTGGCTTTAAAGGAAATAGACCCTAAAACCATGCAGTCAAAGATAGTAAAGGGTCTATATTTTGCAGGCGAGGTGTTGGATGTCGACGCCTTTACCGGCGGATTTAATTTACAGATTGCTTTTTCTACGGGTTACACCGCAGGAAACAGTGTTGAAGTATAATTTTGGAGGTAAAATATGAATCAGCATATTACAATTGCTATTGACGGACCTGCCGGAGCAGGTAAAAGTACTATTGCCAAAAAAATTGCCGATAAGATGGGTTGCATTTATGTTGATACAGGTGCTTTGTATCGTACTATTGCTTACAGTTTACTTAAAAGCGGTAAGGATTATAACGATGTTGCGGCGGTCGTTGCACATCTCAATACAATAAGGGTGGATATAGCCTATAAAGGCGATACGCAGATAGTTTTGCTTGACAATGAAGACGTGTCTGAGTTTATCCGTACACCTGAGGTATCAAACGTTGCGTCGGTGACATCGGCTATTCCTGAAGTTAGGGCATATCTTTTGGGATTACAGCGCAGACTCGCAGAGGAAAACAGCGTTGTTATGGACGGCAGAGATATTGCCACTGTTGTATTGCCTAACGCAAAGGTGAAAATATTTCTTACAGCGTCACCCGAAGAACGTGCAAGAAGAAGGTTTATTGAGTTGCAAGAAAAAGGCATCAATGCCGATTATGAAGAGGTTTTGGCAGACATAAAAGAGCGTGATTATCGTGATTCTCACCGCGAGGTTGCACCGTTAAAATGTGCCGATGACGCGGTATTGGTTGATACTACCGACAAGGACCTTGAACAGGCTGTTATTGCTATGGAAGAAGCCATAAATAAGCAGTTGGGCAGAGGGTGAGTAAAGTGGCTAAGATAATACTTGCAGAAACCGCAGGTTTTTGCTTTGGGGTTGACCGAGCCGTTGAAATGGTAAGAGGTCTTTTAAATGACGGAAAAAAGGTTGCAACATTAGGCCCTATAATTCATAACCCTCAACTGGTAGCCGAATTAGAGCGAAAAGGTGCACGTATAGTCGACGACCCGAGCGATGTTAAAAATGATGAGGTTTTGGTAATACGGTCGCACGGGGTTGAGCGTTCGGTGCTCGAAAAGGCAGAAAATATTGGTGTAAACGTTTCGGATGCAACCTGCCCCTTTGTTTCGAAGATTCACAAAATTGTGGCAGAGGCAGGCAACAACGGTCGTACGGTGTTAATAGCCGGTGACCGCGAGCATAAAGAGGTGGTCGGAATCGTTGGACACTGCACGGGTAAAAATTTTGTGTTTGATAGTGAAAAAGAACTCGAAGATTTGGTAATTTCGGGGGAAATTGACGCCCAAGAACCTTTAACAGTGGTGTCTCAGACCACTTTTAATCAAGAACTGTGGAAAAAGTGTCAAAAAAGTTTAAAAAAACTCTATACAAATGCAATTATTTTTGATACAATATGTAATGCTACTTCAAAAAGACAGCAGGAAGCAGATGAACTTGCAACCAAATGTGATGTGATGGTGGTCGTCGGAGGACGCCACAGTTCCAACACAAGGAAGCTCGTACAGGTGTGTTCCGAAAAATGCGACCGAACTGTGTTCGTCGAAACTTCGGACGAGCTTAAGGCAAGCGATTTTGCAGGTGCTAATCTTGTTGGAGTTGTGGCCGGTGCTTCTACACCGTCCGGTATAATAAAGGAGGTTTTAAAAACCATGGCAGACATTACTACACCTGTGACAGAACAGGAAATCAACGATGAAATGACTTTTGAGGAGATGCTTAACGCTTCCGAAAGCAGTTCAAATACAGACCAGAAGGTAAAGGGCATTGTGCTTGCAGTCAACCCGACTGAGGTACAGGTCGACATAGGCAGAAAACACACCGGCTATGTCTCAGCCGCAGAGTTTTCTTCTGACCCTAACGTAAAACTCACTGAGGCTGTTAAGGTTGGCGACGAACTTGACCTTATTATTATGAGAACCAACGACCAGGAAGGCACAGTTATGCTTTCTAAAAAGCGTTTCGACGCTATTGCAGGTTGGGATAAAGTTGTTAAAGCAAAAGAATCGGGCGACATCGTAAGCGGTGTTGTTTCTGATGTTGTTAAGGGTGGCGTAGTAGCCTTCTATGAGGGCATTCGTGTATTTATCCCCGCTTCTCAGGCAACCCTTTCAAGAAATGATGACCTTGAAGCGCTCAAAGGTACAACCTTGAGTTTCCGTATTATTGAGATTGGTCAGCGCCGTCGTGTTATCGGTTCGGCAAAGGCTGTTCTTCGCGAGCAGAGAAATGAGCAACAGGCTGAGTTCTGGAACAGCGTTGCAGTTGGCGACCGCTTTACCGGTACCGTTAAATCAATCACCGGTTACGGTGCATTTGTAGACCTTGGTGCTGTTGACGGCATGGTACATATCTCTGAACTTTCTTGGGAAAGAATCAAGCATCCTTCTGAGGTTGTTAAGGTTGGAGATACCATTGAGGTATATGTAAAGGCTATTGATACCGAAAAACATAAAATTTCGCTCGGTTATAAGAAGGCTGACGAGAATCCTTGGGAGATTTTTAAGGCAAAATATGCAGTTGGCGATGTTGTTAAGGTTACCGTTGTAAGCATGACCGCTTACGGTGCTTTTGCAAGAGTAATTGCAGGAATTGATGGACTTATCCACATTTCGCAGATTGCCGACCGCAGAATTGAAAAACCTGCTGACGAGCTTAAAATCGGTCAGGAGGTTGACGCAAAGATTGTTGACGTCGATTATGACAAGAAGCGCGTAAGCCTTTCTATCCGCGCCCTTATCGAGAAAGAGGCTCCTGCTGAGGAGGTAACCGAGGCAGAGGTTGAAGCTGAGGCACAAGAGACCGAAGCAGAATAATTTTCAAAATAAAAGAGGGTAAGCGGCAAAATCGTTTGCCCTCTTTTGCTTTTTAAACTAAAATTATGAGGTGTAATATGCAACGCAATATACGTCCCGCGTTAAAGGCTGTAGGAATGTCGGCTTTTGCGGTGTTTTTAAGTTTCTTTGTTTATATATCCTTGTTTATTTTGGTAAGGCAGGTTTCAACCGAGGTTATCGGGTATACCCTTTACGAAATAAACGAGCAAGGCGGCTCGACAGTCGTCGAAACTTTGTCAGAACCGCCTAAAACACTTAAAGAAAATCAAAATTATACGCAACTGCGCAGTGAGATGAGCGCGGGTGCCTCTGCACTTCTTGGTATATTGCAGATTGTTTGCGGGTTGGGCGTTGTTTTCTGTTTTGTGGGGTCGGTGCTTGCCAAAGAGGCTGCAAAAGACCGCAACGATGTTGATTTTAACAGAGCAACCGCCGATAAAATGCGTGGGTTTAAAATAGGCACATTTGCATCGATACCGTTGTTTGTTATGACCGTTATAGCCATTGTTTTAAAGGCACTGGGTCTTGCAGGCTCGGGCTTTTACTGGGTATACCGCTGGGTGGTTTTAAATCCCGTAAAACCGATAGTTGACCTTATGACGGGCAATGCTGCTAACTTAACGTCGGCCCCTTTATGGTCGGTTTGCGCTTTGCTTTTGTTCCCGGCTTTGTTACTCTTGTTTTGCGGAGTAATGTATATTATTTGTTATAACGAGGATTCGGTTATTGCAAAATTGCTTTATAAGAGCACTAAGAAAAAGAAAAAAGGCAGGTAAGGTAAAATAATGGGTATTTTTTGGAAAAGCTATAACAATCCCGGCAAAGGCGTTTCAAAAACCGAACCCGAAAAACGCGGTTTTTTCAGATTTTTTGAGTTGTATTTCCGCAATTTCTGGATGCTTTTTTCGGCTGAACTGTGGTACATCTTATTATCAATACCTCTTTTAACCACCGGTCTTGCCAATGTCGGTATGGCGTATATTTGCCGTATGGCGGCAAGGGATAAACACGTTTTTGTTGTGTCCGATTTTTTTGATGCAATTAAGAAAAACTGGAAACGTGCGTTGCCGATAGGTATTATAAATCTTGTTGTAACCGCCATACTTGCCGCGGATATTTACATTCTTTATCTGTATCAAATCGACGGCTCGATGAATCCTGTGTGGAGCCTTATAATTTTTGCTACCACAGTATTTTTCTTTACTGCATTTAGTTTTGCAAAGTTTTATCAGTACACCTTGATGATAACCTTTGATTATGATGTAAAGACCATCATCAAAAATTCGTTTTTGTTCTCAACGCTCGGCATAAAACACAACTTTATTATAGGCGGTGTTTTGATTGCTTTGTATGCCGTTGCAGGTTTTCTTATTTTGTCATTTGGCAAGTACGGGATATGGGTGGTAACCATGGTCGGTATTTTCATTTTCCCCGCTTTCCGTGCGTTTTTAATACAGTTTAACGTTTTCCCTGAGGTTAAAAAATATATAATCGACCCTTATTATAAAGAACATCCCGATGCGGATATTGAAAAACGTCGTGATTTGGGCGTTTATGAGGAACCCGAACAAGAAGAAAGCGTTTTCGATGACGAAAACAGCATCGAAAACTTTGAAGATTAAGGCAAAACCTTTTTTACATTAAACATACTTTCCAGCACACGCCAGTTTTGTGCGTAAAATTGGTTAACGGTCCAATAACTTACGCCGCCGAGATTATAGTCGTTTACAAGTTGCAGTCTTGCGGCGGTGCTTCGTGCATTTTCAAACCATACAATGTGGTCGGTACCATCTTGAGTGTATTGGTAAAACGGGGCTTCGGAGGTTGTGTTGTATTCGATATCGGCACCTTTTTCTGCGGCTCTTAAGATTGCTGAATTAATTGACAGTATATTAGCAGGCCGACCTTCTCTGTAAGGCAAAGTCCAGTCATAGCCATAGTTTGGCATACCCATGAGTATTTTTTGGCTTGGTATTTCGGTTACTGCATAAGAAATCACACGTCGTACTTCATTATAAGGTGCAACCGCCAACGGTGGCCCGTAAAGATATCCCCATTCATAGGTCATGATTATAAGGTAATCAACAATACTGCCGTGAAATGCATAGTCATGAGCCTCGTAAAGAGTGCCTTGCTGTGTTGCCGAGATTTTGGGCGCAATAGCGGTTGAAAGGGTTAGTCCTGCTGCCTGAGTACGTTGTTTCAGTTCGGTTAAAAATCTATTATAACTTTCTCGGTCGGCAGGGAAAATGTATTCGAAGTCGATGTCTACACCCATATATCCTTTAGCAGTTGCAGTTAATATGATATTGTCAATAAGATTCGCTCGTGCAGTACTGTTGTTTAACACCTCGCTTGCCAGTTCACTTGAAAAACCGCCCTCGGCTTCAATGTTTGTGACCACCATTACGGGCGCAACTTGGGCTTCCTTGGCGGTATTTATTAGGCGTGAGTCGTTAAGGGAATTAATGTCACCCGAAGCCGTAATACTGTGACTGAATATTGATAAATAGGTAAGATAGGGTAAAGTGTTCATTAACACGTCGTCTTTTATGTCGGGATAGGCGTAGCCGTTTACCGAAATAGTGCGTTTTGTGGCATTTTCGGGTATGTTTATAATATCGCCGGGATTTATTATGTACGGCGGTGAAAGTTCGGGGTTGACTGATAGTAATTGGTCAAGCGATATGCCGTACCTTAGTGCTATAGAATAAAGCGAATCTCCGTTTTGTACTGTATAAACCGTACCGGGTACGGGGATAAGGATGTCTTGCCCTACCGACAGTCTCGCAGGGTCCGGCAGTGCGTTGAATCTTTCGAGTTCGGCAACGGTAATCCCGAAGTCGCGAGCAATTTTGTAAAGAGAGTCGCCGCTGTTTACTGTGTAGATTATCATAAGCATCACCTTTTTATGTTTTTATCAATATTTATGCAAAAATCAGTCTTATAATACAAGGAGGAAAGTAAATGGAACTGCCAATCGACCAGATAGCCAAGTCGGCAGGTGAATTTTTGACACTTGACGAGAAAGTGTATCAAAGGCTTCAAACCTATGCCGAAATGCTTGTAGAATGGAACGAGAAGATTAATCTTACTGCCATCGTTGAGCCGAAAGATATTGCAGTTAAGCACTTCCTCGACTGTATGATGATATTTAAATATGCCGATATTCCTGTGGGTGCATCGGTTATTGATGTGGGTACGGGAGCAGGTTTTCCGGGAGTGGTTATGAAAATTGTCCGTCCCGATATAAAGTTAACTTTGCTTGATTCATTGGCTAAAAGAATAACCTTTTTAGAGGAACTTTGTAAGGCGTTGAATTTAGAGGTTACAACTGTTCATTCAAGGGCAGAAGATGTGCCAATAGGGTTTAGGGAATCGTTTGATATAGCCACAGCAAGGGCGGTTGCCAATATGCGGGTGCTGTCGGAATACTGCATGCCTTATGTAAAGGTAGGAGGCAGTTTTATTGCACTTAAAGGTGCTGCTGCAAGCGATGAATTAAACGAGGCAGGTAATGCAATCAAGGTGCTTGGGGGCAAGTTAGAGGCAATAAATGTCTTTCAACTTGAAAATGAGGGTGCCCGAGGGATAATTTGTGTAAAAAAGATATCGCAAACTGCGACAAAATACCCTCGTAACCCTGCAAAAATTTCAAAACAACCGTTGTAATTTGTAAAATCGGACAACTGCTTGTCCGATTTTTTGTTTTTGTTTTTCTTGCCAAGACTAAAAGGTTATGGTAGTATCAAATCAAGGCAAGGAGGTGCTGAAATGTTGCTTAACAAAAGACGAGATGACCGCAAACTCATGTCTATCGCGCCCGATAAAATTGTGCCGTCTCCGTATCAACCAAGACGAGATTTTGACTATTATGAATTGCTTGAACTTTCCGCAAGTATTCAGAAAAATGGGCTGATACAACCGATAACCGTTCGCAAAAAGGGAGATTATTTCGAACTTATATCCGGTGAGCGCAGGTTAAGAGCGTGTGTTTTTGCAGGACTCAAAGTGGTTCCGTGTATTGTGGTTAATGCGGGTGACCGCGAGTGCTCATTAATGTGCCTTATTGAAAACATTCAGCGGACCGACCTCAATTTCTTTGAGGAGGCCGAAGGCATAAAAAGGCTTATGAATGATTTTGCATTAAGTCGGCAAGAGGTCGCGGAAACTTTAGGCATAGCACAATCTACCTTGTCAAATAAATTGCGGTTGCTAAAATTTTCGGTTGAGCAAAGAGAAAAGATTATATCTTCAGGTCTTAGTGAGCGTCATGCAAGAGCGCTTTTGCGATTGCCCGAAGACGACCGAGATAATGCGATTAATCGCGTTGTTGCTCAGCAATTAACCGTGGCCGATACCGAAGACATGGTTTGTTCTATGTTAATGCCTAAAGATTACGACCGAAATGCAGTAAAAAAAGGCAAGATTTCGGATTTGAGGATATATTTTAACAGCATTTCCAAAATAGTCGACACAATAAGAAGTTCGGGTCTTGATGCGTACTCTAAAAAAAGCGAAAACGAAGAATTTATTGAGTACACTATTACAATTCCCAAACGCAAGTTGACTGTATAACTTTACCCACCCATATTCATCCCCATACAACGGAGCACCGCTACGCTAAATTTTAGTGTGGCGGTGTTCCGTTTTGAGCATTAAGTTTAAAAATTTTTGTTTTTTTGTTGAAAAAGATGTTGCTTTATGTCATAATCAATTTATAAGAATGGAAGGAGGCGTCAGTGTGGCTTCACCGCTTGCAGACCGCATAAGACCTAAAGTTTTAGACGAGGTTGTAGGACAAAGACACTTGTTGTCTGAAGGGCGTCCTTTAAGGCGAATAATTGAATCGGGCAATGTACCTAATATGATATTTTACGGGCCGTCGGGCGTTGGTAAAACTACCGTAGCAAGCATTATTGCGAAACAAAGCGGGAAACGGTTGCATAAACTTAATGCCACTACCGCATCGACCTCGGATATAAGGGAACTGATTAATAAAGCCGAAATACTCGGTGGCGAAAACGGGATACTTTTATATCTTGATGAAATCCAGTATTTCAATAAAAAACAGCAACAAACACTGCTTGAAAGTATTGAAAACGGCGATATTACGCTTATTGCATCTACTACCGAAAATCCTTATTTTTATGTTTATAATGCCATTCTCAGCCGTTCTACTGTTTTTGAGTTTAAACAACTTGTCGCTGAGGATGTGCGCCCCGCCGTAATAAGAGCTGCAAAAATTCTTGGGTCAGAGCAAGGTATAAATATCGAGTTTGAAAGTGAAAAGGTTATCGATGTTATTTGTCGCGGTTGCGGAGGCGATGTAAGAAAAGCACTTAATGCCGTTGAACTTTGTGTACTTTCATCTGATAGAACTGACAAAAAGTTAATTATAAAGCAGGAAACTGCTGAGTCACTCACGCAAAAGAGCGCAATGAGGTATGACCGCGAGGGTGATGACCATTATGATATCGTATCGGCTTTTCAGAAGTCGATGCGTGGTAGTGACCCTGATGCCGCCGTGCATTATTTGGGACGGTTGCTTGAATCGGGTGACCTGCCGTCGGCTTGCCGAAGGCTTATGGTTTGTGCGTGTGAGGATGTCGGACTTGCATATCCGCAGATAATACCTATTGTAAAATCTGCGGTGGACATTGCCATGGCAGTAGGGCTTCCTGAGGCAAGACTTGCGTTGGCTGACGCGGTTATCTTGGTTGCACTTAGTCCAAAATCGAATACGGCGCATAACGCAATTAATTCTGCAATGGAGGATATTGCAAAGGGTAAAAGCGGACCGGTACCGAGAAATCTTCAGAATAAACATTTTGATGGTGAAGATGCCGTTATAAAGGGGCAGCATTATCTGTATCCGCATGATTTTCCCAATCGTTATGTTAAGCAACAGTATCTGCCTGATGTGCTTAAAAATGTTTCGTATTATGAGTTTGGAAACAACAAAACCGAGCAAGGGTTTAAAGAATACTGGAAAAAAATCAAAGGTGAATAATCTACAAAAAACAGCTCCCTTAAACGTAATACCGGACGGGAGCTGTTGTGCGTTTATAAAACAACGAAGGTAATGTGGCTTTATGAGGAGAATGGCTTTAAATATAGCGCTTATTGTTGTTGCGCTTTCAACGCTTTTATTTGTGGCCGATGAGGTGGCAGTTTTTGGACTGACCTTGGTTTTACTTGTGTCTGCCGTTGCGTGTCTTTGTTTTAGAAATAAACTTAAAAAGTATATATCTTCGTCGGCGGTGCTGTTGTTTTGTGCCGCTTTCGGACTTTATATTATATTGTTTAACCACTTTACGGTTGTGAAAACTTCTCAACTTGCAGGTAAAAGCGGTAAAGTCACCTGTTATGTAACTGAAGAACCTCAAGCGTTTGGGGATATGTCGGTTTTGTATGTAAAAACATCAAACAAAAAACATGAAAATTCAGGTATTTGTAAAAGTATAAATTTAAGCATTTGGGTTTCGGCTGATGAACCGCTGTTTGATGCAAAAGTAGGTGATGTGTTTACTGCCGACGTAACCTTTAAAGAAATTGACGAGGCATATCGTAAAAGCAGTTATGCGAAGGGGATTTATGTTTCTGCTTCGGCTCAAAACTTTAGTATAACAGGTCACAAATTCAGTTTATACGAAAAGGCTGTTGATATAAGGCAAGCCGTAAGAAGAGTGATAAATCAACATTTTTCGGGCGACAAAAGAGGCATATTAAACGGTGTGGTTTTAGGAAGCACCGGCCAGATGAGCGAACGCCTTTATAACGATTTTGTTTTCTGCGGGGTTATACATATTACCTCGGTTTCGGGTTTGCATATAAGTGTTATATGTATGGCAATAATAACGCTTTTGGAATTATTTATGAGACGGCGGTTAGCCGTTATAGTCGCAATGGTTCCTGTCCTGGCGGTAGTGGCGGTGACAGGATTTCATGCCTCGGCTCTAAGAGCAGGTGTGATGTGCGTTATTGCGTTTTTGGGTGAAGCATCCCTAAAAAGAACCGATGGGCTTAATTCCTTAGGGTTGGCTGTTACGGGCATGCTTATTATTAATCCGTTTTACGTTTTAGACCTTGGGTTTTGCTTATCATGTACTGCTACGGCGGGAGTTATAGTTGCAACTAAGACGTATGATGATAAAATAAAATCAAGGGTGACTTTTAAAAACCGAAAAGTAAACCGTGTCGTGCATGCAGCAGGAACAATTTTCTTTCAGTCGGCCGGAGCAGTCGTTTTCACTTTGCCGTTGCAGGTTTTAGAGTTTGGCTTTGTATCGGTCATATCACCAATAGCAGGTGTTGCTATATGTGCGGCGGTGGCATACACACTCGTTTTGGCGGTGTTAGGAATAATATTATGTTTCATTCCCTTTTTAGGAGTAGTTTCAAACCTTATTTTTGCTGTAGTGTGGTTATTGCTTGAATATATAGAAACGGCTATACACTCGCTTGCTACCATTCCGTTTTCGTACATACCGTTCGGGCACTATTCTGCGCTTTTGTGGATGGGCTTAGGCATGGCACTTGTTGGTATTTGGTATCTGTTAGGTTCGGTCGGCGGAAAACGGTTTGTAGCATTACTTTTGTCGGCACTGCTTCTCGTTAGTTTGTGGGGGCAAAAGTACTCGGCAAGTTCGGTTGTGGAGATTTCTTTAATTAATTTGCAAAAAGGTTTCTCGGTGGTTATTTACTATGGTGAAAAATGTGTTATAATAGGGTGTGGAGACGAATCATCCGATGCATATATAATCACGCGTGAACTACGGTTGCACGGTGTGACCACCGTCGAGGCAATACTTTTGCCGTCGGATAGTGAAAATTGCACCGGTGGTGCAGCAACATTGACAAAATTTTTAAAAATGGATAAGAGTGCTTGTTTACCAACCGAAGGTTTTGAGATGAATTTGCATGACGGGGTTAAACTCACCGCTATACCGCATGAAAAAGGGTGTAGTTATCTTCTGTCGGCATATGATAAGCAGGTGCTAATAGGTTTTGGCAAGTATTCAGCCGATAAAATGACGCCCGATGTACTGTTTTCAAACGGTGCGTTACCAAGTGTGGACGAACCGCAGATTACGGTCATATCGGATGACTGGTTGCCTTTGTTAATCGAATCAAAATACGGCAAAGTGTATTATAAATCTTCTTCATCGGTTTCGGTGAAAATAAAGCAAGGAAAGGAAATAGTGGTTTATGCCCGCTAAATCAAAACAGGACTTTTTAACCGAATATGACCTTAAAATGCAGATAAAATCCAAAAAATACGCAAATGTATATTGTATTTTCGGCGACGAACATTACATGATAAAGCGTTATGTTAAAAGTATAATTTCTTCGGCAGTAGATGATTTTGCGGACTTTAACGTGACGCAGTTTGACGGTGCAGTAAAGGTGCAAGAGGTTTATGATGCGGTTATGTCATTTCCTATGATGAGTGCTTACCGTGTTGTGAGTTTGTGTGATTACCCTTTTGACAAAGCGTCTGTCAACGAAATTGAAAAGGTTATTTCGTTAATAAACGATATGCCGTCAACCAGTATTCTTATTTTGTGGTTTGAAACGGTTGAAGTTAATGCAAAGAAAGTGTCGGATAAGTTTTCAAAACTGTTTAAGGCAGTGTCAGAGTCGGGCGGTGTGGTTTGCAACATAGCACGCAAAACCGAGGCGGAAATAATAAAACTTTTGCAAACAGGTGCCGCTAAAAGACAATGCGGGCTTGACATTTCAGCTGCAAGATACATGGTCCAAACCTGTTCTGGCGATCTTAATACTTTGATAAACGAACTTGAAAAGTTATGCTTTTTTGTTGGCGAGGGCGGAAACATCACCGCAAATGAGATAAATAAAATTTGCTCGCGTTCAACCGAGGCGTCGGTCTATAATGTTTCAAAAGCGGTGTTAAAAGGCGATTTGCAAGGCGCATACAAAATACTTGACGACTTGCTTTATATGAACACCGACCCACAGTTTATTTTAATGTGTCTGTCGTCGGCGTATATCGATATTTACCGTGCTTTTGCCGTGCGTTCAACCGGCCGAAAACCCGATAGTGCTGCAAAAGAATTGGGATACTATAACACAGCATTCCGCCTTACTGAGGGTGAGAGACAGTTGAGCAAACTTTCGGAAAACCAACTTATAGAATCAATAAAACTGCTTGCCGACTGTGATAAGTTAATGAAGAGCACCCGTTGTGACGGCAGGACTTTGCTTGAAAAGGCAGTGGTTGATTTGGCTATGGTTGCGAGGACTAAAGCATGATTCGCTTAAAGCAAGCAGTTATTGTTGAGGGGAAATATGACAAGATAAGATTATCAAATTTTGTCGATGCCGAGATTATTACCACCGACGGATTCAGGATTTTTAAAGACAAACAAAAACGCGAACTTATCAGAAAAGTTGCCGAAAAAAAGGGGATTATTATTTTGACCGACAGTGATTCGGCAGGGTTTATGATAAGAGGCCATCTGTCGGGCATTACCGACCCTAAAAACATTATAAATGTCTTTGTGCCTGAGATAAAAGGCAAGGAAAAGCGTAAAACAACCCAGTCCAAACAAGGCTTTTTAGGGGTTGAGGGGCTGAGTGAACAGATTATAACAGAGGCTTTTTTGAAGGCGGGAATAGACGTTCAAGACGGAAAAGTTACTGTCGCAGAGGCAAAAATCACGCGTGCGGATTTATATGAAACGGGGCTTTTAGGCAAGGACAACAGTGCTCAGAAACGTTGCGAACTTGAAGAAAAGTTGGGGTTGCCCAAGGGAATGTCGGTATCGCAACTGCTGACGGCACTTAATCTTTTATACACAAAAGAAGAATTGACCGACAAAGAGGTTTGAATATGGAACTTAGCAAAAAAGCAAGAATAATTTGTGTGCTTAATTACTTGAAAGAATATAGTGACAGCGAACACGCATTGACTGCTGCTGATATTTTGCAAAAACTGTCTTGCGACGGTATTATAGCCGAGCGAAAAGCGGTTTATGACGATATTGAGATTCTTCGTGAATTAGGGCATGATATTTTAACGTCGGGCGGAAAAAACCGAGGTTATTATCTCGCAAGCCGACAGTTTTCGTTGCCCGAGGTAAATCTGCTTACCGATGCTGTTATGTCGGCGGGTTTTATTCCTAAGGGCAAAACCAAAAATCTTGTAGGTAAACTGCAGAAACTTGTCAGCGTTTACGAGGCAGAGGAAATCAAATCACGCGTTTGTATCGAAAACCGTGCCAAAAGTGAAAATGACGGTGTGTATGCGATAATAGAGCAGTTGAACCATGCCATAAGTTGTCACAAAACTGTAAAAATAGTGTATGCACGTTCTCAGTTTGGTGACGGAGGTATTAAAAAGGTTAAAAAAGAGATAACCGTTTGTCCTTATGCTTTGCTTTGGGACGCCGACCGTTATTACGTTATAGGCAATAACCCCAAATATGATAATCTTATGCATCTGAGGGTCGACCGAATCGAAAGCGTGATGGTTACAAGGCAGCCTTGGAGACATTTTAGCGAGGTAACTGAGTATACCCAGAGGTTTGATACTGCTGATTACGCAAACAAAACCTTTAATATGTTTGGCGGCGAAAAATGCAGAATTGACCTTGAATGTGACGAAAAACTTTTTGAACAAATTCAAGACCGTTTTGGAAGCGGAATTTTTATAAGAACCGACCGTCAAAGAAAAGTTTTTCGCTTTGGCGTTGATGCTAACGTAAGTGAGGGACTTATCGGGTGGCTAATGCAGTTTGGCGGTGGCATAAAAGTTTTGTCACCGGCAACCCTTAAAGAGGCTGTAATGCAAAAGGCTAATGAAATCGGCGAGATGTATAAATAATTAGACGGCAATTTCAAAAAAACTCTTGCATTTTAAAAATGTTTGTGTTATAATATCACGGCTCGGAGTGTGCCAACTCTGAGTCAAAAAATTCACACGTATCCGTAGAGTGACGAAACGGTGCTTGCGTGCCGCAAGAAAGCCGTCAATTAAAACGGATGCGGCGGTATAACCGAAGGAGGAAATAAAAATGGCAGTAGTATCTATGAAACAGCTGCTCGAGGCCGGTGTTCATTTCGGACATCAGACCCGTCGCTGGAACCCGAAAATGGCTGAGTACATTTTCACAGAGCGTAACGGTATCTACATTATCGACTTGCAGAAAACCGTTAAAAAGCTCAACGAGGCATATCTTTTTGCCCGTGACATTGCCGCTGAAGGCAAAGACATTCTCTTTGTTGGTACAAAGAAACAGGCTCAGGATTCGATTAAGGAAGAGGCTATCAACTGCTCTATGCCTTACGTAAACGCACGTTGGCTCGGCGGTATGCTCACTAACTTCCGTACCATTCGTACCAGAATTGCACGTCTTAACCAGCTTCGCAAGATGAAGGAAGACGGCACTTTCGATTTGCTTCCCAAAAAGGAAGTTATCGGCCTTGAACTTGAAATTGAGAAACTTGAAAAGTTCTTGGGCGGTATTCAGAATATGGAAAAAATCCCCGGCGCACTTTTCATTGTTGACCCCAGAAAAGAAAGAATCGCTGTTCAGGAAGCAAAGAAACTTCACATTCCCATTATCGCTATTGTTGATACCAACTGCGACCCTGATGAAATCGACGCAGTTATCCCCGGTAACGATGATGCTATCCGCGCAGTAAAGCTTATTGCTTCTACCATCGCAGCAGCAGTTATCGAGGCAAGACAGGGCGAGCAGACTGTTGTAGAGGTTGCTGAAGAAGAGGCTCCCGCTGCAGAAGAAACTGCTGAATAATTAATTGTAATTTTAGGCCGGCGAGAGTGCGCTTTTGCCGGCGTTTTTAAAATCTTAAATAATTGGAGGAAATAAAAATGGCATTTACAGCTAAAGACGTACAGGCTCTTCGCGAGAAGACCGGTTGCGGAATGATGGATTGTAAAAAGGCTCTTACCGAGTGTGACGGCAACATGGATGCCGCTGTTGACTATCTCCGTGAGAAAGGTCTTGCTTCTCAGGCAAAGAAGGCTTCTCGTATTGCTGCAGAAGGTACCGTTGTTGCTTACACCGATAATGGCGTAGGCGTTGTTGTTGAGGTTAACTCTGAGACTGACTTCGTTGCTTCTAACGACGAGTTTAAGGCTTTCGTAACTAAGGTTGCAGAAATTGCTGCAAAAACAAAACCTGCTGATGTTGAGGCTCTTACAGCCGCTAAGGACGAGACCGGCAAATCGGTTGATGAATATAAGCAGGATATCTTCCTTAAATTCCGTGAGAACATTCAGATTCGCCGTTTCGTTATCCTTGAAGGCGACGTTGTAAGTTATGTTCATGCAGGCGGTAAAATCGGTGTTATGGTTAAGTTCGATACCGATGTTGCAGATAAAGACGGCTTTGTTGCTATGGGTAAAAACATCGCTATGCAGATTGCCGCTATGAACCCCTCTTACCTTGACGAGGCTTCTGTTCCTGCAGAGGTTATCGCTAAGGAAAAGGAAATCATGGTTGCTCAGATGAAGGAAGACCCCAAAATGGCTGGCAAGCCTGATGCTGTTCTCGGCAAAATCGTTGAGGGCAAAATGGGCAAATACTTCAAGGAAAACTGCCTTGTTGAGCAGCAGTATGTTATCGACGGTGACCTTACCGTTGCTAAATATGTTGCAAACACCGCTAAAGAACTTGGCGGAAAGATTGAAATTGCTGAATTTGTTCGTTACGAAAAAGGCGAAGGAATCGAAAAACGCGTTGACGATTTCGCTGCTGAAGTTGCTGCAATGGCAAAATAATTTATTAAAATCAAAGCGGTTGTTTCGGACAAACGAAACAACCGCTTTTTTTATGCATATTAAAGTCAATATTCTTCTGATTCCCAGTCGGGTTCTTCATACTCTTCTTCCACTTGGGGTAACGCAGGAATTGTGTTGATAATCTCTATAATACCGCTTTTGCCGTAAAGTGACGGTGTTATGCGGGCGGTGTAACCTGTTCCGGGGTCGCAGGTCCATTCTACAGCACGCTTTCTCGGGAGTCCGCAGGCGGCAAAAAGTGACATCATAACTCCACCGTGAACAACCGCCGATGCCTCAAAAATGCCTAATTCCATCATTTTTCGCACCGTTTTATTTAAGCCTTGACAAATGCGGGTTGTAAACTCGCGCGAGTCTTCACCGCCGGGCGGGCAGGGCGTTACGCCCGAAATCCATTTGCCGTATTCTTCGGTCCCGTCAAGTTCTATAGCGGTCTTGTTTTCAAATTCGCCAAAATTATATTCGGTCAATTCGTCAATTATAATAGGCTTGACGTTCGGATAGAGTATTTCTGCCGATTCCACACAACGTGACAAAGGCCCCGTAAATACAAGACCGACATTGGGAATAAACCCTTCGTTTTTGATGCCTTCAAGTTGCTCGACGCCGACCGATGATAGCGGGATATCGGTAACACCAATGTATCGCCCGTCAAGGTTTGCTTCGGTAATTCCGTGACGGATGAAGTGTATAATATAACTTTTCATAAGTTCTCTCCTACTTTGCACTAAAAACTACTATACAGTTTGTATATTTTCACGATATACAAAACCTATAAAATATACTATAATCATTGTAATAGATTTACGTTATAAATTCAAGAGAGGTTTAATAAAATGCTTTGTAAATTTCCGCAAATGTTATCTAAACTGCGTCGTCAAAGGGGAATATCTCAAAAACAGGCGGCTGCCGAACTTGGCATTTCGCCGGCACTTTTATCACATTACGAAAACGGAATAAGAGAATGTGGACTTGATTTTTTACTTCGTATTGCCGAATATTATTCGGTAAGTTGCGATTATCTTTTGGGTAAGAGTGAACTTAAAAATCCCGGTATTTACGAGGTTGAGCCTGAGGCTTTGGCGATAGACCGAATTTTAAAGGCTTCAAGAGAGCATAACAAAGACGTATATGAGTTGCTTAGTGATATTGCCGAGGTTGAAGCATACCGTATGTCGCGTGCGTTGTGCGATACTGCCATGCGAAGTGACGCTTTTACATATAAATTAGAATCGAGTGATTATAAAACGTTGTGTGCAGGTACCACATCCTGCCTTTATAGTAAGGTTGCATCAAAACCGAAAGAAAAGAAAAAATTACCGAGTTCAGTTAAGGAAACTACCGAAAAAGTGATTTTGGCTGCCGAAGAGACAATGAGTAAATATTTGTGATGTTAACAATATTGTAAAAATATACTGCTTGACGGGAATTTTGCAGTATAGTAAAATAATAGTAATAAAGTATATACATAGGGTTAGCCCTTTTCACGGAAGGTGTAGTTTTGAATTTAAAGTTTATTAGAATAAAAAGTTTTGTGTTGGCGGTTGTTTTGGTTTTGTTGTCACTTACCGCTTGCGGTAAAAAGGATAGCACCAACACTGTAAGCATTGGTGCCAATCGTGCCAACAAGTATGAAATGATTATCGATTCAACCGATAAGATTAAGTGCGATTACTTGCTTGTGTATAACGATTCGGCAAGTTATGCTGAACTTGACGCATGTGTCGACCTGCTTGAAACGCTTTCAAGCACTGTAAACGCAACGTTCCAGATATGTCCTGATACGCTTACCATTACGGATGAAAATCAAAAGCGTATAGTTTTGGGCGTTACCATGTATGCCGAATCTGAAAAATCGGTTGATATCATGGGCCGTATTCGCAGTAACAATTATTATGATTATTTGTTCCGTTCTTACGGCAACATTTTGACGGTTAACTGGATGTCAAAATTCGGCAGAGAGGAAGCCTTTAAGTATTTGGTTGAAAATATCATGGCTTCTGACCCTAAAGAGGTTTTTGACGGCAACTATAGTTATCTTTATTTGAGCGAACGTTCCGATTCGCCGGTTGTTACCATAGACGATGTAAATATTGTTCAGTATACCGTTGTTTTGCCGTCGGCGCCGTCGTATATGGAGCGCATGAACGCCGAAAAACTTGTAAAGGCTATCGAAAATGCTACGGGAGTGACCGTTCCGCTTATTACCGATACTGTTGAGGAGTCGACGTACGAGATTTTAATTGGTGACATTGTCGGACGTGGCGAAACAGCCATCACCTCGTTCTACTCCACCAAGCGGTTCGCACTTGTTCAGTACGGCACTAAATTGATTTTAAGAGGCGGTCAGGTCGAAGCAACTTCGGCTGCAGTTTCGCTGTTTGCTAATATGATAAGCAATGCAGCGGTAACCGCCGAACCGGTACATTTGGGCTACGGGTACTGCAAGACAGGAAGCATTAATCAGTATAGCGATAATCTTTTTGAGGGGTACTCGCTCGTATATACCGACGATTTTGAGTTATCAACCATTGATACTTCAAAATGGAACGTAAACGACACCGAGATACCGTCTTACGGCATTGCACCCTCTATTATGTATTATCGTCCTAAAAACGTATCGATAATGAATGGCAACCTTATTATTTCAACCCATTTGGGAAGTGAGGGATATTATTCAGGTTGGCTGGATACCCATAATAACATGAGTTTTAAACACGGATACGTTGAATTGAAAGCAAGGTTCAGAACGGCTCCCGGATATTGGGTTAAAATGATGCTTATGGACCTTAAGAATGAAAAAGACACAGTAACCCAGATAGACGTGTTTAATTCCTTAGCCTCTAAGCAGATGATTTTTGCAAGTATAGGCGAGATGGATTATGACAAGTATTATATGGAATATCCTCAACTTATTGAGCCTTCGTATTTAGACGGTTATCGTTCGGGCAATCTTCAGTACGATAAACAACTTAATGATTCTGAGTACCACACCTATGGTGTAGAGTGGACCGACGATTATATTCGCTTCTTTATTGACGGTTTGCCATATGGAACTATTGAGACTACGGCAAAAAAATACGATTACCT
Source organism: Acutalibacteraceae bacterium (assembly GCA_045546915.1). GTDB lineage: Bacteria > Bacillota > Clostridia > Oscillospirales > Acutalibacteraceae > UMGS172. The sequence goes on along the minus strand of JAZQDU010000027.1, from coordinate 162,568 downwards.
TAATAAGGAACTTTATCTTTCGTTGTTTGTAGGTGTTGAACTTACCGAGCAGGCTACGGTTGACGAAGTTGCACAATGGCCGGCACCTTATGAAATCGAATGGGTAAAAGTATACCAAAAACCCGGTTCCACTATTACATATGGACAAAATTAAGCCAATTAAATTAAAACGGAAACAACTTTTCAAAGTTGTTTCCGTTTTTTTTAATTAATTATTCCACCGCCGAGTACAGTGTCGCCGTCGTAAAGCACTACCGATTGCCCTGAGGTTATAGCACGTTGCGGTGAGTCAAACTTAATTATTATGGTTTCACCGTTTATTATAACCTTAGCGGGTTGCTCTTCGTGACGATATCGAATTCGGGCTTTACAGTTAAATTCAGTGCTAAAGGTAGGCACAAGCCAATTAAAGTTTCGGGCGGTTAGGGTGTCATTATAAAGTTCGCCGTCTTCACAAAGGGTGATTTCGTTGCGCTCTGCGTTTTTATTGCCAACGTACATCGGTTTGCCAAAGGCAACGCCTAAACCTTTACGTTGACCTATAGTGTAGTGGATAATGCCTTTGTGTTCGCCGATTTTTTGACCGTTTACATCAATAAAATTGCCATTTTTATATTGTTTTCCCGTATAGTTTGTTATAACCGAGGCATAGTCACCGTTTGGCACAAAACAAATATCCTGACTGTCCTTCTTTTTGGCGGTAACAAACCCTAAATCTTCGGCAATTTTGCGTATTTCTTCTTTACTGTATTCACCCAACGGGAAGTGGATGCAAGGCAGTATTTCGCTTGGCAAAGAATATAAAAAATATGATTGGTCTTTGGCTTTGTTTTCTGCTTTTTTTAGTTTTGCAGTGCCGTTTTCTTTATCTATTTTTGCGTAATGACCGGTTATAATAGTATCACAGCCCAGTTCTTTTGCCTTTTCAAAAAGTGCGCCAAATTTAAACTGCTTATTGCATAAAACGCAAGGATTTGGTGTTTCGCCGTTTTCGAACGTGGTTACAAAATCACTTATTACACAATCTTTAAATTCCTGCCGCATATCAAACGAGTGAAAAGGGATACCTAATTTATTGCAAACCGATTCGGCGTCGGCAATGTTTTTGTCGTGCCCGTCTAAAAGGCGCATGGTGGCACCTATGCAATCAAATCCTTGTTTAATTGCAAGGTATGCGGCGACGCTTGAGTCAACCCCGCCACTCATTGCTATTAATGCTTTTGCCATCAGCCCAACCTCAACATTTCGTCAATACAGTTTTTGGCAGCGAGCAGCGTTTCGTCAGGCAATACAATCTCTTCTCCGCTGTTGCCCAAAACACAACCTAAAACATCAGGGAGGGTGGTCAGTTTCATATCGCGGCAGATAAGTCCCGCCGAAAGTGCAAAAAATTGTTTGTCGGGACATTCGTACTGCAAGTGTTCAACGATGCTGTTTTCGGTACCGATAATAAATTGGTCATTTTGGCTTTTTTCGGCATAATCTATAATAGCCGTGGTACTTCCAACAAAATCGGCGTGTTTTACAACCTCCGGTTTACATTCAGGATGCACAAGTAACAGCGCGTTGGGGTGGTTTTGACGTGCTTTAAGTACGTCGGCCTCGCTAACGCTCGCGTGGTAGGGGCAACCCCCGTTTATTGTGATGACATTCTTTTCGGGACATTTATTGGCAATATAGGTCCCCAAATTAATGTCGGGCACAAAAATTATATCTTTTTGAGGGATGCTTTTGCAAATTTTAAGTGCTGATGCAGAGGTTACACATACGTCGCAAACGGTTTTGAGTGAAGCCGAAGTGTTTATGTATGCTACTACTGCACTCTCTGGGTACTGCTTTTTAAGTTCAAGAACAGTTTCTTTCGAGATTTGTTCTGCCATAGGGCAACCGGCACCCACTTGAGACAGAATAACCTTTTTTTTGGGAGAGAGTATCTTGACAGTTTCTGCCATGAAACGCACTCCGCACATAATAATTGTCTTTTGCGGTGCTTTGGCGGCTTGCTCGCTAAGGCCGAAAGAATCGCCCACAAAATCGGCAATTTCGGTAATTTCACGCGCAACGTAAGAATGTGCTAATATACAAATGTCTTTTTCTTTTTTAAGCCTTAAAATAAGGTCTTGCATTTCTCGTACGGTCATATTTTACACCTCGTAAACATACTTATTATATTTTATCATTGTTTTACCGTTTTGTAAAGCGATTAATACTATTCCTTTTGATTGACAGAGTATTTTTGCGGTGGTATAATTTAGTTTGAAATCGAAGTAGGGTGATTTTATGAAAATTTATTCAAATATATGTGAACTAATAGGTAATACACCGCTGTTAAGACTTGAAAACATTGAAAAGTCTCAAAATTTGCAGTCGACTTTAATTGCGAAACTCGAAGGGTTTAATCCTGCGGGCAGTGCTAAAGACCGTGTGGCAAAGGCCATGATTTTTGAGGCAGAGGCAGAAGGTAAACTTAAAAAAGGTGCCACGATAATCGAGCCGACAAGCGGTAATACAGGAATAGGTCTTGCATTAGTAGCAATTTCGAGAGGATACCGTTTAATACTCACCATGCCCGACACCATGAGTGTTGAACGTCGTAATCTTTTAAAGGCTTACGGTGCCGAGATTGTTTTGACCGACGGTAAAAAAGGTATGGCGGGTGCTATAGAAAAAGCAAAGGAACTCGCGAGCGAAATTGAAGAAAGTTTCATTCCCGACCAGTTTAATAATAGCGCTAATCCTTTGGCACACAGTACTACAACCGGCCCCGAAATATGGAACGATACCGACGGCAAGGTGGATATTTTTGTTGCTGGTGTAGGTACAGGCGGTACGATATCGGGTGTGGGACAGTATTTAAAGTCACGTAATCCTAATGTAAAGGTGGTTGCGGTTGAGCCTTCGGCTTCGGCGGTACTGTCGGGTAAAGAAGCAGGTGCACACGGCCTTCAGGGTATAGGAGCAGGCTTTATACCTAATACCCTTGATACAACGGTTTTCGACGAGATTATAACGGTGAGTGACGAGCAGGCATATGAGTTTGGTCGCAAGGCTATTCATAAAGAGGGTGTGCTGTGCGGTATTTCGTCGGGTGCAGCACTTTATGCTGCTGTAGAGGTTGCAAAACGTCCTGAAAACAAAGGTAAAACGGTTGTTGTTTTGCTTACCGATACGGGTGAAAGATATTTGTCGACACCTATGTTTTTGAAATGACAATTGCGCTGTGTATTTATAAAATGCACAGCGTATGCTTTTTGTAAAAATTTATAAAAAGAACATTGTTTTTGTCAAAAGAAAGTGTTATAATATCTGTGATTTTTTTGACGAAGGGGTAAAATCATGAGTCAAACCGGAAACGCAAATGCTTATACTGAGAAAAACAGTATGAAAGCATATATAAAAAGGCAAATACTTGCGGTGCTTAAATATGCCGCAATGTTTTTTGTTGCGCTTACTTATTGGGAAGTGCTTTTACTTTCGCAGATTGGTTTTGAAAAGTTTTCGCTTTATTTTCTGTTTTTTATTCCGGCAGAATCGGTGTTTTTAGCATCTTTGACAGGTTGGTTTAAAGCCAGACATAATCGAATTTTAACACCCGTTATCATGTTGTTGCCGTTTGCTTTTTACGTAAGCCAACTTATATATTTCCGCATATTCGGTTCGGTTTTTTCGGTATCGATGATGGGGCTTGGTGCCGATGCGGTTGAAAATTTCGGCTGGGCTTTGTGGTCGACCGTTAAGGGCTCGGTAGGATGGATATTCTTATGCCTTGTGCCGGTGTTGTTGTCGGTTGTTTTGTCTTGCATAGCACCTGTTAAATGGTTTAAACGTCTTCATCCCATTACGCATCTCGGTGCTTTTTTAAGTACAATTCTGATTTGGTTTTTGGCAGTATTAATGTTGATTCCGTTCGGAAAAGGCGGCGCTTCGGCATATGCTGCATATTTTTCAAAATATGTTGACAGTGATACGGCTGCCGGCCGTTTGGGAGTGCTTGCCAACTCGGTAGTAGAGGTTGGATATAAATTCTTTGGCAAGAACAATAAGCAAGAGGATAATACGCTTTATATTCCCACACTTCCCGATATGCCGCAGGTTGAACATTCTACGGGTATAGATATTAGCCCTAACGTTTTAAACATTGATTTTAACAGTCTTAAAGGCCTTACCGATGATAAGGATAAGCAAGAACTGTGTGATTATTTTGCAAGTGTCAGCTCCACTAATAAAAACGAATATACAGGCGTTTTAAAGGATTATAATCTTATATACATTTGCGCCGAATCGTTCAGCCAATATGCCATTGACCCCGAAGTTACACCGACACTTTATATGTTAAGCCAAGGCGGATTTGTGCTTAATAATTTCTACAATTCCTATAAAAACACCACAACTAACGGCGAATATTCATTTATGACGGGACTTTGGCCTGACGTTTCGCGCGATGCTGACGCAGGTTCTGCGGCGGGTAGTTTCCCGCAGTCGGCCGATAAATATCTGCCGTTTGCTTTGGGCAATATGTTCGAGGGCAACAATATTAAGACGTTTGCCTATCACAATTACAAGGGCAATTATTACTCAAGAAACAAAACACATCCAAACCTCGGTTATACCACAACAAGGTTTATGGGTGGCGAAAACGGTATGAAATTCACCAGTTGGTGGCCGTCATCCGACCTTGAAATGATGGAACAGTCGGTTGATGATTTTATCACCAAAGAGCAGTTCCATGCCTATTATATGACCTTCTCCGGTCACGGACCGTATTCGGAGGATAACCCGATAGCTGTCAAAAATCTCGATACTGTGCGCGAACTTTTGGGTGACCGCGAACTGCATGAGCAGGCAGTTTATTATCTTTCGGCAAATTACGAGCTTGAAAAAGCAATGACGTATCTCGTTGAAAGATTACAGCAGGCAGGCAAGCTCGATAAAACCATGATAGTCATTACCGGCGACCATTATCCGTATTATCTAAATTCGCAGGCACTCAACTCTATAGCAGGCCATAAGGTTGACCAGACCTTTGAAAAATATGAGTCTTCTTGCATTATGTGGTGCGGTGGAATGGAACCTGTGCAGGTTGATACGGCTTGTTGCAACGTTGATATAATTCCAACCGTGCTTAATCTCTTTGGGTTTGAGTATGATTCAAGACTTTTGCCGGGTGTTGATATTTTCTCGGATAATATTCATATCGCCATGCTTTACAATAAGAGTTTTATTACCGATATGGTCAAGTATGATTCAGGTAGCGGTGAAGCCGAGTGGCTGTCGGCTTCCGAAAGTTTGACTGATGAACAAAAACAGCAATATCTTGATTACTGTATTGCGGTAACCAAATCGCGTTATACAGCGTCACTAAAGATGATGAATGAGGATTTCTTTAGATTTGTGTTTGATAATCTGAAAACAGAATAAAACAAAAAAGTAACACTGGGAGTTCGCCCAGTGTTACTTTTTTAATAGAATCTCGTATAATATTTTGATTTTTTTGCGAGTTCTGAATTTAAATATTCGTATCCCAGTTGTTCTGCAAGAGTGGGGTCACCTGAGAACATGTCGGTTCCAAGCCCTAATCTGCTGCCACCCCATTCAAACCCTAAAGCCGAGAGGATAGTAGGGAACATATCAAGACTGGTAAAGGTACGGTTGGTTGTAGCCGAAGCGCTGTTTTGAGCGTTTATAAAGCAGTTATAGGTTGTTCTCTCAAACTCATCTACATCGAGCACTAAATCGGTATCCATTCGCGGATGGTCGCCGCACACCACAATAACAGTATCTTTGAAAAAGTCCTGCTCGCGACACCAGTCGATAAAGTTGCCGAGTTGCCTGTCGGCACAACGCACGACGTTTTCGGTTTGCGTGGGATATTCATTGTCGCACAGTTCGCAAACATATCCCGAAACATGGTGGGTATCAACCGTTAGCATGGTTAAATTAAAAGGTTTGTCTTGCTGGCTTAAACGTGTAAGTTCGTCTTTGGCAATCTCGTAAAGATACATATCTTCATATCCCCAGAATACGTGATAGTCTTCAGGGATATAACCTTTTTCGCGTGCGGTAAACAAATCAAAAATCTCAAAATTTCCGTGTTGACGGAAGTAAACGTCTCGCCCTGCAAAATTGCTGTCAGAGCCACACAAAAATTCCTGACTATAACCGAAGTCTGCAAGTATATCGCCGAGCGTTGTAAGACCGTTGGCAAATGATTCTCTTTCGCCCATGTCGTTAAAACCTGCGGCGAACGAAAAAGGAACACCGGAGGTGGTCGATAGGAGCGAGCCCATTGTGTAACTGGTTTTTATGGTGTTATGAAAACCGCCCAACAGTTCGGAATTTGAAAACGAAATATTTTCTTTTGCAAGATTTGAAAGGTAGGGAATATAAGAAATCTCTTGCTTGCCACCGTCTTCTTTAGAGGTATAGGTGGTCTCCATACTTTCGAGATAAATGCAAAGCAGGTTTTTTTGCTTGCCGTCTTTATCCTTTAGCGTAAACGATACGTCTTCAGGGGACACATAATAATCGTCATAAATCGTAGTATATGATGCCTGATTTATAAAATAATCAACCAGATTGTAAATATTATTTGCATAAACTAAAGAAGAAAAAATTGCCAAAACCGAAATTACAGCAACAACACGACGTGCAAATTTTCTAATATCAATTTTCAATAATCGTTTTTTCAGTTGAATTAAAATATTAACCTTTGTTTTCAGTTTAATATCAACAACTGCAAACACAACATAGGCGGCAATAAGTACCAATAACCGTGGCAGACAAAACGACAATGCGTTTTCAACTACATTTGTGTCGGCACCTTTGAGTGGAGAGGTAAGTGTGAAAATTATCTCATCTAAACCAACGCCAAATACGGTTGAAGACCAACAGCAGGTGATATATATGGCAAATGCAATCACAAAGCAGAGCCCTGTTGCGATATGTAATAATATCCTTTTCATTCCTTTATCCTTTTTTTATTTCAAATTTAATTTTGTCTGCAATAAAGGGTAAAATCAACGAAATAACAAGAGCAACTATTGAATAGTATGCCGAACTTTCGGAAAACGGCTCAAACTCAAGGATAACACGTGCCACCATAATAGTGCCTTTTGTTAAAATTGCAACGAGTGAGCAGGCAATCATATATGTAACGGCAGTATTAATATCGGGTTTTAGTCCGGTGCCTTTAAGTTTGCTAAAAATGCAAACCGCAATAACAGGGATAAAAAAAAGATTAATAACAAGCATAAAAAGCCTCGTTTCTATATATTTTTCATTTTTTATCGACAAAATTAGATATATTATATCATAAAATTATTAACAAATCAACATTATAATGTTTACTGATAATTTGCAAAACAAAAAACCGACCTATTGGTCGGTTTCTTGTTTGGTGGGAGCGGGTGGATTCGGACCACCGAAGGCAAAGCCAACAGATTTACAGTCTGCCCCCTTTGGCCACTCGGGAACACTCCCATATTAACTTTTCGCCCTTATAAAAAAGGTGGAGCTGGTTGACGGACGCAGCCTTTTTTCAAAAGTCTGCCGTGCTCGGCGACCGCTTCGCAGTACCCGCCTCACACTTCGTCGCTAAAAACGATTATCAATCGTTTTTTTAACGCTCCTCACCCTCTTAGGGTTTAAGTCCTACTGGACTTTACCCAAAGGTGGAGCTGGTTGACGGACTTGAACCCCCGACCTGCTGATTACAAATCAGCTGCTCTACCAACTGAGCTAAACCAGCACATCAATTTCAGAGCGCCTAAACAATATACCATAAACAAAATTAAATGTCAACATTTATTTTAGCGAAATTTTAAAAATATTTGCATTTTAATTCCATTTACCAAAATCTTAACATTTTTTATAGTGACAAATGGCATTAATTGTGTTATAATACCTTTAATATTATTTTTGGAGTGTATTTTTGATATGGATATTAAATACATTAAAGAAGTTACAAGCGCCATGCATGATTTCATGAAGGCTCATAATTTTGTTGCCGACCATGAAAACAGTGCTTTTAAGGGTGAAGGTAAGGTATATAAGGTATCGTACGACGAGCAAAGAAAAACCTTTTCTATTGCTGTTTTGTCAATCGGCGAGGACGGTGACGAGGGCGAGAGCAAGGTGATTTCTTCGTGGTATTTTGACCAAGAAAATCATGGCAATAATGATATAAATTGCATTGCTGACGATTTTGTCAGTGCTGTTGCTAAGGATAATGGCATAAAACTCGTATCATCGAGTGAAAACGGTTTGCAGGAGATTGCTCTTCCTCAAAAGGCTGAGGCGGGTGCCGAGCCTAATATAGAGGCATTTACGCAAAAGTTTCTTGCTATGTTCCCGCAGTATAAGGATTCGTACCGTGCAATGATGGCAAAGTACGGAAGTTTTCTTTATGTTGAGTTCTATAAAACTTATGGTATCGGCAAAATGAAGGAACTTATTGAGAACGAGGCCGGTAATAAAAAACAACTTCAAAAATATTTTAAAATGTTGGGTGAAATGCACTACGAAGGTGACTCAAATGTTGCTGATGTGATTTGCACCGTTATTCTTGCGGGTAGTTTCTATAATGACGTAGCCGCGTTTGATGCTGCCGCAACCAAGTATCTTGAAGATTTTCCGTTCTTGAAAACTGCCGCAAGGGCTGCAGTTGTAAACTTTAAGAAAAATAAAAAGCTTCGTGTTGCTCTGGGAATTTAATATTTTTCAAAGAGAGGTAAAAGACCTCTCTTTATTTTTTTACAAAAACGGAACAAATGTTCTTTACTTTTGCATAAACATGGTGTAAAATAAGAACAGATGTTCTAAAGGAGAGAGTGAGTTTTGGCTACAGTCAGGTCTATTTTGCATTGTGACCTTAATAATTTTTATGTTTCGGTTGCCTGCCGTGACCATCCCGAACTTAAAGGCAAAGCGGTAGCGGTGGGCGGAAGTACTGCCGAAAGGCACGGGATTATTCTTGCAAAAAGCGAGGCGGCAAAGAAGTTGGGTATTACTACCGGTGAACCGCTGTGGCAGGCAAGACAAAAATGTCCAAATCTTATAATTATGCCTCCTGAATTTAAGCGGTACACATATTTTTCTGGTGAAGTCAGGAGGATTTATGAGCGGTATACCGACCTTATTGAGCCGTTTGGGATTGATGAATGTTGGCTTGATGTCACAGGGAGTGGACGACTTTTCGGTGACGGGGTAACTATTGCTGACCGCCTGCGAAGGGAAATAAAAAATGAACTTGACCTAACGATTTCGGTAGGGGTGAGTTTTAACAAAATTTTTGCAAAACTGGGGTCTGACCTCAAAAAGCCCGATGCAACAAGCGTTATACCAAAGGAAAATTTCAAGCAAATCGTATGGCCTTTGGAGGTTGAGAGCTTGTTGGGAGTTGGCAGAGCCACCGCACACAAATTGCATAATCTTGCCATTTTTACGGTGGGTGATTTGGCAGTTATCGACCCTGAGATATTGCGTCTTAAACTTGGTAAAAACGGTGTTATGCTGTGGCATTTTGCTAATGGTGAAGAAAATTCGGCTGTACTTAAAAGTGATTATGTTGAAAGACCTAAAAGCATTGGTCGGTCGGTAACCTGCCCAAAAGACCTGCAAAATTTTGACGAGGTGTTCAGGGTGTTTTTAAGACTTTCGGAGGAGGTTGCCCATGAACTTCGCAAAGCAAATATGCAGGCAACCGGACTTCAAGTTCATATTCGTACCGACAATTTGCAGGTGCGTCAGTATATGACGGGGCTTGTCAAACCTTTGCAGGCGGCGTCGCTTTTGTCGAGGGAGGGGATTAAACTTCTCAAGGAAAATTACGGTTTTGAGAGGCCGTTGCGCTCGGTAGGGATTAGGGCAATACGGCTTAAAGAGTGTTCCCCGTTTTGTCAACTGTCGTTTTTCGATGAGGATATGCATATAATTAAACAGGATATGCTTGAAACCTGTGTTGACAAAATACGTGAGCGTTACGGCGATACGGCGGTAGTCCGAGCGTCACTTTTAAAGGATTTTAAAGCGTTTCGTGACCAATCTCCCACCACACTCGGCCGGTCGAGATTATCCATCTGAAATCCGTTAATCGTTATTATAGATTAATAACATTTTTACGTTTCTTTATGGCATAATCAAAAGCAATTTTAGTACCGCTTTTGCGGAGGGTTGGGGCGATTTGTTCATCGTAGTAGACAATACAATAGTGGCTATTGTCTATCATCTCATAATTACGCTCAACGTAAGATGCTCTGCCTGAGTTCAGTATCTTTTCGGGATAATAGGTATCCTCATAAGTTTCAAGCAAGTAGTTCTTATAATGTTCATTAATATACGGATATTCTGCTCGTACATAAACTCGTTTTATGTGCGGGTATTTTTCTTTTATTTTGGTAACGAGTTCAAGGCACAGGCTATTAAACCTACTCTTACTTCCGAAAAGAAATGTATCGACTGAGTTTTCAACAATCAGTTTTTCAATTATTTCTACAAGTTTTGCTTTTAGTTCTTCGGTTTCATTTATCTTTCTATGACCGAAAAAGCAACAAGTTTTATCTTTCATAATCTTCTCCCTAAAACATTTTAGATATACCATATATCTGTTTCTAACATTGTAACACATAATACATCTAAAATAAATATACAATATATTTATTATGAGGTGAATTTATGGCTATAAAAAGTGTTTCAATTAGAATTGAAGAAGAAATGTTAAACAAAATTGCACACATTGCTGATTACGAAGGCAGAAGCGTCAACAGTCAGGTGCTTGTTTTAATAAGAGAAAATATCAAAGCTTTTGAAGATGCCAACGGTACTATTGACGGTAATATCACTCCCGCATCGAATGTAAAACCTACTCGTAAGTAACAAAAAAACTCTCTGCTGAAATTCAGCAGAGAGTTTTACTATTTAGTATTTATTTCAAAGAAATTTTGGTGTTTTGTTTTTGAAAATTAATAGATGTAAAATCCGGTTTTACAAAATCCTTATTACCGGCGGTAATGGTAAAATCGGTTTCGCCTTCGGCATAGTCTATATCAAAGGTTATACTGAAAAGCACCCCGTCTTTTGAGACGCCATCGGTATTTGCGTATACAGCGGTAACATAACCGTGAAGAGTTACGTTGGGCTGTTGCAGATTAGAGGTTACGGCAGTAAGGTTGTTTGTTATGGTTTTTGGAGTAACCTTATCAGTGTCATAGTTTATCCGTATTGTATATGCGGCAATACCAGGATTGTTTTTTACATTTATATTTACAGTTACCTGATTATTGCTTTTATTAGCGGTTAAGAATATGGTGGGTTTGGTTGGGTCAAGCGGTTTTACTTGCGTTGAAGAATTTGCAGAACTGCTATCGGGCGTTGAAATCACCGACGAAACCGAACTGTTATTTGACGAAGTACTGTCGTCTGGCGGGATTATTAAAGTGTCTGAAGTGGTTGTACTGTTGTCGGAGGAGGTGGTATCTGAACCGCCGCAACCTACAAGTGACAAAAGGCAAATGACAAGCAGTAAGGCAAAAAATCGATTAAACAATTTCATAAATGCCTCCTTAATACTTTCGGCGTTTTATTTTAATATATTGGCTTACGATATTTTGTTCTCGGTCTTGTTTTTTATGACGATAGTCCTTTACAAACGACATAACAAGGAAGTAAAGGAATATTATGTCAACCAAAATCAAAATTGAAACAATAATAATGACAAAAACTTTTACGTTAGAGTCTGCCTTACTTTTTGGCACGGTTACGGTGGTCATAAACTCGCCCATTCGTGAGGCATCGGGTCCAAAATACGAAAACGTATATAGGTTGCCGTTTGAAACCGTTACATAAACAACGGTTGTTTCGTCGTTTGATGTTTCGACGCTTTTGAGGTAAAGAGTAGAGCCCAAAACTACCGTTTCGTAACCGTTAGGGAAGAGTTTTTGACCGGCAGGTGCAACTGTTTCGCTGTCTAAGTTATCAAAACTTTCGAGTTCTCTTGAAAACTCAGTGTTTGCAACCCTTGCTTGAATTTGGTGTTGAAGGTTTGATGATATTGCTACAAATGTCAGTCCTTCAACCGACGATGATGGGAACAAATTTTCCTCGGTGCGGATTTGGTAGTCATCATCTAAATTGAAAACAATTCCGTCAATTTCGTGTTCAACCGTTTTGGCACATGCAGGCAAAACGGTGAACAAAACCAAAACAAGACTAATAAAAGCAATTAATATTCTTTTCACCGTTTCACCTCCTTTTTGGTTTTTAGTATTATTTAAGTGTTCTTTTGGCAGCGGTAAGTGTGTTTTGCATTAGCATCGAAATAGTCATAGGTCCAACTCCGCCAGGAACGGGAGTAATGGCAGAACAAATAGGTTCGACCGATGTAAAGTCGACATCGCCACAGAGTTTTCCGCCTTCGGGACGGTTCATACCTACGTCAATAACCACTGCGCCTTGTTTTACCATGTCGGCTGTAACAAAGTTTGCTTTGCCCACAGCAGCAACTAAAATATCAGCCTCACGGCAAATGTCTTTTAGGTTTTGCGTTTTAGAATGGCAAATAGTAACCGTTGCGTTGGCATGCAACATAAGCATTGCCATAGGTTTGCCGACGATGTTAGAACGGCCGATAACCACACAGTGTTTACCCGCGGGGTCGATATTTGCAAAACGCAACATTTCCATTATACCGGCGGGTGTGCAGGGCAGAAAATCATAATCGCCAAGCATTATTTTGCCGACGTTAATGGTGTGAAAAGCATCAACATCCTTTTTGGGGTCAATAGCCTCGATTACTGCCTTTTCATTTAGATGGCGAGGAAGAGGCAACTGACATAAAATGCCGTGAATCTTAGGACTGTCGTTAAGTGTGTTTATAAGATTCAACAGTTCTTCTTCGGTTGTGTTTTCGGGCAGTTCATATTTTTCAGAATACATGCCAAGTTCAATGCAGGTACGTTCTTTAGAACCGACATACACCTGTGATGCAGGGTCTGTGCCTACAATTATTACGGCAAGACCGGGGGTAACCCCTTTTGCTTTTAATTCCTCAACTTCTTGTTTTATGCGTTCTTTTACAGCGCCTGATATGATTTTACCGCTTATTAATTCAGCCATTGTTTTCTTCATCCTCTTCGGTTTCTTCGGGTTGGTCAGCATTTTCTTGGTCATAAAATTTGGTGGTGCTGACGGCGTCGGTATCTATATCGTCAAACATTGCAACATAGGTCTCGTCTCGTTTTGCGGTTTTTTGTCTCATTAGCATATAAATCAGCAATGAACCGCAGATTATGACCAAAGCGCCGGATAACCATTGTGAAATTTTAAGCGGTCCCCAATAAAGGCTATCGGTTCTGAGTTGTTCGATAAAAGCACGTCCAAAACCGTACCAAATGCCATAGCAAAGAGCCAATTGACCGCTGAATTTACGGTGGTTTCCTATAAAATGAAGCAGTATAAAGCCAACAAGACACCAAATCGACTCGTAAAGGAAACAGGGGTGAACTAAAATATTGCCGGTAGCCTCACTCGACATACCCCACATAGAATTGGTAGGCGAGCCAAAGGCTTCCTGATTGAAGAAGTTGCCCCAACGTCCTACAGCCTGTCCAATTAGAAAACCGCTTGCAGCAAGGTCAAAGCCGTCTAAAATTTTGACCTTACGGATTTTGCACATCAAAAGTCCGAACACGGCAGCACCTATTACGCCGCCGTATATTGCAAGACCGGACACGCCGGATTTACTTGAAAACCCTAAAAAATCAGCAACCGATTTTATATTTAGATTGCCTTTATAAAAAATGATGTAATAAAGTCTCGCACAGAGTATGGCAAGGGGAGTGGTAACCAAAACGACATCGGTCAGTCGGTCGGGGTCTACACCAAAACGCTTTGCCCTTGTAAAACCGTAAACAACGGCAAGCAAAAAACCTACTGCAATGCAAATACCGTACCAGTAAACGCTCCAACCTCCGCCAATTGGCAGGGTGAAAGCAACCGGGTCAAACTCCATTCTAATACCAAAAAGGTTAACATGATAAGTAGCAAAGTTAATCATAAAATGGAAACCTCTCAAAAAGCAAATAATATAACAAATACATTATATACTATTTTGTTGCAATGCGAAAGACATTTTTATAAAAATTTAGAAATTTTTAAAATTTTTTACAAAAATTAAGGGCGACAAACAATTGTCACCCTTAATTTATATTCACTTGTTTTCGATGGGCTTTATAACCGAAATAGCCGATAAAGAAAGGTCTAATCCCTTTGCGCGTTCGGTTACGTCTTGCGGTGTGATGTTTTTCAGCGCGGTTAAAGTATCATAAGGGCCGAAACCGTCAATAGCGCAGTCGATAAACCCGCTGACAACCTCTTCGACGTCATTAAAACGTCTGATTTCACGACCGTAAAGTTTACGTTGAGCGTCTTTAAAAAGTTGTGGGTCTACACCGTTAAGAGCAATTTTCTGCAGCTCTTCAAGGATTGCGGATTTTACCTTTAACGGGTCGGAAGATTGGCCGTCAAAAAGCAGTGCCGAGTAGCCGTGCCCGTGGAAATATTCGGTCGAAAAGTCGTTACCGATAAGACCTTCGTTAAGCAGGCGGTCGTAAAGCGGTGAAATTTTACCTGCGCAAACCTCAAGCAAAACATTGCTTGCAGTAATAAAATCAATCGAGTTGTGACGGTTAGTCTCTTTGTCCTTAATTCCTACCACAAACATATGGTTTGAAACAGGCATTCTTTTTTCTACATATTCGGTCACTATCGTTTGAGGCTCTTTTATATCGGCTCGTGTTATTTTGGTTTCGCTTTTTGAGATTATTTTTTGTTCAACCATATCCAAAACCTTATCGGTATCAAAATTACCGCAGATACAAAGGAACATATTTGATGGGTTGTAGAATGTGTTATAGCAGTCATAAAGGGTTTTGTCAGTAATCTTGGCAATCGATTCGGTTGTACCTGCAATGTCAATTTTTACAGGGTGGCTGTGATAGAGCGCGCGCAGTAGATTAAAAAGTACACACCAGCCCGGAGCATCGTCATACATCCTGATTTCCTGCCCTATAATGCCTTGTTCTTTTTGTACTGTTTCGGGGGTGAAATAGGGGGAGGAAACAAAACTTAATAGTATGTCAAGATTTTCGTAAAACCGTTCTGAACATTCAAAAAGATAACATGTTCGGTCAAAAGATGTGTAAGCGTTGGCCGAAGCACCCGTTACCGAATATTTTGTAAACGCGTCGCCGTCTTCACCTTCAAAAAGTTTGTGCTCCAAAAAGTGAGCAATGCCTTCGGGTACTTGAAGCATTGTGCCTCCGTTTACGGCGAATTCAGTGTCGATTGAGCCGTAATGCGTGCCAAAAACGGCATAGTTTGCCGAAAAATCCTTCTTTTGGCAAAGGTATATTTTAAGGCCTGACGAGTGTGTGCCTACAAAACATTCTTCGTTTGCAAGTTGGCTTTTAATTTGTTTTAAACAAAAACTCATTGTTCTGCCTCCTCTAAACTGCCGTCGGGAAGAAGACGGTATACTGTGTCAAGTGAAAATTTGCCGGCGGCAAGTTTTACATCTTCTGCCGATACTAAGTCGATGGCTTCGCAAGTCTCCTCAGGCGACATGGGATTTTGCTCTAAACTTCTTGTCGCATACCATCTTGCCAAAGACGGCTGGTCACAAACTGCCGAACGAATTGTATCAATAAGTGCGCGCTTTGAAACAGCAAGGTCGTTTTCGCTAAAGTCCCCGTTAACCATACTGTTAAATTCGTTCATTATTGCATTTTTTGCCGATTCCATATTCTTTTCCTCAACACCGCTGTCGATAAAAATGAGACCTTTATTTCGTACAGGTCTTGCGGCACAGTAGTAGCAAAGGCTTAATTTTTCGCGTACATTAAGGAAGAGTTTGCTGTGAGGTCCGCCGCCCAACATATCGGTCATAACCCACATGGCAACCGTGTCACGGTCGTAGCCTGCCTCGTTACTTCTGAGTCCCAAAACAAGTTTGCCTTGTTTTACAGGCATTTTTTCGTCGCATATTTGCAGGTTGCGAGCAGATTTGACCACATTTTTAGGTGTAGGCTTAAAGTTTCGGTTTGCGCTTAAAATGTGATTTTTAAAGTTGTCTATAAAGGTTGTCGGCTCGCAGTCACCCACAACAATAAGTGAAATGCAGGACGTTTGAATAAGCCTTTTGAGTGCTGATTTTACATCGTGTTGTGTGAGTCTTTGTGCATCGTCCAAATTGCCGTCAACGGGCAGTCCAAACGGTTCACCTTTACACATTTCTTCTTCACATCTTGATTTTGCGTAAAGACGTTTTTCGTTTAATGTGCCGGCAATTTTCTCGCAAAGCAACCTTTTTTCACGCAAAAATGCCGTTTCGGGATAGTCACTCTGGTCGCAAAAACGACTGAATATCATATCGCACAATAATTTTCCTGCGGCTTCGGTTACTCCGTCACCGTCAAGGCAAAAGCGGTCGTCGTTTACGGTAAGATTAATCCTTAATTCTAAAGAATCGCCGTTTTTGGCAGTCCATGATGTTATTCCGGCACCATAAAGAGAGGCGAGTTTTCGATTAAACGAGTAAAGGTCGGGCAGTTCCTTTGTGCCGGTACGCATTAGCGATAAGCACAGTGAATTTGCGGCATTTTCTTGACTTAAAGGTAAATAAAAACCAACCGATAATAAAGTGGTCTTAAATTTGGACGTTTTAATAAATGAATATGAAACGCCATCGCAAAGTTCTTTTTTTATCACAGTCATTCTCCTTTTTAAATGAGTATTGACAAAATTTTAAATATTATAAAAAACCTCCGAGGTAAGAGCCTCGGAGATTTTTAAATTATTCAATATCAAAAACGAGGTCTTTAACGTCAAACGGACGGGTTGCAAACTTGTCCTCAACGGCGTCATAAGTGGTACCGAGGGCTGTAACGTCTGCATCAAATTCGTCGTGCTTGAGGTTGTAGATGATTACGTCACGCAACGAACCGCTTTGTCCTTCATAGTCAAGCCAGAAACCATCCTCTTCAAAGAGGTCTCTCTTCATGATGAGGTAAAGAACTTTATTTTCCTTGTCTTCATGAATTTTTACGTCGTTTATTTTATATTCTTTTACTATGTCGTAGAGTTCGGTTGCAAAATCTGTATCTTCGTCGCCCAACAGTGTTGTATACTCAGCAGGCTCGTAACCTTCGTCTTTTGTCTCCTCGTCCTTCTTATCTTCGTCTTTATCTTCGGCCGATTCTTCTTTAACGTCGGTTTTATCTTCAGTTTTGTCGTCTTTGTTTTCGGTATTGCTGTCTTCTTTATCGGCTTCTTCTTTTTTAGCCTCTTCGCGTGCCTTTTCGTTGGCTTGGAATTCTTTATATATTACATCAAAACTTTCACCTTTTTCGAGGCGTTTGAGGAATGCGTTAGCCTCATCGGTAAGCACCTTTTTATCTTCCTCCGAAAGGTCTGCATCACCGTCGGTTAAACTATAAGAGATAATGTCAGCCAAGGCGTAATGCTCACCGAAATATTTGTCAAGGTCGGCTTGAGGAATGGCCTTTTCACCGTCTTCGCCATAAAGTTCATAGAAAAGGTAATTATATGAATACTCATAAAGCATATATTGCTCATAGGTGGACAATGCTACGCCGTTAGGCTCGAAGAAATAGCCGTAGGGGGTGTAGTACTGAGAAAGATTATATCCGTTTTGTGAGTACTGCACATAAGTGTTGTAATCACAGCCATAGTACCAGTAGGAACTGGCCTGAATAAGTGCTATCTGTTCGGTTTCGGCATCTAAGGTGATACCTTTTTCTTCCATGAGGTTAAGTACAGCGGCGTATTGTCTTAAAACTCTTACAGCCTCGTTTTCTACAAACTCCTCATAAGGGGTGCCTTCAGCACTTACAACACCTTCAGAATCGAACTTATAGTCTTTGTACTTGATTTTTTCTGTATCGCCTTCATTGCTTTTTACATAGTCATAAATAGCACTGCGAGCATTGGTTGCTGCGGTATAAAGCACGCAACTATACATGGCCGAAGTAAACTCTCTTCCGCCGATTGTATAAGCGATTTCGTTTTTCTTGTGGCAACCGGCAAAAACAGATACCAGCATAGCAATTGCCAAAACGACAGCTAAAACTCTGACAATTTTCTTCATGTTTTTTACTCCTTAATAAAGCCTACGGCTTAATTTAATTGTGATAAATTGCAAAAGCATATCCACAAAATAATACACCATACAGTATATAATATAAATGTTAAAAAGTCCAGTGTTTTTTAAAATTTTAAGGATTGATAGGTTCTTGCATATATGAAAGAACTTCTTTTAATGTGTCAAGGCTCTTTTGACTGCCGTCGGGACGAACTGAAATGTACGGCCTTTTACCCGCGCTGAACATAACGCGCCGTTTTATTTCGGACGATAAAAGCCTTGAAACCGGCTCGGTAAGAGCATCAACATAAAGCAAAACACGGCCGTTTTGTTCGCTTATTTCGGTTACTCCGAGTGCCGAAGCGGTTGCTTTGTAAAGTGCTATACTTACAAGGTCGGTTACTGCTTTTGGAGGTGTGCCGTAACGGTCAATCAACTCGTCAATAACGTCAAAAGAATCTTCCGCTGTTCTTATTGCGGCAATTCTTCGGTATGCCGAAAGACGTGAACCTAACGAGGAAATATATTTTTCGGGTATGTGGGCGTTGACCTTTAGTTCAACGGTACATTCTTTTTCCTCTTTTATTTGTTCGCCTTTTTCTTCTGCAATGGCGTCGGACAGGAGTTTTAAATACATATCATATCCGACCGACTCCATATGGCCGTGTTGTTCACCGCCTAAAACAGAACCTGCACCTCTTATTTCAAGGTCGCGCATAGCAATTCTAAAACCCGAACCAAACTCGGTGAATTTTCTTATTGCGTCCAGTCTTTTTTGAGAGATTTCGGTCAGTGCTTTGCCGGGCGTAAATAACAGGTATGCAAAGGCGGTACGGTGGCTTCGGCCGACACGCCCTCTTAATTGATGCAGTTGAGCAAGACCAAATCGGTCGGCATCTTCAATTATAAGAGTGTTGGCGTTGGGTACGTCAACTCCTGTTTCAATTATGGTGGTGCAAACCAAAATATCAATTTCGTGCTCGGTCAGTTGTCGCCACACTTTGGAAAGCGACCCTTCATCCATTTTGCCGTGGGCAATTCCAACGCGGGAATTAGGGTGGGCTTGCTGGATTTTCATTGCGCACGACTCAATGTTATCGGTGCGGTTGTGCAGGTAATACACCTGACCGCCTCGCCTTAGTTCTCGGCTTATTGCTTCGTTTACAATGCCGTTGTCGTGCTCTAAAACATAGGTTTGAACAGGTCGGCGGTCGAGAGGAGCCTCTTCGATTGATGACATATCGCGAAGACCTGAAAGTGCCATATTAAGCGTTCGCGGTATAGGTGTGGCTGAGAGTGTTAACGCGTCTACTGTGGGGTAAAGTTCCTTTAAACGCTCTTTCTGGGCAACGCCGAAACGCTGTTCTTCGTCAACTATTAAAAGGCCTAAATCCTTAAAAACAACATCTTTTGAAATAAGACTGTGCGTTCCTATTATAAGGTCGATATTGCCGGCTTTAAGTTCTTTTCTTATTCTTTCTTGCTGTTTTGGGGTTCTGAAGCGTGACAGCATTTCTACTTCGATTGCCATATTGCCGAAACGTTCAAGTGCATTGTTGTAGTGTTGCCATGCAAGAATGGTCGTGGGCACTAAAACGGCACATTGTTTGCCCTCGGCAATACATTTGAATGCCGCACGGAAAGCAACCTCGGTTTTGCCAAAGCCTACATCTCCGCAAAGCAAACGGTCCATAGGGACGGCACGTTCCATATCACGTTTGATTTCGTGTGAGCAACGAAGTTGGTCGTCGGTTTCTTCAAACGGAAAGCGACGTTCAAAATCTGATTGCAGGTCGCCGTCGGGACTAAAAGAAAAACCTTGTTGTTGCATGCGTTTTGCGTAAAGGGCGGTTAACTGTTTTGCCATATCTTTAACGGCTTTTTTAACCCTTGCACGCGTTTTTCCCCAATCGGCGGAGCCTAATTTATTTAGTTTTACGGTGGTGTCTTCTGATGAACCGATGTATTTGGATACCATATCAAGCGAAGTTACCGGTACATAAAGGGCGTCTTTACCTGCGTAGTTTATTTTAATGTAGTCACGTGTTACACCGTGTGCAGTGATTTGCTGAACACCTGCAAAAATGCCTATTCCGTGAGTGACGTGAACGACGTAATCACCGCGTTCGAGTTCTTCCAAAGAACCGACGGCAGTGCCTTTACTGAATGTTTTACGCTTTTTGGTAACAATAGCGGCTCGTCCGTGCACCATAACCGACGTGTCGGCAAAGGGAAGTTCAAAACCTTCAGTCAGCGTTCCGGTAGTAACAAAAATTCCTTTTTCGCCAACATTTACGGGGTCGGGAGTAAATTTGGCAGCGACCTTTAAATCACATAACTCTTCGCACAAATTACTTGCTGCTTTTTCGCTGCCCGCAAGAATTATTGTCAGTTTGCGGTTTTGCGAGAGTATGTCATCTTTAAGGGTTTGAGCCGAACCTTGAAAACCGCCCGATTGACGCACGTTAAGGTTAAACACTGCTTTTGGAGCAGGTTTGTAGGTTGTTTTTTGAAAACTGTCAAAAAATAAGGTGTTGTGAATCTCAAGTTGATGTTGGAATTGGGCAAAATCAAGGTATACCGAACGAAAATCGGGAGGCAAAACACCCTCGGATAAGAGGGTATTAATCTCTTCTGCGTGCAATTTTAATGTGCTGTCAATTCGTTCAAAAACGGCGTTGGTATCAAAAACAAAGGTTGCTGAATCAGAAGTAAAATAGTCGAAGATTGTCGAATTTTCGGGGTAGATGTATTTCAAATAAGTATCGTATGCAACACCTACACCGTTTTTTAAACGCTCAATATCTTCTTTTATCCGTTTTATCTGTGTTTCGCTGATTTTTTTGCGTTCCAACAATGTTTCGAGTGCTTCTGCTAATTTCTGCGATGAATCGGGTGAGGCTTCAGCAACGGGTGATACGGTGAGTTCGCGTCTTTGCTCGGTTCGACGCTGTGTATCAACCTCGAAAGTATAAATACTGTCAATTTCGTCACCGAAAAAGTCAATTCTAAAAGGCTCGGGGTATCCCGGTGAAAAAATATCAAGAATACTTCCTCTTAATGAAAACTGACCGGCACCGTCAACCTGTTCGCTTTTTGAATATCCTGCCGAAACCAAGGTTGAAACCAAGGTTTGCAGGTTGTATTCTTGACCGACCTTTAAAGTAAAACGTCGGTTTTCAAGAGTGGTTTTGGGTATGGTTGAACTAATGACTGCATCGGCAGGTGAAACGCACACGTCGAAGTCATCCGTTATAATGCGCGAAAGTGTACTAATACGCTTGTGCTCGTATTCGTGCGACGATGATATTTTGCTGCGGAAACAAAAATCTCTGCCGGGGAACAAAGCAACCGAAAGACCTATTGACTCTAAGTCTTCCTGTACGCGCTCTGCTTCGGCATCGCCCGCTGTAATTATTAGCGGTTTTATGCCGTTTTTTACCGACAAAGATACCGCCAGACATACTCTGTGTATGTGCGAAAGTCCTGAAACGGTAAGCGGAGTTTTATTTTGTTTTAAGCAGTTGGTAATCTCATTAAATTCAGAAAGCTCACTAAATGCACGAGCAATGAATTTATACTTCATATTTTCACCTGTTGCAGTTATTCATGGCGGCATTTATACCGTCGGTAACGGTAATAAGAACCGCCTTAGAACTTGAAATTTCAGCCTCGGTTATCTTTTTTTCGTCGTCGGGGGAGGGTTTACCGAGCACCCAATTTGCAAGGTCATATTCGGGAGTTGGTTTTTGCCCCATTCCAACCTTGATTCGGGCAATAGCATCGGTACCTAAAAGTTGGGTAATATCTTTAAGCCCGTTGTGTCCGCCGTGACTGCCCGATGCTCTTATGCGAAGTCTGCCTGCGTCCATCGAAACGTCGTCGGATATAATGATAAGTCGGTCGACAGGCAGTTTGTAAAATTTCACAATTTCCGAAACGGCTGAGCCTGAATTATTCATAAAGGTTTGCGGTTTTACAAGCAGAAGTTTTTTGCCTTTGTATTCGGTGTCCGCAACAAGCGATTGAAATTTACTTTTCCAAACGGTAACATTTAAGGTTTCTGCCAAAAGGTCAATAACCCTAAAACCGGCGTTGTGACGCGTTTTTTCATACTTGTCACCGGGATTGCCAAGACCCACTATAACAAAATCGTATTTACATTTTCCTTTAAATAACATGGCTGTTTTTCCTCGTTTTGATATATGTATAAATGTTTAAAGCAACGCTTATCCCTGCCGAAATAAAGCCTAAAATGAAAACGGCAACGTTAGTGTATTTTGCAACGGTTTCTAAATTTTCGGTCTTATAAAAAAGCGAAGTAAATCCTAAAAGGTCAAGGGCTCCGATGCAAAAAACTGCTAACGAAAAACAAGAAATAATACTGCCAAGCAAAAAGCCGCAGTTTTTAGGGAGATTTGTTTTTACTATGGATGCCAAAGTGCCCGAAAATACCGCTTTTGTAAGGTATAGCAACGTTATGCCTAAAAGCGCAAAACAAAGGTTATAAACGGTTGTGTTAAGAAGGTTTAACGGGGCTGACAAATGGTCAAACGAAAGAGTTATAAATGCCAAGTCAAACTTTAAAATGTTGGTATATTGCAAAATAAAACTTAAAACAGCAATACCAAAACTTAAAATTAGGCTAATTATAGAAAAGCCACGCAAACTATATGCACCGAAGTGATTTTTAAGTTTACTCGCAGTGCAGGGTGCGGCAATAACCGAAACAAGTTCGAAAACAAATATCGGCACAATTAAGGCACCGTAATTAAAGTTAAGTAGTCCAAGCAAAACAAGAGTCAAAACAAGAAAACCCGAATGAAGAATGTTAAGCGGATTTAAAATTGTTCTTGATACGGTGTGCGCAAGTGGGGTTAAATAAGTTTTTTCGCAAGACAAAAAAATCACCTCAATTTTTTATACCACAAAGTGCCCGAAGGAAAGCGACCCTCGGGCTTAAAATCTTTTTTATATTTATTATTATACACTTAAAACTCAGAATAGTCAACGCAAAAGAAAATAACCGTTAAGGTAAGTTTAGGCACTTGACTTTTTGGCGGTTTAGTAGTATTATTTATAGGACAAATCGTTGACGGGAAGAGTAGCGTTTACAAAACTTTTAGAGAATGCGGTCGTTGGGCTGAAAGCCGCTAAGTTGATTTTACGTGAAGACCACCCCTGAGAGCGACCGGTTAAAAAGGTCGACGTAGAGCCTTGCGTTAAAGGGTTTTGAGTTAAACTTTAAGGTGGAACCGTGTAAAATTTTGCACCCTTAATGCGCATTTGATGTGCATTAAGGGTTTTATTTTATTGAAAGGAAATAAAAACATGAAAGTAGTTTATAACAACGGTACGGTTGACGTTTGCCCCGAGGCAGAAGAATTAGAGGTGCTTCGCCATTCGGCAGCGCACATTATGGCAGGGGCTATAAAAAGGCTTTATCCCGAGGCAAAGTTTGCCTACGGCCCTGCAACCGATAAAGGTTTTTATTATGATGTTGATTTGGGAGATATCAAACTTACCGATGCAGACCTTCCTAAAATTGAGGATGAAATGCGTAAGATTGTTAAAGAAAATCTTCCCATAAAACCTCAGATTTTGCCCCGCGAAGAAGCCATTAAATTGATGGAAGAGCAGGGGGAAACTTACAAGGTAGAGCATATCGCAGATTTGGCCGATGATGAGCCAATCAGTTTTTACCGTCAGGGCGAATATGTTGATATGTGCCGTGGACCGCACATCACTTATACTAAAGCATTAAAGGCGTTTAAATTGACGTCTATTTCGGGTGCATATTGGAAGAACGACAGTAACAACAAAATGCTTACCCGCGTTAACGGTACCGCCTTTGCAACTCAGGCTGAACTCGATGAGTATTTGAAAGCGGTTGAGGAAGCAAAAATGCGTGACCACAATAAAATCGGTCGCGAACTTGAGTATTTTACTACCGTTGATTATATCGGTCAGGGCTTGCCTATTTTGTTGCCCAAAGGTGCCAGAACAATTCAACTTTTGCAAAGATTTGTGGAAGATGAAGAGCAGAAGAGGGGATATCTTCTTACCAAAACACCTCTTATGGCAAAGAGGGAACTTTATAAAATTTCGGGACATTGGGACCATTATTTAGATGGTATGTTCGTTTTGGGCGACCCCAACGACGAGGAAAAAGAGTGCTTTGCGCTTCGTCCTATGACCTGCCCGTTCCAGTATCAGGTTTACCTTAACAAAATGCGTTCTTACCGCGATTTACCTATGCGTTTGGGTGAAACTTCGACCCTTTTCCGTAATGAGGATTCGGGCGAAATGCATGGACTTATCCGTGTTAGACAGTTCACTATTTCCGAGGGTCATTTAGTACTCAGACCCGAACAACTTGAAGAAGAGTTCAGAGGCTGTCTTGAGCTTGCCAACTTTATGCTTAAAGCCGTTGGTCTTGACGAGGATGTAACCTATCGTTTCTCGCAATGGGACCCCGAAAGAACCGATAAATACGAGGGTACGCCCGAACAGTGGAATGAAGCCCAAAGCCTTATGGGAAAAATCCTTGATAATTTAGGTCTTAAATATTCAGTTGGAATTGATGAAGCAGCATTCTACGGCCCCAAACTTGACATTCAGATAAAGAACGTTCACGGCAAAGAGGATACCCTTATTACTATTCAAATTGATATGTTGCTTGCCAAAAAGTTTGGCATGGAATATGTCGATGTTGACGGTGAGAAGAAGACGCCTTATATCATTCACCGTACCTCGCTCGGTTGCTATGAGAGAACGCTTGCACTTCTGCTTGAAAAATATGCAGGCGCAATGCCTTTGTGGTTGGCACCTGAGCATGTAAGGGTTATTCCTATTTCGGAAAGGCTTCGTGACGAGGCGGCAACCCTTACTGAAAAACTTGTTGCAGCAGGACTTAAAGCCACTATGGATGACCGCAACGAGAAGATGGGTTACCGTATCCGTGAGGCTCAACTTGAAAAGATTCCTTATATGCTCATTTTGGGCGATAAAGAGGTTGAGAATGGCACTGTTTCGGTAAGAAAACGCGGCGGTGTTGATTTAGGTTCTATGACTGCTGACGAGTTTATCGCTAAAGCCTTAAACGAAATTGAAACAAGATTTATTGAAAAATAATTGAAAAAACACCCGTTCACATAACAAGTGTAAACGGGTGTTTTTGCGTTTTTAATTATGCACTTACAAATATTAGCAAAGCATAATCGAAAAAGCATAATTTTTTAATAAAAACAACAATTTTCCTTATAAAATTTCTTATAAATATATAGACTTTTCGACAAAAGTCTGTTATAATTTTAACAGTTATGCGGATTGATGATTAAGTCGCTTTAAAAAACATATTTTTACAGTAGAAAAAAGCCATCAATTTGCCGTAATGTTATCACATTTACAGGAGGAAAAGCTTATGAAAAAGAAAGCCAGTACAATTCCGTTTAGCGGAACACCTGTGCAGAACGCTAAGTTAAAGGCAGTAATCGAAGCCAAGAAAAGTGTTGACGGCTCGTTGATGTCGGTAATGCAAGAAGCTCAGGAAATCTACGGTTATCTGCCCCTTGAGGTTCAGCAGATGATTGCCGAGGGTATGGGTGTATCGGTAGAGGAGGTTTACGGCATTGCCACCTTTTATGCTCAGTTTGCACTTTCGCCTAAGGGCAAGTATCAGATTTCTGTCTGCCTCGGTACCGCTTGTTACGTAAAGGGCGCTCAGAAACTTATTGACCGTCTTATTGAGGTTCTTGGAATTCAGCCGGGTGAGTGTACCGCTGATGGTAAATTCTCTCTTGAGGCTTGCCGTTGCATCGGTGCTTGCGGTCTTGCACCCGTACTTACCGTTAACGAGGACGTTTACGGACGCCTTACCGAAAAGGACATTGACGGTATTTTGGACAAATATAAAGACTGATTATAAACAAAAGGGATTAAACTTATGAAAATCAGCGTGCTCAAGGATTTACTCAATGCCGAGGTTATTTGCGGCGAGGATTACTTAGAAAATGAAGTATACTCGGCCTGCGGTAGCGATATGATGAGCGATGTTTTGGCATATGTTAAGGACCAAGCAGTTTTACTTACCGGTCTTGTCAATGCTCAGGTTATTAGAACGGCTGTAATGATGGATATGGTTTGCATTGTTTTTGTCCGTTCCAAAAAACCGACTGAGGAAATGATTGAACTTGCCAAAGAAAGTTCAATTGTGGTTTTGTCAACCGATAAACGTATGTATAATGCTTGCGGTAAATTGTACCAGAACGGTCTTATCGGAAAGGGAGATGCTTTATGAGTGAGGCTTTGAAATTTCACTTTCAAGTGGACGGTCAAGACTTTACTTCGGCGGGCCAGGCTTCGGTGCAGGTTAAAAAGAATCTGCGTCAGTTAGGCATTTCTCCCGAAACCATCAGAAGAGTATCCATTGCCATGTATGAAGGCGAGATAAACATGGTTATTCATGCGGGCGGCGGCAAAGCCGATGTTATTGTTCATGAGGATATGATTGAAATTGTCCTTGACGACAACGGCCCCGGTATTGCGAATGTTGACCTTGCAATGCAGGAAGGTTTTTCAACCGCACCTGACAACATTCGTTCTTTAGGTTTCGGTGCCGGTATGGGTCTTCCTAACATGAAGCGTTATACCGATGACATGAAGATTGAAACCGAACTTGGCAAGGGTACACGCATAACCATGTACGTTAAATTATAATATGAGGAATAATCCGCGCTATGAATACGTATGAACATTCGGTATCTCTGGATAGAGAAAAATGCACCGGTTGCACAACCTGTTTAAGGCATTGTCCGACCGAGGCCATAAGGGTAAAAGACGGTCACGCCGTCATTAACCCCGACAGATGTATCGACTGCGGTGAGTGTATAAGGGTGTGTCCGCACAAGGCAAAAAGAGCTGAGTGCAATAAGCTCGATGACCTTTATAAGTATAAATGGCGTATAGCACTTCCCGCACCAACACTTTACGGTCAGTTTGAAGAGCTTGACGATATCGATTACGTCCTTCAAGGATTGCTCGATATGGGCTTTGACGAGGTTTGCGAGGTTTCGCAGGCGGCAGAATTCGTTTCGGAATACACAAGGCTTTATTTAAAGACCGAAGGTATTAAAAAACCGGTTATAAGTTCTGCTTGTCCCGTTATAGCAAGGCTTATCGCACTGAGATTCCCGTATCTTAAAGATAATCTTTTACCGCTTTTGCCTCCTATGGAGGTTGCCGCTAAAATGGCACGTCGTAAAGCGCTTAAAGAACATCCGGAACTAACCGATGAAGATATAGGAGTTTGCTTTATTTCACCCTGCCCCGCTAAGACAAGTTATGTTAAAAACGGGTTTGGCGATTATAAAAGCAGCGTAAATATGGTGGTTTCAATCAGTGACGTTTATTTCATGCTTATTAATCTTATGAAACGTGAAAAAACGCCGTTCCCTGTGTCGCGTTCGGGTATGATAGGTATCAGTTGGGCGACTTCGGGCGGTGAAGCCACCGCGATATTTAATGACAAGTATCTTGCTGCTGACGGCATTGAGAACGTTATTAAAATGTTAGACCAGATTGAAAACGGACAAATTCCGCAACTTGAGTTTATCGAACTCAACGCTTGCACCGGCGGTTGTGTCGGCGGCGTTATGACAATGGAAAATCCGTTTATTGCCAAGGCAAGATTACAAACCTTAAGACGATATCTTCCGGTGTCGCAAAACTTTTTGTCAAAGGATGAAAAGTACATACCTACCGACTGCTTCTTTGAGAGTGTGCCCGATTACGACCCAATGACCAAGTTGGGCAAAACTTTGGGCGAGTCTATGAGGATGATGGCCGATATACAGCGCATAAGGGAGGAACTTCCCGGAATCGACTGTGGTTCCTGCGGTGCTCCGAACTGTCGTGCTTTAGCTGAGGATATTGTTAAAGGTCACTGTGATATTGATGCCTGTGTTATCAGAAAAGTTCGCAATCTCGAAAATGGTTGCGGTGAAAAGAAAAAGGGTGACGAAGAATGACAGTTGGCGAAGCAGCAGTAAAATTAGGGCTTAAAAGCTATTCGGTTACCGATGATTCAAGAGAGATAACGGGTGCTTATATAGGCGACTTGCTTAGTTGGGTCATGGGCAGAGCCAAGTCAGGCGATGCATGGATTACTATTATGTCCAATGTTAATATTGCTGCTGTTGCGGCTTTGGCTGACACTGCTTGCATTATCCTTGCCGAGGGTGTAACGCTTGAGGAAAACGTCATTGAGGTTGCAAAGGCAAAGGATATCAATATTTTGGGTTCTGATGAACCGGCATATGAGATAGCCGTCAAGCTGTCACAACTAATACAATGAACCGTTACTACTACGATTTTCACATTCATTCGTGTTTATCACCTTGCGCCGATAATGAGATGACCCCATCAAACATTGCCGGAATGGCAACTTTAGCGGGGCTTAATATTGTAGCACTTACAGACCATAATACCACAAAGAATTGCCCGGCTTTTTTTGAAGCGGCAAAAGCAAATGGTATAATCCCAATAGCGGGTATGGAACTGACGACGGCGGAGGATATTCACATAGTTTGCTTGTTTGAACGTCTTGACGAAGCCATGAATTTTGGCGACGCGGTGGACAAACGGCGAATTAGAATAAAAAACCGCACCGACATTTTCGGTGACCAACTTATTACCGATGCTAAGGATAACGTAATCGGCATTGAGGAAGACCTTCTTTCAAATGCGACCGATATAACCTATGACGAGGTGCCTTTGTTGGTTGAAAGATGCAATGGGGTTTGTTTCCCCGCACACGTAGACCGACAGGCTAACGGAGTTATTGCTACGTTGGGTACGTTTCCTCAATTTCCCGATTATCTCGTTGCAGAGTTTCACGATTCGGGGAAAATTGGGGAATATAAGGAAAAATATCCAATTTTGGAAGATAAGTTGATTACCGTTGGCTCAGATGCTCATTATCTGTGGGACATTCGCGATAAAGAAGCGTATTTCATGCTCGATGATGAACCGTACAGCAGTGACAAGGTGCGAAACAGTTTATTTAAAAAATTGAGGTGCGGGAAATGAAGGAACTTTCACTAAACGTTCTGGATATTGCCCAGAACTCAATAAAAGCAAGAGCAGACTTGGTTTTTATAAGTATTGTCGAGAATGATGATACATTAGAGATTACCGTTTCGGATAACGGTTGCGGTATGAAGGCAGATTTTTTAGCCACCGTGACCGACCCGTTCAGTACCACCAGAACAACCCGCAAGGTTGGAATGGGTATACCGTTGCTTAAACTTCAGGCTGAGCAAACGGGGGGTACGTTTGGGATAACCTCAAAACATGAGGACGAGCATCCAAATGACCATGGTACACAAACTACGGCTTTATTCTATAAAAACCATATTGATATGACCCCATTAGGTGATATCAGTGCTACTGTGGTTGCCCTTATTCAATGCAACCCCGATATTGATTTTGTGTTTACACATAAAGTTGGTGCAGGTGAGGTTAGCCTTGACACAAGGCAAATGAGGGAAATTTTAGGCGACATTCCGCTTAATAACATGGAGATTATCGGATGGATATCCGAGACACTTCGTGAGCAATACAGTCAAATTAGTTAATTATTCATTTGAGAAAGGACAGATATTATGAAGTCATTGGCAGAGCTCGCAGCCATCAGGGACAAGATGAAGAACAAGGTCGTTATCCGCGAAGGTTCAGGAGAGACCAGAGTTGTCGTCGGTATGGCAACCTGCGGTATTGCAGCAGGCGCACGTCCCGTTCTCAACGCATTCGTTGAGGAAATCAACAAAGCAGGTCTTCAAGACAAGGTTACCGTTACCCAGACAGGTTGTATCGGTGTTTGTCAGTATGAGCCGGTTGTTGAGGTTTATGAGTCCGATAAGGAAAAGGTCACTTATGTTAAGATGACCCCTGACAAGGTTGCTGAGATTGTTGAAAGACATATCAAAGGTGGCAACGTTGTTGTTGACTACACCATGCAGAACGCACAAAAATAACAGGAGGTATAAAATATGATTCGCGCTCAAGTTCTTATTTGTGGCGGTACCGGTTGTACCTCTTCGGGAAGTAAAGCCATTCAGACTGCTTTTGAAGAGCAGATTGTTGAAAAAGGTCTTTCTGAAGAAGTAAAAGTGGTACAGACCGGATGTTTCGGTCTTTGTGCACTCGGTCCCGTTGTTATCGTTTATCCTGACGGAACCTTCTATTCAAGAGTTACCGCTGAGGATGTTAAGGAGATTGTTTCTGAGCATCTTTTGAAAGGACGTATAGTAGAACGTCTTGTATACACCGATACCGGTGATGAAGAAGTTCATCCTGAAAACGTATCACTTAATGATACTGCTTTCTACCGTTCTCAGAAGCGTGTTGCTCTTCGTAACTGCGGTGTTATTAACCCCGAAAATATTGATGAGTACATAGCTATGGATGGTTACCAGGCTCTTGGTAAGGCACTTACCGAAATGACTCCTGAACAGGTTATCAACGAGGTTTTGGCTTCGGGTCTTCGCGGACGCGGCGGTGCAGGCTTCCCCACAGGTAAAAAGTGGGAACTCGCACGTACCCTTGTTCCCGATGCTGACATTAAATATGTTGCATGTAACGCCGACGAAGGTGACCCCGGTGCGTTTATGGACCGTTCTATCCTTGAAGGTGACCCCCATGCTCTTATCGAAGCTATGACTATTGCAGGTTATGCTATCGGTGCAAGAAGAGGTTACGTTTACGTTCGTGCTGAGTACCCGATAGCTGTTAACCGTTTGAAAATTGCTATTGCTCAGGCTCGTGAATACGGTCTCCTCGGTAAAAACATTTTTGATACCGGATTTGATTTTAATATTCATATCCGTCTTGGTGCAGGTGCATTCGTTTGCGGTGAGGAAACTGCTCTTATGACCTCTATTGAGGGTAAACGCGGTGAGCCTCGTCCCCGTCCTCCGTTCCCTGCAGTTAAGGGTCTTTTTGGTAAACCCACCGTTCTTAATAACGTTGAGACTTATGCAAACATTCCTCAGATTATCCTTAAAGGTGCTGATTGGTTTGCTTCTATGGGTACCGAAAAATCTAAGGGTACTAAGGTATTCGCTCTTGGCGGTAACATTAAAAATACCGGTCTTGTTGAAGTTCCTATGGGTACAACTTTACGTCAGATTGTTGAAGAAATCGGTGGCGGTATCCCCGGCGGTAAGAAGTTTAAGGCTGCTCAGACCGGCGGTCCTTCCGGCGGATGTATTCCTGCAGACCTTATCGACACCCCCATTGACTATGACAACCTTCTTGCCATTGGTTCTATGATGGGTTCGGGCGGTCTTATCGTTATGGACGAAGACAGCTGTATGGTTGATATTGCTAAATTCTTCCTTGAGTTTACCGTTGACGAGTCTTGCGGTAAGTGTACTCCTTGCCGTATCGGTACTAAGAGACTTCTTGAAATGCTTGACAAGATTACTAAGGGTCAGGCAACTATGGAAGACCTTGATAAGATGGAAGAACTCTGCTACTACATTAAGCAGAACGCTCTTTGCGGTCTTGGACAGACTGCTCCTAACCCCGTTCTTTCCACCTTGCGTTACTTCCGTGACGAGTATGTAGCCCATATCGTAGATAAGAAGTGTCCTGCAGGCGTATGTAAGGAACTTCTCGTTTACTCTATTGATAAAAACAAGTGTATCGGATGTGGACTTTGCGCTAAGAATTGTCCTGCTGATGCAATTTCTAAGACCGATTATATTGCACCCGGTAAGAAACTTCCCGCTCTTACAATTGACACTGAAAAGTGCGTAAAATGTGGTGCTTGTGTCGGAACATGTAAGTTTAAGGCTATTTCAAGAGGTTAAGGAAAGGAGATACATACAATGGAAAAGATGATTAATTTAAAAATCAACGGTATGGACGTCTCTGTTCCTGCCGGTTCTACCATTCTTGAAGCTGCAAGACAGGTTGGAATTGAAATTCCTACCCTTTGCTTCATGAAAGAAATGAACGAGATTGGCGCATGCCGTATCTGCGTTGTTGAGGTTAACGAAGGCCGCGGATTTAGAATTGTTGCTTCCTGCGTATACCCTGTAACCGAGGGTATGGAGGTTAGAACTAACTCGTTGGCAGTTCAAAAATCAAGAAAAATGACTTTGGAACTTCTTCTCTCTACTCATGACCGCAAGTGTCTCTCTTGCGTTCGTTCAGAGAACTGTGAGTTCCAGAAACTCTGCCATGATTATGGCGTAGAGGATGAGGCTAAATTTGACGGTGACAAACCCGTTTATGATATCGACGCTTCGGCTCCTCATATGCTCCGCGATAACAACAAGTGCGTACTTTGCCGTCGTTGTGTTGCTGCTTGTAAAGCTCAGCACGTTAGCGTTATCGGTGCTAACGACCGCGGTATTGACACTAACGTTGCTTGCGGTTTCAATCTTGGTCTTGCCGAAGTAGGTTGTGTATCTTGCGGTCAGTGTATCATTAACTGCCCCACCGGTGCACTCTCTGAAAAGGACGATACCGATAAGGTATTCGAGGCACTTAACGACCCCGAAAAGATTGTTATTGTTCAGACTGCTCCTGCAGTTCGTGCTGCTCTCGGTGAAGAGTTTGGTATGGAAATCGGCACCGGCGTTGAAGGCAAAATGGTTGCTGCTCTTCGTCGCTTAGGCTTCGACAAGGTATTTGATACCGATGTCGCTGCTGACCTTACCATTATGGAAGAAGGAACCGAGTTTATTGACCGACTCCAAAACGGCGGTGTTCTCCCCATGATTACTTCTTGCTCACCCGGTTGGGTTAAGTTCTGCGAGATGTATCATCCTAATATGATTCCTAATCTTTCTTCTTGTAAATCTCCTCAGCAGATGTTTGGTGCTGTTATTAAGACCTACTATGCAGAGAAGAACGGCATTGACCCCAAGAACATTGTTTCTGTATCGGTAATGCCCTGTACTGCTAAGAAGTTTGAGATTATCCGTGACGATGAGGCTGCTGCAGGTCTTCCTGACCTCGACATCACCATCACCACTCGTGAACTTGCTCGCATGATTAAGCGTGCACGTATCGAGTTCACTAAACTTCCCGATGAACAGTTTGATTCTCCTCTCGGTGAGGCTACCGGTGCAGGTGTTATCTTCGGTGCTACCGGCGGTGTTATGGAAGCTGCTATCCGTACCGTTGCTGAAGTTCTCGAAGGCAAGGAAATCGCTAATGTTGATTATCATGCAGTTCGTGGTACCGAGGCTGTTAAAGAGGCTACCCTCAATATCGCAGGCATGGATGTAAACATCTGTGTTGTTAGCGGTCTTGAAGATGTTCATAAGGTTCTTACTGCTGTTGAAAACGGCGAAAAGAACTACCACTTCATCGAAGTTATGTGCTGCCCCGGCGGTTGCGTAAACGGTGGTGGTCAGCCCATTCAGCCCACTTCTGTTCGTCAGACTGTTGATATTAAGGCTCTTCGTGCAAAGGCTCTCTATGATTACGATGCAGCAAATACAAAGAGAAAGTCTCACGAAAGCCCTGTTATCAAGGCTCTCTACGACGAGTATTTTGAGAAACCCGGCAGCCACAAGGCTCACAAGATTCTCCATACTTCGTATGTAGACCGTTCTAAAGATGTTATTAAATAATAATATCTAAATTAAACCCCTTCCAAACATATTAGTGTTTGGAAGGGGTTATTTACTATATATAGCGGTTGATATATAACTTGTCGTAGTGTATAATAGAATCATAGAAAATTAATAGGTAAAGGCGGTGGCGTAATGGATAGATATAATTCATTTTGCACTCGCCTTTTTGCTTTTTCAGGGTTCTACAACAAACGTATTATAAATAGGCTGCCTTGATAAGCGGTCTTGGTTTGTTGTTAAGATTTTAGTCAATGCCATACAAAAAGCCAAAGATGACACAGGAATTGTTTTATTGGATAATAGTACTTTAAGATATGGTACTTTTCCCGAAACGCATATTCGAGATACGGAACAATATTTACAGTTTTAGCGAAAGGGGTGCAATATAACGTGAAAAATAAAATAATAATATTATTATCGCTTTTATTAACAACCATTTTACTGTTTTCCGGTTGTGGGAACGTAAGTGATGAAAACACATCTTCTTCTCAAATTAACACAACAAAAGAAGTAAAATATAATTTTTATGTTCAAAAATCATGGGACAATCAAATGCCTAAAAATACGCAAACATTTAAAGATGCCGGTGAATTAAAATTTAATCTAGGGTATAAAACAGTAATTCTAACTGACGTGGAAAAAACAAGAAAGGTTTGCGTTAATGATAATGAAATTGCCCTTACATATGCAAGTACGCAAGTTTGTGACCCAGAAGACATATCATTTACCAAATTTAATCGTGGTTTTGATGAATATTCAGGAGAAAATAACGGTGAGACAATTAATGTAAAGTACAGGAACGACACCGGTGAATTGTGTTTTTATTCTTTATATCGAGACACCCAAGAAACAATACCGATTTATTCTGAGAACGAATACAAGTCTTTTGCTATTGAAGAACTAAACAGAAGGCTGCCAAATGAATGGCAAGAGGTATATTCCAAGAGTAGTTATGAATTCGATGATAGCTCTCGTAGAATATCAGTTATATTTTCAAGACCCGAATTATTCGGTTGCGATTTTTATGAGTTTATTGTCGTACGGTTGGAGTATGACGGTAGTATAAGTTGTTTTGATGCAAGAATGTACGGTTTGTTTGATGAGGTAATTAGCAACCTTAATCAAAAACAAATTGACTCAGCGTATAATGCTGTTAAGACTCAACTTATATCAAAAGACTCTAAAAGTACTTTAAGTTCTCCGTTACTTTTTATTGACAAAAACGGGGTGTTATATATGGGTTTAACATATAACGAAGCAGATATTAATTCATCAAATGATGAGTGTAACCATAATGCCCTTGTTTATGTTAATGTAGGGTGAATTAAATGTATAGACGAGTTCGTGATTTAAGGGAAGATAAAGATATTACGCAAAAGCAAATGGCAGATTATTTGCAGATTCATCAAACCACATATTCTGATTATGAATTAGGCAACTTGAATATACCTGTTGAAGTTTTGATAAAACTCGCTGAACTTCATAATACAAGCATAGATTACATTGTTGGGTTGACCGACGAAGAAAAGCCATATACAAGAATTTAAATATAAAAGCCTTCGGGGAAACCCGAAGGCTTTTTGTTATACAACAAAATAAAGGCCGTGAAATCACGGTCTTTATTTTTTTTCTAATTCTTTTATATGTTGTTTTAGAATAAGATTAATATATTGAGAAAGGGAACGGTCATCGTATTCGGCTTTTTCTTTAATTTTTAGCAAAAGGTCACTATCGACAGTGATACTTATTTTTTCTTTTAAGGGTTTCATAATTTTCACCTCAAAAATATTATAAGATATAATACTAAAAAATATTGACAAATATGATAAAGTAGTATAAAATACTACCTAGAAATTCGACATAAATATCTATGAGGTGAATGTAAATGAGAAAATTTATTTCGTTATTTTTGAGTAGTATTATTGTAGTGTTGGTGTTTGTTGGATGCTCCGAGCCGTCTAAATCATCTGATACATCCTGTGATCATCAATATGCGTGCTCCTTCACTAAGCAACCGACGTATGAAGAAGAAGGTATTAACAGATTCACATGTAGTAAATGTGGCATCACATATGTGGAAAAAATAGCAAAATTAGAGAAACCTGTTGTGCCTACAGAAATTTTGGATAAAACGTTGTCTGAACTTAAATATAGATCGGGCATGTTTTCGATTTCTTTAGGAAAGCTTGTGAATTTAGCGATTGATAATTATAAGATAGAACATATGTCAGGTGAAGAAGCAGTTGAAAAGGGTTATATTAAACAGGCTGATATAAACACCAATAAAATCAATGTTACTTTTCTGTATTATGTTATTATATCAGGTGATACAATGATTAATCCAGAGATCCCGTATTATACCGCATATGAAAAAGAGGCGGTAAGGGTTTGGATGGAATTCGATGAGCAAAACAATTTCAAACAAGCAGGAATGACTTTGTGTGAAAACTTGCAGACTTTTGCTATTCTGACAATGTCGGCCAGTTATTATTAATGTTAAAACCTACTCTATAGTGCCCGCCCCCAAGAGGATTTCTCTTCGGGGGTGTTTTTGGTTGTATTTGAACATTTTGCGGAATAATATATAGTGCAAACATTTTTTGGAGGGGAAGAAGATGAACACTATATCTGCAAAATATTTTTTGGCTGCAAATTCGGCTCAAGGTTTTTATAATGAATTTTCAAATTGTTATTTACCGTTTGATGGTTGGAAGGCTTACATTATAAAAGGCGGACCCGGTACGGGAAAGTCGTCTTTTATGCGAGAGGTTTTAAAGGTGGGGGAAGAACAAGGGCTTTTAGCAGAGGTTGTATATTGTACGGGTGACCCCGATTCTTTAGATGCGGTGATTTTTCCTGAAATAAAAAAGGTGGTGTTAGACGGCACGGCACCCCACATTATAGACCCTGTACTTCCCGGTGTTGCCGATAAAATACTTGCATTTGGTGAGTTTTGGGATGAGAAAAAGTTTTCGGAACCGGAAAGCCTTAAAATATCGTTTAAGCAAAACAAACTGCTTCATAACATCGCAAGAAACTATATTTGTGCCGCAGGCGGTATTTGTCAGGCCGTTTTAAATAGGGTTAGCGGTAGTTTCAATTCGACTGATGCCGAAAACTTTGCCAAAACGCTTGTTGAAAAGTATCTTCCGTTTAAGGTTTGTCAATCGAGCGAAAAGGTCAGATTTTTGGGAGGTGTAACGCCCAAAGGGGTAAAATATTTTACCGAAAATGCGACATTAAGGCTCAAAATAAAGGTTGTTGTCTGTGACCAATACGGAGTTGCCGCCGATAAGATACTTAAAATGGTTAAAACGTCGGCATTAAAAAGGGGTTACGACGTGATAGTTTACAAAAACCCCATATTGCCAAACACTTTATTTGATGCTATTGAAGTGCCCGACTGTTCGTTGTTTATTGTGCGTGATTATTGCCTAAATAAGTGCGATGATATTGCCGACAAAGTATTTGCCGAGCAGTTTTATAAGTTTTTGGATTATCCCACAATACCGCAAGACCAAACGGTGTTACAAGAAGCACTGAATCTTGCCACCGCGACACTAAAACAGGCAAAGCAAGTTCATGACGAAACGGAAAAACATTATATAAAGGCTATGGATTTTGAAAAACTAAAAGCTTTTTGTGAGCCTGTAATTAATGAAATATTTAATGTATAAAAAAGCGACCTGCTGTTAAAAACAGCGGGTCGCTTACTATTAAGTTTTAATTTTATGCGGTTGCTTTTTTAGCGGTTGCCATTTTGATAACTAACAATGTACCGAGCATCAAAACAATTGCAATGGGAAGTGCAATAAGCCAGTTCTGAACGAAACCTGTTATGAGGTAGCAAACAAACGAAACGGCTGCAACGGTAATAGCGTAGGGCAACTGGGTCGAAACGTGATTAACGTGCTCACATTGTGCGCCTGCTGAAGACATAATTGTTGTGTCCGAAATGGGTGAGCAGTGGTCACCGCAAACAGCACCGGCAAGACAAGCCGACATACCAATAACCATAAGTTCGCTACCGGGTTCGAATACGCCAAGTACTATTGGGATAAGAATACCAAATGTACCCCAAGAAGTTCCGGTTGCAAATGCAATACCGCAAGCAACAAGGAAGATAATTGCGGGTAAGAAATTGTAAAGAGTGCCGGCACCTGCCAATGCGGTTTCAACAAAGGTGTCAGAACCTAAAAGGCCGGTTATGTTTTTAAGGCTGGTTGCCATTGTGAGAATAAGAATTGCGGGAACCATTGCAATAAAGCCTTTGGGTATGCAAGCCATAGCATCTTTGAATGATACAAGGCCGCGGCAAAGAAGATATACAACAGTAATAACAAGGGCTATAATGCCGCCTAAAGGAAGACCTACTGTAGCATCGGTGTTACCGAATGAATCGACGAAACTTTCGCCGTCAAAGAAACCGCCAATGTAGATAAGTGCCCAAACTGATGCAACAATAAGAACAATGATGGGGAAAACAAGGTCGATAACTTTGCCTTTGGTATTAACTTCAATTTGTGCCTCTTCTTCGTTAGAAACTTCACCGCCAAAGGTAAATAGATCGCCGTTTTGAGCATTGAGTTCGTGCTTTTTCATAGGACCAAAGTCAAACTTCATAAGTGCAAGAGCAACAACGAAAACGAGTGTTAAAAGCGAATAGAAGTTGTAGGGGATAGCCTTGATGAAAAGACCGAGGCTGGAAATTTGTTCACCTGCAGCGTTGGTAACGCCGGCGGTGTATTCCGAAACGGCTGCAGCCCAAGATGAAATAGGAGCAATCATACAAATAGGTGCTGCGGTAGCGTCAATGATAAATGCCAATTTTGCACGGCTGATTTTGTGCGAATCGGTAACAGGACGCATAACAGAACCAACTGTTAAGCAGTTAAAATAGTCGTCAATAAAGATAAGTACGCCTAAAACAAAGGTGCAAAGAATAGCTCCGACCTTTGATTTGATATGTGTCTTTGCCCAGTTACCAAAAGCAGCGGAACCACCGGTTTTGTTTATGAGCGCAACCATAATGCCGAGTATTACAAGGAATACGAAGATACCTGCAGTGCCCGAAACGGCTGCAATAAGACCGTCTTGCACAAGGCTGTCAACCGTGCCAACCAAATTAAAGTTGTGGTAGAGCAATGCACCGGTCAACATACCGATAAACAAAGAACTGTAAACTTCTTTAGTTACAAGGGCGAGCACAATGGCGATGAAAGCGGGTACAAGCGACATAAAGGTTGCATAATAGTTGCTTGTAGCAGCAACTTCACCGGTGCCTGCACAACTTTCGCAAGCGGTTGCAATACCTGCGGCACCAATACCGTTACAACTTGTGCAATCAGCATCGTCAACCACGCCTTCGCCTTTACAAATGTTGCAAGCGTACTCGTATGTATTGCCTTCAATACAATCGGCGCAGTCAACCATAGTGGTTGTTTTCATTACGGCAGAAAGCACACCGACAACGGTGATAAGAATTAAAGCCGTTAACAAAAACGTTAGAAACTTTTTCTTGTTCATTTTCACTTCTCCTCAAATTAAAATAATAAAGGCCACACTAAATCAATGTGTGGCCGATAACGACAAGACAAATAATCTTTAACCGATAGCACTCCACACAAAAATTCAGGTGACAGTATACGTCATATTCTAACGTATCCCAACCTAAAATCCTTCGGAAAAAGGATTTAGGTTTCGGCAAAAACTCCTTTTTGGCGGGCATTTCCGTGCTTTATTCACCATACTTTTAGTTTTTGCAACCTCTATCTTTAAAGACATTATATATTATAGTTGTAACAAATGCAAGTAATTTGTAGAAAAATAGATTTTATGTGTTATTTCTTTACAAACAAATTCTTAGGCACAGTGCAAAGAGGACAGATAAAGTCGTCGGGTAATTCTTCAAACGGTGTGCCGGGCGCTATTCCTTTTTCGGGCAAACCTTTTTCTGGGTCGTATTCGTAGCCACAAATAGAACATTTGTAAACGTCACCTACAGATTTTGTTTTAGGTTCTTCTTTAACTTCCTTATTGCCAATAGGCTCAAAGTCTGAGGCGGGGTGTTTGCATAAAGGACAAATAAAGTCTTCGGGCAGTTCGTCACCCTCATAAACATAGCCACAAATTTTGCAAACATAACCATTTTTTTTGGTTTCGGGTTTGGGTTTGATATTTTTGAAATAGTAGTCGTAGGTGACCGACGGCTCGTTTGACAAAACTTTGGCTTCGGTAACTTCGGCAAAAAACACAGTGTGAGTACCCATGTCCTTTTGGTCGGTCACACGGCACGAAATGAATGAGTTAGAATACTCCGTCAAGTAGCAAAGCCCGTTTTCACTGTGGTTAACAGTGTTAAACCCTGCCAATTTATCGGTGTTTGCACCCGACTGAAAACCAAAACGTTCAAAAACCGAAAAAGGTGTGGATTCGGTAAGGGTCGAGATATTAAATATACCCGTTTTTGAAATTGTTTTTTCGGTGTAGTTATTTTTGTTTACGGCTATCATAAGCGTAAGCGGTTCAGCAGTTAGTTGGGTTGCTGTATTGATAATACATCCGTTATCCTTTTCGTCTTTTGAGAAAAGCACATAAAGGCCGTACGATAATTTAAACATGGCGGTATTGTCTATCATAAATAAAACTCCTTTAAGGTTTATTTTATACGATTTTTCGTTTATTAATGGTAAAAGTGAATTTAGTTTTGTTCTATTTCGGTTACTGTAAGTAGGTCATCAGCCACTTTAAATTTAATACTGTATCCCGAAACGTTAAGCCCATAGATGCGTTCGGGGTCGTTTTGGTATGACGGTCTTGGGTCTAAACTTAAAAGTTCTGTTATCGATTCGATTAAATCTTGGTCGATAGCGTTTAACAAATCTTTAGGAATTTCAACCTTTAGTTTGTATTCTTTATAACTTTCCGAAAAACCACAAACTGCATCGGGGTGACTATCGCAAAAAGCAATGTATGGTTTAATGTCATATATCGGTGTTCCGTCTAAAATATCTGCGCCCGTAACATGTAAAACAGGGCCTAAATTGGCGTTAAACTCAACCTTTTCGAGTTTTAGTGAAGAGAGCCCAATTGAGTTTGGTCTAAAAGGTGAACGTGTGGCAAAAACGCCCATACGTTTGTTTCCGCCAAGACGTGGTGGGCGGACCGTTGGTTGCCAAGAGTCGCATTTGGCTTTAGAAAACTGCCAAATCACCCAAATGTGCGAAAAGCCTTCGAGACCTCTTATAGCATTAGGGTCACGATATTCGGGTTCAAACACAATTTTGGCGGGCAATAATACCATTCCGCTTTGCCTTGGAATACCGAATTTTTCTTTGTGCGCAGTATAAATTCGCGCAATAACTTTAAGCGTTTCGGGCATTTTAATTCTCCATAGCAGTTTTTATTTATTATACATTCCTTTAAACCTTTTTACAATACCTGTTGGATACTTATTATAAAAAGATTTACAAAAAAAGATGTGTAGAAAATTTCCACACATCTTTTTGTTTTTAATTATCCACGTTTTTTAAAACCGGGACGGCCTTCTCTTCTGGGCTTGCGCTCGCGAGGTTCACCTTCGTCGCCGTTGTCTTCGGCAACCATACCGTCAAGTTCGATAAGAGCGTCACGACGGGAGAGATTAATGCGGTCGCGGTCGTCAATTTCGGTAACCTTAACTTTAATAAGGTCGCCAACTGTTACAACATCTTCAACCTTGCCAACGCGCTTAACGTCGAGTTTGCTGATGTGAACAAGACCTTCAACACCGGGAGCAATTTCAACAAAAGCGCCAAATTCCATAATTCTGGTTACGGTACCCTGATAGAATGCGCCAACTTCGGGGCCGTTTGCAATAATATCAATAACGCCCATAACAGCGTTGCCTTTATCGGTATCGAGGGTTGCGATAAATACGTGTCCGTCATCTTCAATGCTGATGGTACATTCAAAGAGTTCTTGTAACTTTTGAATAACCTTGCCTTGCTTACCGATAACATCACCAATCTTTTCGGGATTAATGGTCATAGTGAGCATTTTGGGAGCATATTTAGAAAGTTCTGCTCTGGGCTCGGCAATTGCGGGAAGCATAATTTCGTCTAAGATATAGTTTCTTGCTTTGTTGGTTTTTGCAAAAGCTTCCTTGATGATTTCGGGGGTAAGTCCATGTACTTTAAGGTCCATCTGGATAGCGGTGATACCTTTTTTAGTACCGGCTACCTTAAAGTCCATATCTCCGTAAAAGTCTTCAAGACCTTGAATGTCAACCATGGTCATAAAGTCGCCGTGAACACCTTCGTCACCGGTGATAAGACCACAAGAAATACCTGCAACGGGAGCCTTAATGGGAACACCTGCAGCCATAAGCGAGAGGGTAGAACCGCAAACAGAACCCTGAGAGGTAGAACCATTAGAAGAAAGAACTTCGGATACTACACGAATGGTGTAGGGGAACTCTTCAACCGAGGGGATAACGGGCAATAAAGCGCGTTCTGCCAATGCACCGTGACCGATTTCACGACGGCCGGGGCCACGTGAAGGTTTGGTTTCACCAACGGAATAAGAGGGGAAGTTGTAGTGGTGGATATATCTCTTTTCGGTTTCTTCATCAAGGCCGTCAAGTTTCTGAGATTCCGAAACAGGTGCCAAAGTGGTAATTGAAAGAACCTGAGTCTGACCTCTTGTAAACATACCCGAACCGTGTACTCTTGGAAGAAGGTCAACCTTAGCGTTAAGAGGACGGATTTCGTCGATGCTACGGCCGTCAACACGCTTGTGCTCGTCTTTAAGCCATGCACGAACTACGTGTTTCTGAACGAGGTACATAATCTCGTCAAGTTTTGCTTCCTTGCCTTCAAAACGCTCGTCAAATTTTGCATGAACAGCGTCGTAAATAGGCAAAAGTGCTGCATCACGAACATTTTTATCGTCGGTATCAAGAGCTTTCTTAACATCTTCAATGCAGAAAGCCTCGATTTCAGCCATGATTTCAGGGTCGGGGTCGTTTGACTCAAATGCAAACTTAGGTTTGCCGATTTCTGCAACGATGCCGTTGATGAATGCTACAACCTCTTTGTTAACGTCGTGAGCCTTCATAATAGCGTCGAACATAACATCGTCAGGAATTTCGTTACCGCCTGCCTCAATCATTGCAACAAGTTCGCCGGTAGAAGCAACGGTAACGTCCATTTCGCTCTTTTCTCTCTGTTCGAGAGTGGGGTTGATGATAATTTCACCGTCAATAAGACCAACCTTAACGCCGCTGACAGGGCCATCCCACGGAATATCCGAAATTGCAATGGCTGCCGAAACACCAATCATAGCGGTAACTTCGGGGCTGCAATCGGGGTCAACCGACATAACGGTAGCAACTACCGAGCAGTCGTTTCTCATATCCTTGGGGAACAAGGGACGGATGGGACGGTCGATACAACGTGAGGTAAGAATTGCTTTTTCGCTGGGCCTTGACTCTCTACGTTGGAACGAACCGGGGATACGGCCTACCGAGTACATTTTTTCCTCATAGTCAACTGACAAGGGGAAGAAATCAACTCCTTCACGGGGTTTTGCAGATGCGGTAACGTTACAAAGAACACTGGTTTCACCGTAAGTAGCCATAACCGATGCGTTTGAAAGGCCGCACATCATACCGGTTTCTAATTTAAGGGGTCTTCCGGCAAGTGTGGTTTCGTAAACCTTGTGGTTAGAAAATTCGAGTTTTGCACTCATACTCATTTTACATTTCCTCCATAATTTTTATTTTACGGGGGTGTGAGTTTAGCAATAGACTCACAGCCTAATAAAATTTAGGCGGTCAGTCAACTGCTAAAAACACCGCACGCCCCATTTTTAACCTTAAAATTTTTGTGCAAATAACTAAAACAAGCCGACCGGAAGACCGGTCGGCACAGTTTTAAATTACTTACGAAGTCCGAGTTTTGCTACGATTGCACGGTATCTCTCAATATCCTTCTTCTGAAGGTATGCGAGAAGGTTACGTCTGTGACCAACCATTTTAAGCAAACCGCGACGAGAATGATGGTCATGAATGTTGACCTTCAAATGAGCGGTGAGCTCGTTAATGCGGCGGGTCAAAACAGCAATCTGTACTTCGGGAGAACCGGTGTCGCCCTCGTGCATAGCATACTCTGCGATAATCTGCTGCTTTTCTTCTTTAAGCATTATTTTCACCCTTTCTTAATATTTACGCCGTTGCCCGAGCAAAAGGTTGGTGAACTCCAAAAATTGGCTTACTCCTCAAACACAGGACACGGTATTTTCACGTCTTTACACCGACGCTCGCATATTATATCACAAAGGTACTGATTTGTAAAGAGAAATTTTTAAATTTTTGCAAAGTGCAATCAAATGTGGATACATTTGG
This sequence comes from Acutalibacteraceae bacterium, assembly GCA_045546915.1. Taxonomy (GTDB): domain Bacteria; phylum Bacillota; class Clostridia; order Oscillospirales; family Acutalibacteraceae; genus UMGS172. The sequence goes on along the minus strand of JAZQDU010000027.1, from coordinate 118,377 downwards.
TTGGACAAGCCTCAAAACAGGCTCCGCAAGCGGTACATTTTTCAGGGTCGATGCGAGCAAGATTATTTTCAACCGTAACGGCGTCAAATTCACAAACTCTGGCGCATTTTCCACAGCCGATACAAGCGGCATCACAAACTTTTTTCGCAAAAGCACCCTTATCTTTGTTGCAACACAGTACCGTTGCTTTACCGTCGGCAGGAAGTAACTCAATAATACCTTTAGGGCAAGCCTTTACACAAGCGGTACAAGCGGTACATTTTGATTTATCAACAACTGCAACGCCGTTTTTAACGGTAATGGCGTCAAAAATGCAGGCTCTTTGGCAGTCGCCGTACCCTAAGCAACCAAATGCACAAGATGATGAACCTGAGTAAAGCATATTTGCCGCCTTACAGGTTTCAATGCCTGTGTAGAACATCTTGTTGGAGGTGTTTTGCAAGTTTCCGTTGCAAAGTACTCTTGCGGCCTTAGGCTCTGACATTTCAACTTTAACACCCAGAATTTCACCCAATTTGTTGTTTAGTTCGACACCGCCCGGTGTACAAAGACCGGGTTTGGCTTCACCTTTAAAAAGAGCCTCGGCATAACCGTCACAACCCGAATAACCACAAGCACCACAGTTGGCACCGGGAAGTTCGTTTCTTAGTGCTTCAACGGTTTCGTCCGACTTTACCGACATAATAATAGAGCAAATCGACAACCCCAGTCCCGCTATAAGGCCGATAGCGGCAACCACGATGACCGATAATATTATAGCGTTCATTGCAATATCACCCCAATCTGGTCAACTACGCCGGCGAACCCTAAGAACGACAGCGAAACAATAGCCGCTGCAATCAATGTTATGGGTAAGCCTTTGAGCGATTCAGGTATATTGCTGGTTTCAAGTCGGCCTCTGATACCTGCGAAAATAAACATTGCAAGTAAAAATCCAAGACCTGCACCAAGCGAGTTGAAAAGTGCTTCAACGAAATTGGTTATGCGTGCATTGGTAAAGTTGAGCATTGTAATACCTAAAACGGCACAGTTGGTAGTGATAAGAGGAAGATATATACCAAGAGCCGAGTAAAGCGGGGGAATATATCTTTTAAGGATAATTTCGACCAACTGAACAAGTGCCGCAATAACAAGGATAAATACAATGGTTTGTAAATATCCCAAGCCGTATGGTAGGAGTATATAGGAGTGAATAGGATAGGTAACAGCGGTTGCTAAAAGCATTACCAAAGTGACCGCGATACCCATACTTACGGCGGTGTTGGTTTTCTTGGATACGCCTAAAAAAGGACAAATTCCAAGGAACTTTGCCAGCACCATATTTTCGGTTAAAATGCCTGCGAGGATAATGGTTATTATATTACTCATCTTTGTTGTCCTCGCTTTCGATGGTGTTGTCTACTTTTTCTACCGCCCTCGGTTTTACGTCGGCGGCTTCTAAAACAGAACCTTTGTCGGCGGCAACCGTTGTGGTTTCCTCGGTTTCGGCATAGGTTTCACCAACACTTTTTGCTATGTCGGCATTGGTAACGGCGGTGTGCATTGATTCCTTAGCGGCGTTATCCTCTCCTCCGTTGCCTGCAACTTCGGCAAGGTGATTAACGTCAGGAATGTTTGATGCTTCTGCAACCGACGAATCGGCACAACCGTCACAGCCTTTACAACTTCCGCCGCATCCAAGTTTTGTAACCGGCTTTTTGCCCATTGCAACGGCCAATTTATTGGAAAGTGCAACCAAAACACCAAATACGAAGAAGCCTCCGGGAGGGAGAATGAGAATTAATGTTGGGCTTATATAATTTTGTGTTACGGGAAGACCAAACAACGTTCCGGCACCGATAAGTTCACGAATTATACCCATAAGAGTAAGTGCTGCCGTAAAGCCTATACCCATACCCAGTGCATCTAAAATGGAAGGTAAAATAGGATTTTTTGAAGCAAACATTTCGGCTCTTGCCAAAATGATGCAGTTTACAACGATAAGTGGCAGATAAATTCCAAGTGCGTCATCGATGGCGGGTAAAAACGCCTTTACAAGCATTTGAATAATTGTAACAAATGTTGCGATTATGGTGATAAATGCAGGAATTCTTACCTTGTCGGGTATTACGTTACGCAAAAGTGAAATCGCAATGTTTGAACCTAACAATACAAGAGTTGCCGCAACACCCATACCGATACCGTTTACAGCGGCGGTACTGACTGCCAAGGTAGGGCAGGTGCCAAGCACAAGTCGAAGTACGGGGTTTTCCTTTATAATGCCTTTGGTGAGGACGGACATATCACATTTTTGCTTACTCATTATTCCGCCTCCTTAATAATTTCAAAAAGTTCAGTGGCTTTATTAACTGCACTGACAACAGCGCGGGAAGTTATAGTGGCACCGGTCATGGCTTGAATTTCACCGTCGGCCGATGCAGATTTTGAAACTTTGAGTTGACCACTTTGTCCCTTAAAAAGTTTCCAAAAATCGCTTTTTGTAGCGTTTTGGCCAAGTCCCGGTGTTTCGTCATCGGCAGAAAGCACTTCGATAGCAATAATATTGCCGTCAGGTGAAATGCCGGTCATTACCTTAACAGCGCCGCCGTATCCATTCTCAGAAAACGTGAAAATATACCCTAAGACCTGTTCTATTTCGTTTTTGGCAATAAAGTATTCATTATCGTTATACGTTGCTTTTTCAAACTTTTTAACACTGATTATTCTTTGCATTGCCTCTTCTTGCGCCTGCACTTCTGCTTGGGCAATTCTGTTGGCCGTAAGGCGGTTGGTTAAAGCCAAAAATCCGGCAGAGATAGCACAAATAAGAGTGAGTGCGATGGTGGTGATTAGTACGGTTTTAATATTTTTCATCATTTCTTCGCACCCTCCCATCCAAAAGGCTTGGGTATTGTCAAACGGTTGATATAAGGTACTAGCAGGTTCATTAGCAGTATTGCGTAGGATACACCTTCAGGCAGGTTACCGAAGTAACGTATTATAAAAGTGATGGCACCGCAACCTATACCAAAAATAAGTTGTCCTTTCCAACCGGTAGGGCTTGTGACATAGTCGGTAGCCATAAAAACGGCACCGAACAGAAGACCGCCCGAAAGTATCATGTATAAGGGGTCTTGACCCGCAATCCAGGAAAACAAGGCAACCGAGCCAACCATAGAAAGCGGAATAACAGGGGATATAACCTTACGTAAAATAAGGTAAAGAAAACCGATTATAATAAGCAACGAAAAAGTCTCGCCGATACAACCGGGAATTTGACCAAAGAATAACTGCTTATATCCGTAATAACCGCCTTCAATTGCGGTGTTGGACAAAGGAGTAGCGCCGGTGAGTATGTCGACTGCTTCGCCTGAGGTGGCACTGGTAACTATTTTACCTGCCGCACCTTTAGGTGCAGTCCATTGGCTCATAGCAGTCGGGAAAGAGACTAGCAAGACCAAACGGGCGGTGATAGCAGGGTTGGCAAAATTGTGACCGAGTCCGCCAAACATCATTTTAACAACAACAATGGCTATAGCACTGCCTACTGCCGTCATCCACAAAGGAAATTCGGGAGGAAGGTTGAGTGCTAAAATTATACCGGTAACAACAGCCGAAAGGTCGCGTATTGAGTTTGGCCTTTTCATTATCTTGCAACAGATAAATTCTGACAAAATGGCTGTTACTACGCTTACGGCAACGACAAATATTGAATTTAGACCAAAGGTGTAGTATCCTGCCACAACAAGCGGTATAAGTGCAATAATTACATCGAGCATAATGCCTCGGGAGGTGTCCTCATGGGCAATATGCGGAGAATGTGAAACTGATAATTTTTCCATGATAAAACCTCCTACTTTTTAGATTTAAGTTCAGCCTTTGCCAAACGGAGTGATTGAGTCAAGTGCCGTTTTGACGGGCAAACGTATGAGCAACATCCACATTCCATACAATAGTCGGCGTGAAGATTTGCAACCTGTTCTAAATCACCGATTCTGAGCGCGGGTTCAATATCAAGCGGTCTTAAGCGCATGGGACAGGTTGAAGCACAGCGTCCGCAACGGATACAAGGTTGTTCTGTACGCTTTTCGGCTTGCTTGCGGTCGAGTACCAAAATGGCGTTGTTTTGTTTTAAAATAGGTGCTGTGTCATTAATAACTGCGGTGCCCATCATTGGACCGCCATACAAAATTTTTCGTGCAGATGACTTATATCCGCCACAAAAATCTATTACGTCTGAAATCGACGTTCCGATAGGAACGATGACGTTTTTAGGATTCATAACGGCATTTCCGTCAACCGTTACCGTCTTGGTTACAAGTGGCATACCGGTTGTTATATATTTATAAAGTTTGGATACGCTCGTAATGTTCATAACGATGCAACCAATATCAGCAGGAAGTTTGCCTAATGGTAATTTTCTGCCGGTCGCGGTATATATAAGCACCTTTTCAGCACCCTGAGGGTATCTTGAACGAAGTTTCATCAGACGGACTTCATTGTTAACGTCTCGCTTGTCAGCAGCGATTTTATAAAGCAGGTCTATAGCTTTTGGCTTATTGTCTTCAATGCAGATGATTACGTTTTTTATACCAAGAATATTCTTTACAAGGTATACACCTTCTAAAATACTTTCGGCATTTTCCAAACACTCGCGGTAGTCAGAGGTAATAAAAGGTTCGCATTCTGCACCGTTTATAATGAGTGTATCAATTTCGTTTTTTGTACTAAGTTTGACGTGTGCGGGGAAACCTGCACCGCCAAGACCTACAAGACCGGCGTTGCGTGCTGCGTTAACAAGGTCTTCCGGCGTTTCAACGTTAACGGGTGCAAGGCAAGGGTCGGGGGTCATAGTTCCGTCAGATTCAATAATAACCGTTTCGGTCGTCTGACCTGAGGGCAGAAGTAATGAACCAAATCCCGTTACTGTACCCGATACGCTGGAATGAATGGGCGCACTGATAAACTTATCGCTGTCGCCGATTTTAGTTCCCACATAAACGGTATCGCCTTTTTTAACACAGGGTGTACAGGAAGCACCGATGTGCTGTTGCATAGGAATAGTCACCGATGCGGGTGGCGGAAGTATTTCTGTTTGCAACTCGGCGGTGTTTTTGTGATGGGGTAACGAAGCCCCGCCGCGAATATGTTTTTTAGGGCGGAGAATTTCTTCTATTTTTTGCATCACATTTCCTCCAAACAAAAAAATATCATTACAATTCATTTTACAATTTTTACAGATATTTATCAAGCATTGTTTATTATTTAACAAAATAGGTATATTTATAATATAAAAATAGCGCTTTTTTTACAGTATTTTGCGATTAAGGTGTTGATAATATTAAAAAATTATAGTATAATGTTGATTTGTAAGAAAAAAAGGATGGTGCCGATATGATAAAAGTCGGATTTGACAACCAAAAATATCTTGATTTGCAGTCAAAACATATTGTAGAACGCATTGAGAAGTTTAACGGCAAGTTGTATTTGGAACTTGGCGGGAAACTTTTTGATGATTTTCACGCTGCACGTGTATTACCGGGATTTTTGCCCGACAGTAAAATTAAGATGTTATTGCAACTTAAAGAATCGGCAGAGGTTGTCATTACCATTAATGCAGGCGATATTGAGCGCAATAAGATACGCGGTGACCTTGGAATATCGTATGATACCGACGTGTTAAGGCTTATCGATGCGTTTCGCGGTATGGGCCTTATGGTCAGCAGCGTTGTTCTTACCTGCTATACCGGTCAATATGCAGCCGATTTGTTTAAAAAGAAGTTAACCAATCTTGGGGTTAAGGTTTATCTGCATTATCCGATAGTGGGTTACCCTAATAATATTCCGTTTATAGTAAGTGAAGATGGTTACGGACGAAATGAATACATCGAAACCACCAAACCGCTTGTTATTGTTACGGCACCAGGTCCTGGAAGCGGAAAATTGGCCACCTGTCTTTCACAACTTTATCATGAAAATAAGCGGGGTATTAAGGCGGGATACGCCAAGTTTGAGACATTCCCTATATGGAATTTGCCACTTAAACACCCCGTTAATTTGGCATACGAGGCGGCAACGGCTGACCTTAATGACTTAAATATGATTGACCCGTTCCATCTTGAGGCCTACGGTCAGATGACGGTTAATTACAACCGCGATGTTGAGGCTTTTCCGTTGCTTAAAAAGATGCTTGAATCTATAATGGGTGAGAGTCCGTATAATTCGCCGACCGATATGGGCGTCAATATGGCAGGCAACTGCATTTTTGATGATGAGATTGTTTGTGATGCAGCAAAGGCAGAGATAGTTCGCCGTTATTTTAAAGTAAAATGCGACAAAACCATGGGCAATATGAGTGAAAGTGCTGTTATCAAGGCTGAGTCGATAATGCAACAGGCAGGCGTTAGCGTTAATGACCGTGCGGTGGTAAAATATGCTAACGAAAAGGCTAAAACGGCAGGCACTCATGCCGTGGCATTTGAACTTAAAGACGGTACGATTGTAACAGGTAAATCAGGTCAACTTTTAGGTTCGGTTTCGGCAGCCATGCTTAATGCTATGAAGGTTATGGCGGGCATTGACGACGAAGTTCACCTGATAGCACAATCATCAATTGAACCTATTGTTAAGTTAAAACGCGAAACATTCGGCTCGCTTACTTCACATCTTAATTCTAATGAAATGTTGATTGCGCTGTCTTCAAGTGCGGTTATGAACCCTGAGGCAAGTAAAGCGCTCGAAACTATAAAGAATTTTAAAGGAACGGAACTTCATTCATCAATAATGCTTTGCGCAACCGATGAAAAGGTACTTAAAAAGTTGGGTGTTAATTACACTTGCGAGCCTGTCCGCCGAAATGACGACCGTTTCGATTTTTAAATTTTTAAAATAAAAAAGACCGACAGAATGTCGGTCTTTTTGTTTAGTTTATTTTGCGTTGTATTTTTCAATAACGGCTTTAATTCGGTCAATGGGGTTGAGCAACGAACTAATTGAGTTATCATAGTTGATAGTATCAACAAGATATGCAACGTATTTCGACATATCAACTCTTTGATACCATTCTTTGCTCATAAGTTCTTCGGTGCCGTAAACCAAGTTTGTGGTGAAAATCTTATCAATAAGACCATCTTTGTAGAACTGGTCAAACTTATCATATCCTTCAACAAAAAGACCGAAAGTAGTAAATGCGAATACGCGGTTACACTTTTTAGCCTTTAACTGAGCGGCAATATCAAGCAAGGAATCGCCCGAAGAAATCATATCATCAACGATAATAAGGTCTTTACCTTCAACGTCGTTGCCTAAGAATTCATGTGCTTCGATGGGGTTGCGTCCGTTGACAACAATAGAGTAATTTCTGCGTTTGTAGAACATACCGAGTTCAACACCCAAAACTGACGAGTAGTAAATGCAACGAGACATAGCACCTTCGTCGGGGGCAACTATCATAAGATGGTCGCGGTCGATTTTAACATCGGGAACGGTGCGGAGTAACGATTTTATCATCTGATATGTAGGTTGAACGTTGTCAAAACCGCCAAGAGGTATTGCATTACAAATTCTGGGGTCGTGAGCATCAAAAGTGATGATGTTTTTAACACCCATTGCAGTGAGTTCTTGTAAAGCCATAGCGCAGTCTAACGATTCACGTGCAGAACGGCGATGCTGTCTTCCTTCATAAAGCATAGGCATAATAACAGTAATTCTTCTGGCTTTTCCGCCCAAAGCCGCAATAACACGTTTTAAATCCTGAAAATGGTCATCAGGACTCATGGGAACAGTTTGACCATACATTTTATAGGTCACGCCGTAGTTGAAGCAATCGCAAATGATAAAGACATCCAAACCGCGTGCAGTATGATTTATAAGACCTTTTGCTTCGCCGGTGCCGAAGCGGGGGCACTGAGGCTCTACAACATAGGTGTGCTCTTCAGGCATACCTCTCCATTGCATAAGGTAGTAGTCTACCTTAGAGGCAAATTCCTCGCAACCTTTCATGGCAATAATTGCCAAATCCCCGTACGGTGAATGTTTGTTGATGACAGTTGACATTATAATTCCTCCGCAAAATCTTTTGGTGTTTACACCAGAATAGTACATCCCTATAATATCACAAATATTCCATTTAGAAAAGTGTTTTTTTAACAAATTTTAAATTATTTTGCGCTTTTTTAATACGATAAGCACAGTTTTGTAGAAATTTGTTTTTGCAAAGGTATGTTAATGCAAAAAATGCAAGTTTCTGTTATTTAATTATTGCCAAAAGATAATGTGTTTGGTATAATATGATTACTAGTATATATGGTGGATATTTATGTCTGCTTAAAATGAAAGGTGACGAGTATGAAAGTAACACTTCTTGCCCATACACCCAATCCTGAACTCACCGTAGCATCGGCGGCAAGGCTTTGCTATTCGGGAGCAACTATTGATGATGTAAGGGAAAAACTTACCCCCGAAAAAACAGCGGCGTTTGTTGATATGTTGTCTGAAATAGGCCATGAAAGTCCTATTGAACACGCTTCGTTTACATTTGGTATAGAGGGTGTTTCACGTGCACTTTTAGCACAGATTACAAGGCACAGAATTGCCTCGTTTTCGGTACAGAGCCAACGTTATGTTGCCGAGGCTCAGTTTGAGTATGTTACACCGCCTGAAATTGAAAACGACCTTGAAGCCAAAGCACTTTTTATTGAGGCGATGGAAAAAGACCAGGAGTATTACGACCGTTTGACCGACATACTTAAATCCAAACATAAAAAGGATATGATGGACGGCGGAATGGATGAGAAGTCTGCCGACCGTGCAGCCGAAAAAAAAGCAATAGAGGACGCCCGCTTTGTTTTGCCTAATGCGTGCGATACTAAAATGATAGTTACCATGAATGCAAGAAGTTTACATAACTTCTTCCGTCACCGTTGCTGTAATCGTGCTCAGTGGGAAATTAGGGAACTTGCTTCAGAAATGCTTAAACTCTGTCGCGAGGCGTCGCCTAATCTCTTTAAAAATGCCGGTCCTGCTTGTCTTACCGGACCGTGTCCTGAGGGTAAGATGACCTGTGGCAAAATTAAAGAAATGCGTGAACGCTATACTGCAAAATAATTTAAAAAGGAATCTTTTATGGGAAAACTTATTGTTATAGAAGGTCTTGACGGAAGCGGAAAGACAACGCAGGTTGAACTTTTACCCGAAAAACTTAAAAATTTAAGTGTAGAATCTAAACTTATTTCATTCCCCGATTATGAAGACCCTTCGAGTACACTTGTAAGGATGTATCTTAAAGGCGAGTTTGGTAATAAGCCTGATTCGGTCAATGCCTATGCAGCATCGCTTTTTTATGCAGTTGACCGATACGCAAGTTACAAACGCCATTGGAGTGAATATTACGAAAACGGCGGGGTTGTTATTTCGGGCAGATATGTTGAGTCGAATGCATATCATCAAATGGCTAAATTACCCGAAAGCCAGTGGGAAGAGTATTTGGCTTGGCTTTATGAAACCGAATATAAAAAGACTTCTATTCCAAAGCCGGACCTCGTAATTTTTCTTGATATGCCGACTGAAGTTTCGTCGGCTCTTATGAGTTCGCGATATAAAGGTGACGAGTCAAAAAGAGATATCCACGAAAAAGACAGAGATTATTTGAACTCCTGCCGAAAAGCGGCTAAATATGCCGCAGAAAAGTGCGGTTGGAGGGTAATTTCCTGTGCTGAAGGCGGAAAACCGCGTAGCATTGAGGAAATATCAGAGGAAATTTTATCGGCGGTTGTCGAGGCTATAGAATAAAGGAGAAATAAAATGTACTATATGTTTTTGGCATCAGGTTTTGAAGAAACCGAAGCCATAGCACCGCTTGACCTGATAAGAAGGGCTGAAGTAGAAATTTATACTGTGGGCGTGGGTTCAAAAGTAGTAACCGGAGCACATCAAATCCCTGTAGTGTGTGACGTTATAGACTGCGAGATAGGCCCCGATAACGACTGTGAGGGTATTATACTTCCTGGCGGTATGCCGGGTACACTTAACCTCGAAAAGTCGGCGGCAGTGCAAAAATTTATTGATTATTGCAATCAAAACGGCCGCTTAATTGCAGCAATTTGTGCAGCACCGTCCATTTTGGGCCATAAGGGTATTTTAGACGGTAAAAAAGCGGTTTGCTTCCCGGGATTTGAGGAGCAACTGCTCGGTGCTACTGTTTGTCCCGACGCAGTAATGACCGACGGTAATATTATTACGGCTTGCGGAGCAGGTGCTGCCGTAAAGTTTGGTTTAGAAATAATAAAATATATTGACGGCGAGGCTTCTTCGAAGCATTTAGCCAAAACAATACTATGCGACCGATAGACATAAGACAGTATAAAAACGAACTGCGGGAGAGCATAAAAAATGAGCGTAGAAATATGCCTTCTGAGGAAAAGAGCAAACTTGACAGTTTAGTTGCCCGCAATGTTTTTAAACTGTATCAATACCGTTCCGCCAAAACGATTATGGTATACGTTTCGACGGCAATAGAGGTTGACACCTATGAAATTATTAAAGGTGCGTGGAATGACGGCAAAAAGGTGGCGGTTCCGAGGTGTATTCCGGGGACAAGGTTTATGGATTTTCATTACATAACCTCGTTTGATGATTTAAAACCCGGAACCTTTAACGTGCCTGAGCCGGACGAGTCACTTCCTACTGTGACGGATTTTAACGGGTGTCTTATGCTTTTACCGGCTCTTTCGATTGACTATCTCGGTTTTCGCTTGGGATACGGCAAAGGTTATTACGACCGCTATATGTCAAAGTTTACAGGTGCATGTGCGGGTATATGCTACACGTCGGATATACGGCGTCATATGTATCACGGACGATTTGACCGTCCTGTTGATGTCGTGGTAACCGAAAAATGGATAAAAGATGTAAGCGCGCGTCGTCGTGAGGACAGAAAGAGTTTTTTAAGAGTCAGATAATTTACGAAAGGAAAAACATGATGGATAATAACGGTTTCAAATTTGGTGAATTCGCAAGTGGCAATAACAACGGCGAATTGAATAAAACTGCATCTGGCACCCAAGAAGAATTTGATTTGAACGGTTTTTCAAAAACCGCTGCCGATAATAATTATGACATAAATGCTTTTTCCGAGTATGATATTTCGTTAGAAGATACTGAGTTTGAGCAGAACAAAGGAAGTATTGAATTTTTTGACGGTTTATCAAAGGAACCTGATGTTGACGGCAACCTTGATGACCGCAATTTAAGTGATGACTTTGTTATAGGAAAAGACTTTTTTATTGACAGTACCGAAGCAGATGGTATGGTTATACCGACCGAGCCCAAGACCGTCCCAAACAAGAAAAAAGCAAAAAAACAGTCAACAGGTAAAAGTTGCCTTTTGGCAGTTGTGTGGATGGTGTTGATTCTTGTTATATCCGTTTCGGCAGCGTTGGGTATAATGCATTTTGGAATGGATTATCTTGGTGTAGGGCTTGATGACGACGCAACCGTAGAGATTGAAGTTGTCATTGAAGAGGGCGCAGGCACTAAAGAAATTGCCCAAACCCTTAAAGAAGCGGGGATTATTGACAGTCCGCTTTTCTTCCGCTTTTATGCAAGACAAAGCGGTCAGGATAAAAAGTTTAAACATGGCATTTATTATTTTACCAAGCAGGACAGTTATGAGGATATAGCCGAAACGCTTGCAAAAAAAGGTGCAATTGCTGCATCGGTCAAGGTCACGATCCCTGAGGGATTAAATGTAGATGAAATTGCCGAAATTTTAGAAGAAAATAAAATCTGTACCGTTGCACAATTTAAAGAGGCGGTAAATGAGGCAACGTTTTCAAAATATAATGTCTCGTTCATGGATGAGTTGAAAACTCAGGCTGACGGTGTGCATTATATACTTGAAGGGTTCCTGTTTCCTGATACATATGAACTATATGCAACCAATGATAAAACAGGTGCCGAGCAGGCAATTAAAAAAATGTTGCAGAATATGGATAAAAAGTTTACACCCGAAATGTATGAAAGAGCTAAAGAGATGGGTTATTCCATGAACGAAGTTTTAACCATAGCATCAATGGTTGAAATGGAGGCAAGCGTTGCCGATTATCCTGATAAGCAGAAGGTTTCTGCGGTGTTCCAGAATCGATTGAAGAGCAAAGATTACCCAAAACTTCAATCCAATCCAACGAGTGACTATCCATATAATACCGACCGTTACGATACATATAAGATAAGCGGTCTTGCTCCGGGTGCATATTGTTCGCCGAGCCTTGATTCGATAAACGCCGCTTTATACCCGGATGAAAAATGCAAGGCATATTATTTCGTTACCGATAAGGATATGAATTTCTATTTTAACAATACTTTAACTGAACACAGTAATACAATACTTAATCTTAAAAGGAAAGGTCTCTGGGCATGATAAATTCAAGTATTCGCCGACCTGAACTGCTTTGTCCTGCAGGCGATATTATAAGACTTAAAGCGGCAGTTGATTTTGGCGCAGATGCCGTATATCTTGCAGGCGAAGAATTCGGTATGCGTACCGCTGCAACCAATTTTGGTGAGGCAGATTTGCGCGAAGGTGTTAAATACGCTCATGACCGCAACGTTAAAGTTTTTGTCACCTGCAACACTCTGCCGCATAACGCCGAAATGCCTCGGTTACCCGCCTTTTTGGAAATGCTTAATGATATTGGCGTTGACGGTATTATAGCGTCTGATATTGGCACGATGGGGCTTGTAAAAAAATATGCTCCAAAATGCGAATTACACGTGTCGGTACAATCGGGCATAGTTAATTACGTTACGGCAAATGCTTTTTACGATATGGGTGCAAAACGTGTTGTTGTTGCACGTGAATTGTCGCTTCCGGAAATTGCCGAAATAAGAGCAAAAACACCGCAAGACCTGGACATTGAAGCATTTGTGCATGGTGCTATGTGCGTTTCTTTTTCGGCAAGGTGCTTGCTATCTTCTTATATGACGGGCAGAGATGCTAATCGAGGTGATTGCGCACAGTCGTGCCGATGGAGTTATTCGCTTATGGAGGAAAAACGTCCGGGGCAGTATTTTGACATAACCGAGACTGATAAAGGTACTTACATTTTAAACGCTGATGACCTTTGCATGGCAGAGCACATTGGCGACATGCTAAAAGCAGGTGTTTACAGCCTTAAAATTGAGGGCAGAGCCAAGTCGCATTATTATACCGCCGTTACGGCCAACGCTTATCGCGGTGCAATCGATGCTTTTTTTAAAAATCCCAGTGAGCCTATTCCTTCATGGGTCACTGAAGAACTTAACAAAATCAGTCACCGCAATTATTCGACCGGTTTTTATTACGGACGCCCTGACAATGCGCAAACTTATTTAAATGCGGGTTATCAAAGGGATTATTCTGTAGCCGGTATTGTAACAGGGTATGAAGACGGTAAAATCTTGTTGGAACTTAAAAACAAGTTTTTAAAAGGGCAGGAACTTGACTGCTTAGAGCCTTATTCGGCACCGTTTATTATTAAGGCAGACCAAATGTATAACAGTAAAGATGAGGCTATTGATTCTGCACCTCACCCGACCATGACGGTGAAAATACCTTTTGAGAGACCTTTAAAAGAAGGCTCTTTGCTTCGTATGAAAACTGAATAAATGTTATAAAAATCACCCTTTATGCCAAAAATACAAAGGGTGATTTTTTTGTCCGGATATCATAAAAGAATGTTAACTTGTTTTGTGTGCTTGCTTCTTTTGTTGTCGGTTTGCGGTATAAGGGTTGCTATAATCGCGGTTGACAGCGATTTAAAACAGACGGCAATATCGCAGTCACAAAGAAGAGTCACAGTCAGTGCAAATCGTGGTATCATATATGATTGCAACGGTGTTTTGCTTACTGATGTAGAACAAAAGGATGTTACGGTAGTCTTTCCGTGTGAGCAGGGGGCTTTTGCACTTACCGAAATGTTAAGCGGTGAGCAACTTCAATCGGCGATGGAAAGGCTTTCAAAGGGTAATCCTGTTATACTTGAAATGCCGTATCACGGGAGCAGTAACGCAGTTGCTGTTTTGAGTGTAAACAAGCGGTATTCAGGCATATTAAATCACGTTATCGGATACACCGACAAGGACGGGAACGGAATTTCGGGCATTGAAAAAGGCTTCGATGAGGTTTTAAAAGGTAATCCATTAACCGTTACCTATATCACCGACACCGCAGGCAGAATGTTGATAGGCGAAGGGTACAATATATCTAACAGTCAAGGCAACTCAGTGACGCTTACGATTGATGCCAAAATTCAAAAAGTTGTCGAAGCGGCGATGTTACCGGTTACACGAGGTGCCGCTGTGGTGGTCGAGGCTCAAAGCGGTAAAATAAAAGCAATGGTGAGTAGACCGTCTTTCGACCCAAATATGATAGCACAATATCTTGAGTCAAAGGAATCGCCTCTTATTAATCGTGCACTTTATCCGTATAATGTCGGCTCGGTGTTTAAACCGTGTGTTGCTGCCGCCGCTATTGAGAAAGGCTTTGAAGGTTATGGATATAACTGTACCGGAAGCATAACCCATAAAGGTATATTGTTTAAGTGTAATCATATTGCAGGGCATGGTCAGGTTGATATGAGAAGTGCTATTGGTGTATCTTGTAACACTTACTTTTATACGCTTTCCGGAGAAGTAGGTGCTAATGCTTTATATTCATCTGCCGAGGCGTTGCGATTTGGAAAAAGTTTTGACCTTGGCGGAGGAATAATTACTCAAAGCGGTAGTTTGCCGAATTTGAATGTTTTAAATGATTCTTCAGCAGCGTTGATAAATTTGTCTATTGGTCAAGGCGACCTTATGCTTACACCTATAGCATTATCAAATTTATATTCAGCCATCGTAAATGACGGCAGTTATATGATACCTACGATAGTTGAGGGCGTGACTAAAAACGGAATATATGAGCCGTATCCCGAATCGTTGCCTACAAGGGCTATGAGTCAAATTACGGCTAATAAAATAAAAGATTATCTTGTATATGCCTTAAAAGACGGTACGGGTGTAGCCGCATATCAAGAAGGTGTGTTGGCAGGTGGTAAAACCGGTACCGCACAGACGGGTTGGAAAGACGGCAACCGTAAAATATTAAACGGTTGGTTTTGTGGGTTTGTAGAATGTGGTACATCAGATTATGTGATAGTTATCCTCAAAGAGGATGTTCAATCCGGCTCATACGACTGCGCACCGATTTTTAAAAGCATATCAAGTGAAATAAATGAAATTTACGGGCAATAAAAAATAAAACCCTCCCGTTCGTATGAACGGGAGGGTTTTTGTTAGTCTTAAATTACTTAAGCTCAACTTTTGCGCCGACTTCTTCAAGTTTCTTCTTGATTTCTTCAGCTTCTTCTTTAGCTGCAGCTTCTTTAACGGTCTTGGGAGCGCCGTCTACAACTGCCTTTGCTTCTGCAAGGCCGAGACCGGTAATCTCACGAACAACCTTAATAACCTTAATCTTCTCTGCGCCTGCCTCAGCAAGAACAACGTCGAATTCGGTTTTCTCCTCAGCTGCGGGGCCGGCTGCTGCTGCGGGGCCAGCTACTGCTACTGCTGCTGCTGCCGATACGCCGAACTCCTCTTCTACTGCATGTACGAGCTCAGAAAGCTCAAGAACGGTAAGAGCTTTGATTTCTTCAATCATTGCTGCAATCTTCTCAGATGCCATTTTAATTTCCTCCAATAAAATAAATTTGTTTCTTTTTTTGTTTTTTCGTTTATGCAGAACAATTATTCTGCAGCGGGTTCTGCAACGGCTTCGCCGTCCTTATCAACAATAGCCTGAATAACACGGGCGAATGCTGCGATAGGAGCGTTGAATGCATTGCAAACTGTTGCGAGAAGTACATCTCTTGTGGGCAACTTAGCAAGGCTGTCGATGGTTGCGCTGTCGATAACTTTTCCATCAAGGAATCCGCTTTTAATTGTAAAGCTGTTGACTGTGTCAGCATATTTGCTGAGGATTCTTGCGGCAGAAACGTGGTCGTCTGCGCTGGTTGCAAGAGCTGTGTTTCCGTTAAGGAAAGGTTCGAGCTCTGCAAGGTCAGTTCCCTCAATAGCTTTGCGGAAAAGGGTATTCTTAACTACGGTGTAGTTAATACCCGCTTCACGGAGTTCTTTACGGAGCTTAGTGTCGTCAGCAACCGAGATACCGCTGTAATCAACGAGAACGCCGGCGCAAGCACCTTCAACGTTAGCTTTGATTAAGGCAACCTGCTGTTGCTTTGCTTCTAAAATAGACTGGCTGGGCAAAATATTCACCTCCGAAAAATGAAAAGTGCCTGTTCCAAAGACGGACAGGCACGAAAAAGCATAACTTTTAAGTGTTTATCCTCGGTAGGCGAACCATAAGTTCTTACGCAAAGCACCTACTGTCTTTGGAATTAACATCAGTATACTACCATATACCGACGCATTTGTCAAGCATTATTTTAAAATAATCTTTTTTATATTAAAATTAACGGACAGTGCCTTTTGACACTGTCCGAAAAAATTTAATTATGCACCGTATTTAGAGGCGTTAACCTTAATTCCGGGGCCCATAGTAGTAGCAACTACGCAGGACTTAATATACTGACCTTTTGCAGCAGCAGGTTTTGCCTTTGCAACTGCGTTAAGCAAGGTTTCGAAGTTTTCCTGAAGCTTTTCAGCACCGAAAGAAACTTTGCCGATGGGGCAGTGGATGATATTCTGCTTGTCAAGACGGTATTCAATCTTACCTGCTTTAGCTTCGGTAACAGCCTTAGCAACATCAGGAGTAACGGTACCTGCCTTGGGGTTAGGCATAAGACCACGGGGACCGAGAACCTTACCAAGACGACCAACAAGACCCATCATGTCAGGAGAAGCGATAACAACGTCAAACTCCATCCAGTTTTCGGTCTGAATTTTGGTTACGAGGTCTTCTGCACCAACGTAATCTGCGCCTGCATCTTTAGCAGCCTGTGCCTTGTCTTCTTTACAAATAACAAGGGTACGAACGGTTTTACCGGTTCCGTTAGGGAGAACTACTGCGCCGCGAACCTGCTGGTCAGCGTGACGAGAGTCAACACCAAGACGGATATGAGCCTCAACGGTCTCATCAAATTTTGCAATTTTAGTTTTTACAGTAAGGTCCATTGCCTCAGCAATGTCGTACTGTTTAGTAGAGTCTACAAGCTGTGCGCTTGCAACATATTTTTTACCATGTTTCATTATAATTTCCTCCCAGATAAGTGGTTAAATCGGATATTTCCTCCCACGAGGGAGCATCAGTCTACAACAGTGATGCCCATGCTGCGTGCGGTACCTGCTACCATAGACATAGCAGCTTCCAGGCTTGCTGCGTTAAGGTCGGGCATTTTCTGTTCGGCAATCTTCTGAACTTGCTCCTTGGTAATCTTAGCTACCTTGTTCTTGTTGGGTACGCCAGATGCCTTGTCAATACCGCAAGCTTTCTTAATAAGAACTGCTGCGGGTGGAGTCTTGGTGATAAAGGTAAAGGAACGGTCTGCGTATACGGTAATAACAACAGGAATGATAAGACCTGCGTCATTCTTGGTACGCTCGTTAAATTCCTTTGTGAAAGCCATGATGTTTACACCATGCTGACCGAGAGCCGGACCAACAGGGGGAGCCGGAGTTGCTTTTCCGGCGGGAATCTGAAGTTTGATATAGCCAGTGATTTTCTGTGCCATTTTTAGTACCTCCAAGCATTAGTGGTGGCGGCGTTTTAAACGCACGACGGAGCGCTTTGAAAAAAAATTAGCGTTCCTCCCACGGTGTGTCGTAAAGACACGAAAGCGTTATAGCTTTAATTAATCCTCAACCAATTTAATTTGGGTGAGTTCAAGTTCGACAGGAGTTTCTCTGCCAAACATGGAAATCGTAACACGAACGTTGTTATTTTCAACGTCGATTTCGTCGACAATACCGGTGAAGCCTTCAAGAGGACCTTCAACAATAGCGACGCTGTCACCAACATTGTAAGCAAGTTCGACGGTGCGCTTTTCAACGCCGAGCGCTTCAACCTCTTTGTCGGTAAGGGGGACCGGTTTTGATGCCGGACCTACAAAACCTGTGCATCCGCGTGTATTACGGACAACATACCAAGAATCGTCGGTAACAATCATTTTGACCAATACGTAACCGGGGAAAAGTTTTCTTACAACCTCTTTTTCCTTGCCGTTGGCACCGATTTCGGTAACCGTTTCGGTAGGAATACGGATATCCTGAATGAGGTCTTGCATTCCACGGTTTTCAACCATTTTTTCAAGGTCGGTCATAACCTTGTTTTCATAGCCTGAGTATGTGTGTACTACATACCACTTAGCCTCATCGTATTCTGCCATAGTTCAACCTCCGATTAAAGTTCGGTTAATCTTATTTCTTAATGATAAGTCCGATAAGACTGCCGAGACCCCAGTCGATAAGCCATACGAACAGACCGAATACAAGGCACATACCGAGAACTATAAGTGTGTTCTTCAAAACGGCTTTGGGACCGGGCCAAACGATTTTCTTAATCTCGCCCTTGTAATCGCGAAGGAATTTTACAACTCTCTTCGGAATGGGGATTATCTGACCCTTAGATTCGGCTACGGCAACGCTATCTGCTACAAGCAAATGTGCGGTGCTAAACGCGAATGTTGCAAATAATGCAATGGCGATAAAAAGCGGAATGCTTCCTACGTAAGACGAACTTACTGCATCGTAACCAATTGTGTTGATAAATTCGTACGAGGGCGACAAAGCCATAACAAGCATGTATATGGCATCAAAAAGCGAAAAACCTGCCGCTGCCCATCTCGAACCTTTGAACTTTAAGGACAAAGCCGAGAACAAAACTGTAAAGGCAGTCAAAATAAAGCAGAACAAAATGTGCATTGAACATTTTGTGTCTTCGCCTTCATACGCAGAACCGAAAGCAAGTTCGGTACCGGTGCGTACTGTCGACTCTCCCGTGTAGGTAACGATTTCGCCGAAGTTGAAGAAGAAGAGTACCAAAGCAGCCACGCTGAGGACAATGGAAAGTACACCTAAAACATTCTTTAAAATCTTCAAAGTTGTACCTCCTTACTTTGTCTCTTTGTGAACGGTGTGCTTCTTGCAGAATCTGCAGTACTTGTTCATCTCAAGACGATCTGGATCGTTCTTCTTGTTCTTCATGGTGTTGTAGTTGCGCTGTTTACATTCAGAACAAGCCAATGTTATTTTTACTCTCATGACGGCACCTCCCGTTTTACGGAAATAAATTTGTTCCTTACCCTTTGTAAGAAACCTGAGCCTCCCTCGAATCGAACAAAAATGACTGCTACGGGAAATACAACATGTAGTGCGTTCCCCGAAAGCGCAAACAAGCAGTAGCACTTATTGTACGAAAAAGGTCCCTAACATTAAAAAAGACCTTCGCAGAGGTACAAGAAGTATAGCACAAATCTCTCAGAAGGTCAAGTATTTTTTGCAATATTTCTAACTCATTTTATTATAACAAAATGAGTGTTTTATTTATGGTATGTTGCACCTTGTGCAATTTTAAAGGCGCGATAAACCTGTTCGAGTAACATTATTCTTGCAAGTTGATGCGGAAATGTCATTTTAGACATTGAGAGTTTTAACCCTGCCAATGATTTTACTTTGTCAGACAGTCCGTACGACCCTCCTATAATAAAGCTAACGGTACTGTCGCCCGATAATGCGAGGTCGCACAGTTTTTGCGATAATTCTATGCTGTCGAGTTGTTTGCCTTCTATACACATTGGTATAATAAACGAGCCGTGCGGAATAGCAGATAAGATTTTCTTGGCTTCGTCGTTAAGGCAGGTTTCTATCTGTGAAGTGTTGGGGTTATCAGGCAGGCGTTCGGGTTCTATCTCGATTACAGACATCTTACAGAAAGAGGACAATCTTTTCAAATATTCGTTTGATGCATCGCGAAGGTACTGTTCTTTAAGCCGCCCTACGGCAATTATATGTATTTTAAGCATAATTACTTCCTCAAAACATAACCGCTTTTCCAAGTTTTGGCGGTGCTATATATAATAGGTAGTCGTCGTTTTCTATCATACGTTTATCCATCAAGGCAGCGACGGCGGTGGTACGGGCAATTTCGGGACGGTTATTTTCACGGCTGAGGTGCCCTAAAATAATACGTGTTGTGCCGTTTTCTACAAAGTTGGGTAATTCAACCGCACAAGCGTTGTTGGACAGGTGACCTTTTTCACTCAAAATACGGCGTTTTAAGTATTCGGGATAACTTCCTTTATACAAAAGATTTACATCGTGGTTGGATTCAAACAGTATTGTGGAACAGCCCTTTAAAGACGTGCGCACTTCTTCGGTAACAACTCCCAAATCGGTGCAAACAGCACATTTTTTGCCGTCGGGGAGGGTTATTGTATATCCGCTTGACCCAGTACAGTCGTGGCTTGTTGCAAAACGGGTGACTTCCATATCACCCACAACAACTGTGCCGTCAAATGCGTTTATTAAACTACTTTGAAGGCAGGTATTACAACCGAGAGCGTCTGCAGTTTGGGTTGATGCAAAAACAGGGATATCAAATTTATTGGCAAAAACACGAAGACCGTTTATGTGGTCGATGTGTTCGTGCGTTATAAAAATGGCGGATATGCTTGCCGGTTCGGTTGCAATTTGCGCCAGTCCATCGGTTATAGCTTTAGCACTTATGCCTGCGTCGATAAGTATTCCGCTTTTGCCACAGCCTATGTAGGTGCAGTTGCCACTGCTGCCGCTTGCAAGTGTGAAAATTTTGCTCATAAAAACCTCTGTAAAAAAGATAATAAGAACCGTTCTTAAAAGCAAGAACGGTTCGTTTGTTTAAACTGCCGACAGTCTTGCGTCGGGGTCAAAATACGTTTTTCGGGTAATGTCAGCACCGACGGCTGATAACTTTTCGACGATATTGTCATAACCGCGGTCGATAAACTCAATGTTTTCAATTTCGGTTGTGCCGTTTGCAGCAAGTCCTGCAAGAATCATGGCAGCACCTGCTCTAAGGTCGGTGGCTTTGACGGGGGCGGAATTAAGTGATTCAACACCCGAAATAATTGCAACCTTGCCGTCAACCTTTATCTTTGCACCCATCATGGTGAGTTGGTTAACATATCTGAAACGGTTGTCCCACACACCTTCAGTCATAACACTTACGCCATCGCATAATGCTAAAAGCGTGGTCATCTGAGGTTGCATATCGGTTGGAAAACCGGGGTGCGGCATTGTAAGAACGTGACAACTTTTCGGTCTGTCGGTCATTCTTACCCTTACGGCTTCGTCATATTCTTCAATTTCGGCACCGGCTTCAATAAGTTTTGCCGAAATCGATTCAAGATGCTTAGGAATAACATTTTTTATAAGAAGGTCACCGCGTGTTATGGCTGCGGCTATCATATACGTGCCGGCCTCAATCTGGTCGGGAATAATGCTATAAGTGGTACCGTGCAGGCTTTGAACACCGCGAATTTTAATAACATCGGTACCGGCACCCATTATGTTTGCACCCATCGAGTTCAAAAAGTTTGCAAGGTCAACGATGTGCGGTTCTCTGGCAGCGTTTTCGATAACGGTAAGACCTTTGGCTTTGACGGCGGCTAACATAATATTAACCGTAGCACCGACCGAAACCTTATCAAGATAAATCGAACCGCCGACAAGTTCCTTTGCCGAGGCGTTGACCATACCGTTGTCAATGGTGACGGTGGCACCTAAAGCCTCAAAACCTTTAATATGTTGGTCAATAGGTCTTACACCGAAATCGCATCCTCCGGGGGGTGCAACCTTGGCTTTGTTAAAACGGCCAAGCATGGCACCTATAAAGTAACTGCTTGCACGCATTTTAGATGACATTTCGGCTGAAAGACAATAAGAATTTATATGTGTGGGGTCAATTTCAACGGTTGTATTGTTTATAACCTTAACGCTTGCCCCAAGTTCATAAAGTATGCGAACAATTACATTAACGTCGGAAATAGCGGGGACATTTTCGATTCTGCACACGCCGTCACAAAGAAGTACCGCAGGTATAATAGCAACCGCGGCATTTTTTGCTCCGCTAACATAGACTTCGCCGTTTAGCGGATTCCCTCCGTTTACGATAATTTTTTCCACAGGACGCACTCCCAACTGAATGGATTTTATAAAACTCCTGCCTTTATTATTGCCATAAACGATACAACCTTAACAAGCAATAATAAAAATTAGAGAAAAGGAAAAGATAAACACAAAAAATTGTATATTAAATGGTATCTGATAATATACACATAAAATTATACACAAAAACAGTGCGTTTGTCAACGCTAATATCAAGATATGCCGTCTTTTGCCGAGCAAATATCTGTATTTTGGGGTTTTTAGGAAAAATAGGTCGTTTTCCGTGTGAAAATTAAGCACAAATTTGCATAAAAAGGTAAAATAATTGTAATCTTTTTTGCAAAATTAATGCTTGTAAATAACGAACATATGTTGTAAAATAAACTTAAAGAGGTGTATTTTAATGGGAACAGGAAATAATCAAAACACTATAACCTTCAATCTCGGAAACGAGCAGGAGATGGAAGTTAGAAGGATTATGCTTGAAGTTTATAATGCTTTGAAGGAAAAGGGTTATAATCCGGTAAATCAGTTGGTTGGTTATATCCTTTCTGAGGACCCAACATATATTACAACGCACAATAACGCCCGTAATCTTATTCGACGTATCGACCGTGATACTTTGTTGCAGATTTTGGTTAAATATTATCTTACCGCTTAAAAAATAAAACTTAAAGCCGTCTGGTGTACCGGACGGCTTTTTTTTATATACTTTATTTGCTTGTGTTTTTAATTTTGTTTGTTGTAAGTGTCAAATAGGTTGCTAAAATTCCAAAACTTAAAAGCATAAAGGGAGAGGTACTGCTTTTGGCAATGTTTTGGCTGTAACCGGAAATATAAGCAATTATTTCAGGAATGGTTGCAATAAAACAAAATGCTGCGGCGGTGACTCCAAGTGGATACAAAAAACGGAAACTTGAATTTTGTTTTACCATACTGTGTGCCTTGCAGAGATAAAGAAAGAAGAAGACTGATAAGGCAATGGCTATAATTTCGTACACCGTTCTGGCTCTTAAAGGGTGACCGGTATATACAGAGTATGCATCGACCATACCGTAAAGTGATGACACAAGCAACGGTAAAAAGGCAGCTTTATGCAATTCAAAACCGAACAACTCGCTGCCTGCCATCCAAAAGCATGATATTGCACCCAAGGCAGGTAAAAGTATAGAAATTAATGTGGGAGTGCCAAACAAAGCGTCTTTAATAACGGGGACAAGCATTAAAATACCCGAAACAAGTCCTACAACAACACCGCAAACACCCGTCTTACCAACCCCTTTAGGGCACCTGAAAGCATAATAAGCATTAGCGGCTGTGTATAGCAAAGGTACAAGGCACAACACAGTGAGAAGCACGTTTAACCATAATAATTCATGTGTTAAAAAGGCTGTTTCGCTTGTGGTTAAAAATATTATTTGCAACGTGCGGAAAGCAATATATAAAACAGTAGAAAAAACGAATAATTTGGTTGTAAATCGAAGTTTCAATCTGAGTCCTCCAAAAAAACAAGTAATTATCTAAAAGGCAAAAACATATAAATTTTATGACAAGCCTTACAGACGTTTTCTTACTGTCAATTTTAATTGAACACATAAGGTTTGTCAATAACTAAAAGAGGAATAAAAGATGAAAACGATTTATGTTTGGACGTTGGCTGTATTGTTTATGTGTTCGGTTTTGTTTCCGCTTTTTTCGTTGGAAAAAACCACTTTAAGTGATGAGCCGTCACAAAGCCAATCCTCACAGAGTATAGGAAACTCGAATACCGATACATTCAGAGTGCTTATAACCGATACCGACACGGTAGAAGTAATTAATGCCGTCGATTATATTTGCGGTGTCGTGGCAGCCGAAATGCCGGCTTCATACGAGGTTGAGGCTTTAAAGGCACAGACGATAGCAGCGTATACGTTTGCCTGTCACAGAAGAAATGCACGCAAGGACAAGACCTACGATGTGACCGATACCGTTTCCGACCAAGCCTATATTTCGGTGCAAGAGCAAGAGCAAAAATGGGGAGAAAATTACCATCAATACAGCAATAAAATAAGGGGTGCTGTCGAGTCGGTTTTTGGTCAGATTTTAACATATGACGGCAGTCCTATTCTTGCGGCATACCATAGTATTTCGGGCGGTAAAACCGAGGCGGCAGCAAACATTTGGGGTGATGCATACCCTTATCTCCAAATGGTAGAAAGCGTGGGTGATGTATTAAGCCCCGATTATTTAAGTTCTGTCTCGGTTAGTGAGAGCGATATGAAGAAAGCGGCAGAAAATTTAGGTGCAACTGTTTCGGGAGACGCAAAAAAATGGTTGACCGATATAAAAACTTCAGAGTCGGGTACTGTATTAACGCTTAAAATTTCTGGTACCGAAGTAACTGGTAAAGCCTTGCGTAAAGAGTTAGGACTTAAAAGTTCTAATTTTGATGTGGCATACGCAGACGGGAAATTTAATTTTACTGTACGCGGTTACGGACATGGAATGGGTATGAGTCAATACGGCGCGCAGTTTATGGCACTGCAAGGCAGTTCTTATGTAGAAATACTTAATTGGTATTATCCTAAAGCAACTTTACAAAGCAAGTGACCAAAAAAGTGAATTGGATTATATTATTATAGTTTGTCGGCAAGGTTAATTACAAACTTATTTTTTCTTATTGCATATTCATAAAACTTTGCAGCTCCACCAAACGTATGGTTTACATAACACAAAACGTAATTGCATTTGTTTATCATCCATTTATTTTTCCATGAAATTGCATATCTGTAAGGGATGTTTTCAATTCCTTCGGGATATAGGGTGTTATTTTCTCCTGGCAATTTTTTGGCTTCCTGTAAATAACTAATAACTACATAATATCTAATATGTTTAAATTCATGACATAGTTTTTCCAATGCTTTTCTTACGAAGTAATCATATGAACCGTTGCATCCAACATAAAACAAGGTAACATTTTGTTCGATTATTAATTTTTTTATATTATTGTATAATGTTTCGAATACTGATTCAGAGCAATCTCTGTGACCAAAAAAAGTACAAGCGT
The DNA here is from genome assembly GCA_045546915.1 of Acutalibacteraceae bacterium. Lineage (GTDB taxonomy): Bacteria > Bacillota > Clostridia > Oscillospirales > Acutalibacteraceae > UMGS172. The sequence goes on along the minus strand of JAZQDU010000027.1, from coordinate 93,227 downwards.
TATAATTCAAAAAACCACCTCTTTTTTAATATAGGTCAATTTCACCCTATTGTCAATAGGTCAATTTGACATAATAATCATGAGGTGATATTTATGAGCCGATTAAAAGAATTGCGACTTAAAAGAGGTTATACGCAGATAAAAATGCAGATGCTTACGGGAATAGACCAAAGTGATTATTCAAAGATTGAAAGCGGAAAACGGTATTATACATTTGAGCAATGCCGTAAAATTGCGATTGCATTAAATACAAGCATGGATTATTTGGCTGAACTTACAGATGAAGAAAAGCCGTATTCAAAATCTAAAAAAGCGTAAGGTTTTAAACCTTACGCTTTTTACTTAGTCTTTTTTCTGTTGCTTGAGCCAGATTTTCATTACAAGGCGGTGGGGTAAAAGTTTTGTAAGCAACACTTGTGCGCGAATGGAAAAACCGCAAACCGAAACGTCTTTGCCTTTTTTCATATCTCTGAGAGCCTGTGTCACAACCTGCTCCGATGTAAAAAATTTGTTGTAGTAAACGATAACGCTTTTATCTACAACGGCGGTGTCAAAAAACTCGGTTTTAACCCATCCGGGGCAAACTGCCATCATTTTAATTCCCGTATGGCGAAGTTCAGCATTTATGGCTCTTGTAAAACTCAGAACAAACGCTTTGGTGGCACCGTAAACACCTATGTAGGGCACAGGCTGGAATGACGAAAGCGAGTCTATCTGATAAACTTTGGAACCGCTTTTAAGGTATGGTAATGCAACGTAGGTCACCGATACGAGTGCTTTACAGTTGAGGTCTATCATGCCCAACTGTTCTTCAAGTGTGAAATCAGAAAAAGCACCGAATTTTCCGTATCCGCTGGCGTTTACAAGCACACCTATTTCAGGTTTTTCGGCTTCTAAAAGACCTTTTAGTTGGTCAATCGACTCTTGTTTTGTTAAATCGAGTGCGATTGGTCTAACGGGTGTTTTAAGGTCGTTTTGAAGTTCTAAAAGACGTTCTTTTCGTCTTGCTACAACCCAAATCTCGTCAAATTTTTCTTCGCGTTCAAGTCTTATGGCAAATTCTCTGCCCATTCCGCTGGAAGCACCTGTGATTAATGCTATTCTCATTATTTTCCCTCTCTTTTTAATTTGTCTATAAATATCAGCAGTACCGAGATATCGGCAGGGCTGACACCGGATATTCGGGAAGCCTGACCAATATTCGAGGGTGCTACTTTTTTTAGTTTTTCAACCGCCTCAAGTCTTAGGCCTTTTATCTCATCGTAGTTAATATTTTCGGGCAAAAGACGGTTTTCAAGACGTTGCATTTCTTTAACCTGAGAAAACTGTCGCTCAATGTAGCCTTTATATTTTATTTCGGTTTCGGCCTTTTGGGCAACGTCGCGAGGTAAGTCAAGCCTATCTTTGTCAAACGGTTTTAAATCGTCATATCCAAGTTGCGGACGACGAATTAAATCGGCTAAAGAGCAACCGTTTTTAAGCGGTGCAGTGCCTTTTTCTTCTAACAAATTATTTAGTTCTTTAATTGGAGCGAGATAAGTGGTTTCAAGTCTATTTATTTCGGCTTCCTTTTTAGCGGTACGCTCTTTAAAAGAATTAAAATCCTGTTCGCTTACAAGACCTATTTCAAACCCTAACGGCATTAATCTTTCGTCGGCATTATCTTGACGAAGAAGTAAACGGTATTCCGAACGTGAGGTCATCATACGATATGGGTCGGAGCAACCCTTTGTGCAAAGGTCATCTATAAGCGTTCCGATGTAAGAACTTGACCTTGACAGAACAATTTGCTCTTTGCCCTTAATTTTGAGTGCGGCGTTGATGCCTGCTATAAGGCCTTGTGCCGCTGCCTCTTCGTAACCTGATGAGCCGTTAAACTGGCCTGCACCATAAAGTCCGTCGTGCGATTTAACCTCAAGCGTGGTTTTAAGTGAAAGAGGGTCAATGCAGGTGTATTCAATGGCGTAAGCGTTGCGCATAACCTGAACGTTTTCAAGACCTTTGATGGTTTTGTAAAACTCTATTTGTACTTCCTCGGGAAGTGAAGAAGACATACCTTGGAGATACATTTCTTCGGTGTTTTCACCGCAAGGCTCAATAAACAACTGATGGCGTTCCTTGTCAGCAAAACGGACTATTTTATCCTCTAAACTGGGGCAGTATCTGGGGCCTATACCCTCAATAACACCTCCGTAAAGGGGCGAACGGTGAAGATTACGTAAAATAACTTCTTTAGTTTTTTCGTTGGTGTATGAAATATAACAAACCGAACTGTTGTTAATGGTTTTTGGGTCGGTCGAATAACTAAAGGGGATTATTTCTTGGTCACCCGGTTGCACTTCTAATTCTGAAAAATCAATGCTGGAACGAAGTACTCTGGCAGGTGTTCCGGTTTTGAAACGTCTTAAAGGCAAGCCTAATTTTAAAAGGTCGTCGGCCAGTGGTCGAGAGGGGAAAGTTCCGTCGGGACCGCTTTCGAAGTTGACCTCGCCAACATATATTTTGCCCTTTAAATAAGTGCCGGTTGCAATTATTACGGCTTTTACTTTGTACTGTGCGCCAAGATGTGTTGTGCAAAGCCAACCATCATTTGTTTTTTCAAGACCGCAGATCTCGGCTTGACGCAGTTCAAGATTTTCCTGCAATTCGAGTGTGTGCTTCATATAATCCGAGTAAGCACGGCGGTCAATTTGTGCGCGAAGGCTATGCACAGCGGGACCTTTTCCGCGGTTTAACATTCGGTTTTGTATGGTGGTTTTATCAGCCGCTTTGCCCATTTCACCGCCTAAGGCATCTATTTCGCGTACAAGGTGACCTTTGGCAGTACCGCCGATTGACGGATTGCACGGCAGATTGCCGACCGAATCCATATTGATTGTAAAAATTACCGTTTTACATCCAAGTCTTGCCGAAGCCAAAGCGGCCTCAATACCTGCATGGCCTGCACCAATAACTGCAACATCATAATTTCCTGCAAAATAACTCATTTAAAATTCCTTCTATTTACCTACACAAAATCTTGAGAATACCTCGTCGGCAACACGCTCGGTTACGCGCTCACCCGTGAGTTCCATTAATGCTGATAATGCATCGTCAATAAGTACCCCAACTGCATCGACGGTCTGCCCTTGACTTTCGGCAGTTATTGCTTCGTTAATGTGGTCGAGCGCTCTTAAAGCGCAGTTGCGCTGACGTTCATTAAGATAAACGGCGGCTGTGCCGTCAAGATGGGCAGTTCCCGTTATGCGCTTAATTTGGGCCGACAACTGCTCAATTCCGTCGCCCGATTTTGCCGACATTGTAATAAAGGGCAACATTAAGTCTTTTGCCGATGTTGTATCAGGTGATAATATATCCGATTTATTAAAGATAACAATGGTGTTGCTTTTGTTAAGGGTACTCAGCAGACCTTTTATATCGAAATCTTTATCGGTACCGTCGAACACTGCCAAACAAAGGTCGGCAGAATTGATTTTTTCCTTTGTGCGAAGCACACCGATTTTTTCAACCTCGTCATCGGTATCCCTTATTCCTGCTGTGTCGGCAAGTTTTAAGGTTACGCCTGCAAACGAAACGGTTTCTTCAACTACGTCACGTGTGGTTCCTGCCACCGAGGTAACGATTGAACGGTCAAAACCCGAAAGAAGATTCATTAAGGTGGATTTTCCTGCGTTAGGAGGACCGATAATAACAGTGTTTATTCCGTTTTTAATCATACGGCCCGTGTCATAAGTGTTTACTAAGTTTTTAAGGTCGCTTTGGGCATTTTTTAACATGCTCGGCAATTTATTTATTCCGCTGAATTCGGGTTCTTCGTCGGGGAAGTCAGAAAAAGCGGCAACTATTGCAGCGGCAAAACTCAAATTATCCCGAATTGCGTTGCACTTAGAAGTAACACCACCAAACATAGCCTCGACCGAGGCGTTTAATGCCTGTTCACCTTTGGCAGAAATTACGTCCATTATTGCTTCGGCACTCGAAAGGTCTATTTTACCGTTTAAAAACGCTCTTTTGGTAAATTCACCGGGACCTGCCAAAACAGCACCTGCATCAAGCACAGTTCTCAACACACTGCGAACAACAAAATCTCCGCCGTGAACTGAAAATTCAACGGTATCCTCACCGGTGTAACTTTTGGGTGCCTTAAAAACGAGTGCTACTGCCTGGTCAACCGTTTTATCACCGTTTTTGACAGAGCCAAAATAGGCGCGATACCCTTCAGATTCAACAAGGCGCTTGCCCGATACGGATAAAAACACCTTATCGGCTATTTCTAAGGCATTTTTGCCCGATATTCTAACTGTTCCTATACCGCCTTCACCTGATGGGGTGGCGACGGCGGCAATGGTTTTATCAAATTCCACTTTTTTAAGACCTTTCTTAATCTTTAATTATAGAATATTTAATCTTATTTTTCTTGGCATAGCTTTCTGCAACCGAACCTTTTTTACAGAATATTTTTCGTTTTCCGTCAGTACAATCCAAGAAAATATCCTTACCAAGGGTGGTGTCCTGACCTTCAATATAAACTAAAAGGTCGTTGCATCCTTCAAATGCGCCTTCGCCGATGGTTTTTATATCTGTCGAAAAGTGCAGTTGTTTAATTTCTCTGCAATACGAGAAAAGGCCAGTAGATATATCGGTTAACGATCTCGGTATATTTATTTCTTTTAATTTATAGCAACAGGCAACGGCAACATCACCCATACTGTTAACCGAATCTGGCAGGCTTATCTTTTCTAAATTAACGCACCCGAAAAATGCTGCCGAGTTTATGGTTTTGAGCGTTTCGGGGAGAGATATTTCGGCAAGTTCTGTACAACTGTAAAAAGCAGATGTACCGATGTAGGTGATAAATTTAGGCAGATTGATTTTTTTAAGACTTGTGCAAGAATAAAACAAACGGTCGCTGATTGCTTTAAGTTTTATCGGAAGAACAACATCGGTTAAGTTATGGCAACTCGCAAACGTTGTTTCTTCAATTTGAGTGTCTGCCCCCAAAAATACTACACTTCGAAGTGCCGAACACTCATAAAACGAGCCGGAAAATACACATTTTACCGAGGAAGGTACAGTGACCGAAATCACTGATTCATTAGAAGCAAATGCACCTGAAATGTATTTAATATTGTCGGGAATTGTGACGTTTGTGTCATTGCCAAGATAAGCAATCAGTACCTCATTACCCAAGGTTAAAAATTCTTCAGTTTCTGCCATAAGCCATATGGTGCCGGCAAATGCCTGAGCGCCGATATCCGAAATATGTGACGGAATATCAATTTCTGTTAGCGACGTGCAGTCAAAAAAAGCGTAATCGCTTATTCCAACAACACTTTGCGGCACTTTGATGCTTAATACCCGCGTGTTTTCCGAAAAAGCATCGGACAAGTATTTTACCGTTTCGGGTATAACTACGTCGCCACCGTCACCGTTGTATTTTATAAGTACACCGTCACCGATGATTGCGAATTCGTCGGTAAGGCTGTCAAACCAAGAAGTACCAAAAAATGCAGAGCAACCAACCCTTGTAATTGAGTTGGGAATTATAATTGTGCTGAGTTTAGAGCAATCTTGAAAGAGGTAGTTGCCAATCTCGGTAACCGTGTCGGGAATAACTGCTGAGGTTAAACTTTGGTTTCCTCTTAATGAAGTAACGCTGATAATCTTTACCGGCTTGTCGGCAATTTTAGACGGAAATTCAATGGTTTTACTACCATCAGCCAATGAACAATCGGTTATTTCTATAAAATCAGCGTACTCAATATAATAAAATCCATCAACCTTGCCCGATGATACGATATTGTCGTTTGCTACATACTCAATAGGTGCAAGTTGTTGGTTTGATTCAGCGTTTTTGTCCTGCCGTTTTGAGCAGGCGGTAAAACAGGTTATTAAGGTCAAAACAACTAAACATAGGGATAGTTTTTTCATAAAAGTAAAAACTCCGTTTTGAAATTCATTCTTCATTAGGTTTATTAAAGGTTTGTTCTTCAATTATATATTTTGGTCGGTGTTTGGTTTCGAGATAAATTTTGCCGATATATTTACCGATAACTCCGATGGAAACCATTTGCATACCGCCGATAATCCAGATAGAAGCCATAAGACTTGTCCATCCTGATATTGTATTGCCGAGAAAGTGCTGTATAAGTGCGTAAACCAAAATAGCAAATCCAAAAACACAAAAGACGGTGCCCAAACGCAAAATGAGTTTTATAGGTTTAATGCTGAGCGAAGTAATACCCTCTGAGGCAAAGGACAACATTTTTTTAAGAGAATATTTGCTCTGTCCGGCAAGCCTTTTGCCACGTTCATAATATACCGAGCAGGATTTAAATCCCACAAGCGGGATTATGCCTCTTAAAAAAAGATTAACCTCGTCAAATTCTGCCAAAGCGTCTAAAGCCTTGCGACTCATAAGGCGATAGTCTGCGTGGTTATAAACTGTTTCGGCGCCTAACCAGTTCATAAATTTATAAAAGAGTGACGCCGAGGTGCGCTTGAAAAAAGAATCTTCTTTACGTGCAGAACGCACTCCGTAGACGATATCGTTGCCGCGTTTGTAACATTCTATCATTTTATCAATGGCGTCTATATCATCTTGCAGGTCGGCATCCATGGAGATTACGGCATCAAAATCATTTTTTACGGTTAAAAGACCGGCAAGTAACGCGTTTTGATGGCCACGGTTTCGGCTGAGTTTAATACCTTCAAAGCAGGTGTGTTTACGGCAAAGTTGGGTTATTATTTCCCAGGTTGAATCGGTTGAGCCGTCATCAACAAAGAAAATGCGACTGTCATTTGAAACAGCGTCGCCTAATTTGTTTAATTTTTCCTTTAGTTTTTTTGCGGTTTCAGGTAACACCTCTTGCTCGTTAAAGCAGGGTATAACAATAGCAAGTTTCATAAACCACTGATTCCTTTCGGGTAATGCATAATTTTCAGCATAATCTCATACTATTAAACAGCAATTCAGATGGAGTTGAGTGTATGAGGAATGCAGTCGAAACACGGGCGGTAATTTTAGGGGAGTATATAATCGAAAACGATGCGACGGTCAGAGCCGCAGCAAAACAGTTCAGCGTGAGTAAATCAACGGTACATAAAGACGTAACTGAACGGCTTAAAACCGATAATCCGTCGCTATGGAGACAGGTCAAAATAGTGCTTGAGCGTAATAAAAGCGAACGCCATATAAGAGGCGGACTTGCAACGAGAAGAAAATATAAAGGTGAGTAGTGCCAAATGTTGGCACTACTTTTTATTTATTTTTCGGGTTTTACACGCTCTTTTGCCAATGATTTTTCGGCAAGGGTTGCGGCAACCGCAATACATTCGTCACAGGTTTTAAGCGGTTTGCCTGTTTCTATTCCCTTAATGATTTTGCAACAGTCAGAGCCACATTGTTTTATAAAACCGTCGGTGACTTCACTGCAAAGTTTATAGGTATTAAGTTTTGTAACAGGACCGTTTGTAAGGCTTGCGTTACTGTGATAGAGACTTGTAACAAAAACTGCTGCCGAAAGTGCACCGCAGGTCAGGTTGTAGCCACCCATTCCACCGCCAAAACCTTCCATGGCTTTAATTGCGGTTTCTTTGTCTAACCCTAATTCGTCGCAAAACGGCAATACAACCGATTGTGCGCAGTTAAAACGCAATTTGCGATGGTTGTTTAGTGCTTCTAAAACTTTCTTCCCGGCCATAAAAATTCCTCCGTTATTTTTTATAATCAATGGGCAAGGTTGCTATGGCGTTAAGTTCACTGCCTGCAACAGAGCCCGAATTGTATTCAAATATAGCCTGAGCACCTACCATTGCGGCATTGTCTCCGCAATATTTTGGCTCTGGCAAATAAAGGTCAAAACCTTTTGATTTACATTCTTTTTCAATACGGCTTCTCAGTTCTGAGTTGGCTGAAACACCGCCGGCAAGCACAATCTTTTTCATGCTGGTTATTTCGGCAGCCTTTAACGTATTGGTTATAAGGATGTCGCACACCCTTTCTCTTACGGTGGCGCAGAGCACGGGCACATCAAGGGAAAGACCTTTTTGTGTTGCGTTGTGTGTAAGGTTTATAACAGCAGTTTTAAGGCCTGAAAAACTAAAATCAAGTTCACAACCGTCAACCTTTGGCCATGGCATGGGGTATTTCTCAAAATCCGACGCAGTTGCGGTTTTATCTAATAAAACACCGCCGGGGTAGGGTAATCCCATACTTCTTGCCGCTTTATCAAAACATTCGCCTGCGGCATCGTCGCGGGTTCGGCCTATTATTTCAAAATCGGTATAAGAGTTAACCTTGGCAATAACACTGTTTCCACCCGATACAAGCAGGCATAAAAACGGCGGTTCGAGTTCTTTATGGGTTATGTAATTAGCAGCAATATGGCTTCTTAAATGATGTACGGGAATAAGCGGTACGTTAAGCGACAAAGCAAGGCCTTTTGCATAGTTTACGCCAACGAGCAAAGCACCGATAAGTCCGGGTGCAAAGGTTACGGCAACAGCGTCTATATCAGAAAAGCCCATGTTAGCGTCACTTAAAGCCTTTTCTACAACGTGAGATATGGCTTCGGTATGTCTGCGCGAGGCAATTTCGGGCACAACACCGCCGTAGATACGGTGTTCCTCAATTTGAGTTGCAACAACGTTTGATAAAACTTCCCGTCCTTCTACTACAGCAGCGGCAGTCTCGTCACAAGATGATTCAATAGCAAGAATTTTCATTTTTATCACCTGAATTTCAGTGTCATTATAACAGCGTCTTCTTTTGGGTTAGTATAAAATTTTTTTCGCTTGCCAACCTCTAAAAAGTTGTATTTGTTGTAAAGCGAAATCGCAGGCTGGTTGGATTGACGCACTTCGAGCGTTAAAATCAAGGCGTCTTTTTGTTTTGCCTCGCATATCATTTTCTCTAAAATTGCCGAGCCTAAACCAATTCGTCTAAAACTTTTATCAATTGCAATATTTGTGATATAGCATTCGTCCAAAACGGTTGTAAACCCGCCGTGGCCGGCATATTGACCGTTTACTAATGCTATAAAATACGTGCCGTTAAAGTTTACGGTTTCTAAAATACTTTTTTCACTCCAGCCCTCGTCACCTAAAGTTTCTGCTTCGGTTTCTGCCATCTGATTTAAGTAACGGGGGTCAAACGGTATTATTTCAAAGTTTTTTAATGTGTTCATAAACGCTCTCAAGTTCTGATTTTATTCTTTTTAAGCACTCGCGGTAGTCGTCAACCGTTCCACCGTATGGGTCGGGTATATTTAAAACCATTATTTTTTCATCAGGTACATTGTTATATGAAAGTACTGCACCGTGTTCTTTGGTCATACAAACGAAAAGGTCGCCGGTTTCAAGTTCTGATTTGTTTAATTGCTTTGCAGTATGGCAAGAAATATCGATACCCATTTCTGCCATTGCTGTTACCGAATGCGGTGATACACTGTCACCGTTGCCGGCTGCAAGACCTCGGCTTAAAACGGTTAATTTTTTACTTTGTTCTTTTGTCAACCCGCTTTTAAATAATGCTTCGGCCATAGGACTTCGACAGGTATTGCCTGTGCAAAGGAAGATAACAGTTAATTTACTTTCACTCATTTTAATCAACCCTTTGCATCAAACCATGTTTTGCCAAAGTGTGCATCAACCGTCAACGGAACGCTTAATGTTACAGCGTTTTCCATTTCTTCTTTTAAAATTTGGCATGCTTGGGTTGCCTTTTCTTCGGGCGCCTCGACGATTAGTTCGTCGTGTATCTGCATAATAAGTCTTGCCTCGGGCAGTTCTTTTTTCAGTCGGGCGCTTACCTTTATCATGGCAATTTTTATAATGTCGGCGGCGGTGCCTTGAATGGGCATATTTCTCGCTACTCTTTCACCAAAGGCGCGAAGCATACCGTTGGAATTTTTAAGTTCGGGCAACAGTCTTCTTCGACCGAACATGGTGACAGCAAATCCGTCTTCTTTCGCTTTTTCTATAACGTTTTTCATATATCTGTCAACACCGGGGTAGGTTGCAAGGTATCCTTCAATGTAGGATGCCGCCTCTTTGTTTGAAACGCCGATATCTTTAGCAAGTGAAAAGGCACCAATGCCGTATACTATGCCAAAGTTGACAGCCTTAGCCCGTGAACGCATAAGCGGTGTAACAAATTCGGGTATCATGCCGAAAACCTGACTTGCGGTGAGCGTGTGGATATCGGTGCCATTTTTAAAGGCATCTATCATATTTTGGTCATCGGCAATGTGTGCCAATACACGAAGTTCAATTTGTGAATAGTCGGCATCGCAAAGCACAAAACCTTCTTTTGCTATAAAGAATTTTCTAAGTTCTTTGCCTTCTTCTCGACGAACGGGAATGTTTTGCAAATTGGGCTCGGAAGAACTGATTCTGCCGGTTCTTGTTTCGGTCTGGTTAAGTGTAGAACGAATGCGTCCGTCGGGCATTATTGCAGACGATAATCCGTCACAATAGGTCGATTTAAGTTTTTGCAGAGTGCGGTATTCAAGAAGGTGAGCAACTGCGGGGTGACGGTCGCGAAGGCCTTCCAAAACCTCGGCATTGGTCGAATATCCGCTTTTGGTTTTTTTACGGCAGGGAAGCCCCAAATTCTCAAAAAGGGCAACGCCTAATTGCTTGGGTGAATTGAGATTAAATTCGTATCCTACTTCGCTCCAAACCGCCTGCTCTAATTGACCAATGCGAACGGCTAAATTTTTGCCGTAAACCTCAATTCCCTCGCGGTCAACAAGAAAACCTATCTGCTCCATTTCGGCTAAAACTTGTGCCAACGGCAGTTCGATACGGCTTAAAAGTTCTTCCTGAGAAGTTTCTTTTAAATTATCAATTAATTTTAGGTTGGTTTTATTCAAAAGTGCTGTTTTTACAGCAAGACTGTCATCTGAATTAATGTTTGGTTGCGTTGCCTTATATTCTGCGGCTAACCGACCTAGTTCATAATCTGATGACGACGGGTTTAAAAGATATGCTGCAAGCGTTGTGTCAAAGACAACGTTTTCGATTTTAACACTCTTATCAATGCAGAATTTGTATAGCGCTTTAGAGTCGTAAACGCGTTTTGCTACCGTTTGGTCGGCTAAAATCTCATGAAGTTCCGACAATAAAACTTTTGCCACCTTGCTGTCGGCACAAATGTAAAAATTTTCAAAGTCTTCGGTGTAAATGTCGCAAATTTTAGTTTTATTAGCGGTGTTAATAACCGTTTCGGCATCGGTGAAAATAAAACTTTCGGTTTGTTCTGCTTGCTCACATACCGATGTGCTTGATAAACCCAATTTTTCAATCATGCCAAAAAACTCAAGTTCGCAAAGGAAGGCAGAAAGTTCCGTTTCGTTGCGGCTTGAGGTACGGTAGAAGTCCACATTTTGCTCAATAGGGGCCTCGCGGTTTATGGTGCCCAAATAACGGCTGAGGTAAGCCGAGTCTTTGCCTGCTTGTAATTTTGCTCTTAGATTATCGCGAATATCAAGTGTATCAATGTTGGAATAAATATTGTCAATAGAGCCGTATTTTTTAATAAGTTCGTCTGCGGTTTTTTCGCCAACACCGGCAACACCGGGAATGTTGTCCGACGAGTCACCCTGAAGAGCCTTTATTTCAATCATTTGTTGTGGCTTAACGCCGTATTTTTCCATCAAAACTTGGGGTGTATATTCGGTTATTTCAGGTTTTCCTGCCTTGGTCGCCGAGAGCAGAACTTTAGTTTTGTCTGATACAAGTTGGAACGAATCACGGTCGCCGGTTGCAATAACGCACATATCACCATTTTGCTCGCAAATTTTTGCTAATGTGCCTAAAATATCGTCGGCTTCAAAGCCTTCGCATTCAAGGCATTTATAACCCATTAGTGTCAGCAATTTTTTCAAAAGCGGCATTTGTGCACGTAACTCGTCAGGCATGCCTTTTCTGCCTGCTTTATATTCGGGGTATTTTTCGTGGCGGAAGGTAGGTGCTTTAAGGTCAAACGCTATGGCTATGCCGTCGGGTTGCTCATGCTCACAAAGTCGCAGAAGTATATTCATAAATCCGTAAATACCATTAGTATAAAGACCTGACTTGGTGCTAAGCAGTTTTATGCCGTAAAAAGCGCGGTTAATTATACTGTTTCCGTCAATAGCAAGCAGTTTCATAACGTTTCTCCTAAAACCCAATATATATTTATTTTACCATAAACTAACGTAAATTACAAATAAAAGTTGCAATTATTTGCAGTTTTAGTTAGAATAATACTCGGTGATATTTTTGAAAATAGGAAATTTAAGAATAAAGGGGTATGCCGCACTGGCACCTATGGCAGGTGTTGCCGACAGAGCAATGCGTGAAATCTGCCGTGAACAGGGTGCTGCTTATGCAGTTGGTGAACTTGCAAGTGCCAAGGGCATATCGTTGGGTGATACAAAGTCGGCGTCTTACCTTTATGTGAGCCAAACCGAGCGTCCTTACGGTTCACAACTTTTTGGATGTGACCCAGAAGTAATGGCAAAAGCGGCTAAAGAGGCAGAAAAGTTTTCGCCCGATTTTATTGATATAAACATGGGCTGTCCTGCGCCAAAGGTTGCGGTTTCATCGGGTGGCGGAAGTGCATTGATGAAGGATATTGACCTTGCTGCAAGGATAGTAGAAGCAGTTAAAAAAGCAGTTGATGTACCGGTTACGGTCAAGATGCGTGCAGGTTGGGATGAAACTTGTAAGAACGCCGTAGAACTCGCAAAACTTGTCGAATCGGCAGGTGCCGACGCTATTACGGTGCACGGCAGAACAAGGGCGCAGATGTATGCACCGCCGGTTGATTTTGACATAATAAAGCAGGTTAAAAATGCTGTAAATATTCCTGTTATCGGTAACGGTGATATCACCTCACCGCAAACAGCGGCAAAAATGTATGAATATACCGGATGCGATTTTGTTATGGTTGGCAGAGGTGCTATGGGAACACCTTGGATATTCTCCGAAATAAATGCGTACCTTACCGACGGCACCGTTTTGCCTGAACCGCCACTTTCAAAAAAGATGCTCATAATGCTTGATCAAATAGGCAGAATGAAAGAATATAAAGGCGAACGCACTGCTATGATGGAGGCAAGAAAACACGTTGCCTGGTATATGAAAGGGCTTAAAGGTGCGGCAGAGTTACGTCGTATGAGCGGTGAGATAAAAAGCATGGATGATGTTTTGAAAATCGTCCAAACGGCTATGGAAAATAACAAAGACTAAAATAAAAAACCTCAGGTTGGACCTGAGGTTTTTGTTTATTCTAAGATATCGGATAATCGGTGGCGTGAAACGGCACGCTCTGAGAATTTTATATCCCAATAATTTCCGGTAAGTTTCCAGTTGTTAAAATCACGTGAATCACCGGTTATGGCATATTCTCTAAGTGCCACCTCGCCATCGGTGTCGGAGTACATCATTGTGTGGTAGTAAAGACGGGTGCGTTGCTCGTTTTCCTTAATTTCAAAAATCGTTTTGCCATAAGGTTCGGTATTGCCGCCAAACGATTCAATAACGGTTGCAAAAAGGTCATCGTGGCTGACGGGTGCATTAGATGTTGTCATTCCGATTTTGCCCTCTGTTCCTGCAGGTTTTACCATCAGCAGTGACCTTACGGGACGGTCGATTTCAAGCGGTTTTTCATCGCTTGTCCCGCCCGAAAGACCGTGGTCGGCGGTGATTATAATGGTCGAGTCGTCATATATGCCTGCATCTTTCATATAGCCTATATATTCTTGGATAATTTTAAAATCTCCAAGCATTGCTTCGTACGGTTCGGCATAAGAAACTTCATTAAGGTTACGGTCAAAATCAGCACCTGCATGTGCTCCCCAGAGGTGGTAAAGCCTTAAAGATTTACCGTATTCGTCGGTTATTTTAAGCCCGTCGGTTTTAAGTTGATTGTATAGTTTAAAATCATCCGAGGAATAACAGGCATCTTCTATTTCCATACATCCTGAGTTCATATCACGGTCGGTATAGTTAAAAACCGATTTAAAGATGTACGGCATATTTCGGTAAAGCGACATTCTGCTCATCCACAAAAATGTTCCTCCAAACGACACTTTAGCGTTGCCCTCAAAAAGTTTAGAGTTTGCAATATAACCGGTACTGCTGTTTCCAACATACTGACTGTCGGTATAAAGTCCTATATTGACGCCGTTTTCGTAAATATCTTTAAGATAAGTGCTGTTTTCGTGAGCATCGTTGATAAACGTGTCGTACGGTTTATCAAAATAGCACACTTCACGTGTTAAAAGGAAAGGGAGTGACGGATATGTGCGGCTGTGTTTGGCAACGGCATCCGGGTAGTTTATAAATCCATCAAAACCTTCTATCGCTTCAGGATTTTCCTGTAACATTTTATCTACGTAATATCCGTCACAGGTATCGACAATAAAAATTACGGTATTTTTTCCGCTTGAAAGTTGGTATTGACCTTTGTTGGAAAGATAAAAATACTGTTCTGCCGAAGAGGCGGATATTGCGCTGACACAAAATGCCGTAAGTTGCATGAATATAAGTGCCGAAGCGACAAAACATATTGCTTTTTTAAACGTGTCGAATTTACCTTTTTTAAACAAGATAACCGAAATGGTTATGAGACCTGCAATAATAACACCCCATATGGCGATATTGGCGTAAACAGTTGTGTTTGAATATACGTCGCCCTCACCGGTCAGTGAACCCATTGCTCCGTTCAAAAACATAGACTGAACGTATCCGCAAATGCCAAGTGAAAAAATAAAAATGTCGAAGACAAGAGCCGCAACTACCGGCAGCGCAAGGGAGATAAAAACAAGGCTTGCCGAGAATATAAGAGCATGAACCAATAAAATCCACCAGATGTTGCCCAGTGAAAAGATAAAAGCGTTAGAATTGCCCAAAAATACTTCAATCGGCGAAAAGAAAAATATAGTAAAACAAAAGAAAATGCTTACAAAAACCGAAAGCAAAAGTTTTGAAAGCAATGCCTTTTTACAGTAGTTATTTTTATAGAATTTTGTATTGCGAAAATCAGACATAATATTATCCCCATTTGTAAAAACTAACCACATTATAACAACCGCGTTGGTTTTTGTCAAATACAGCAGAATAAGGCAGTTTCAAATGAGCAAAAGTAGTAGACAAAACGAAGTTTTAGTGTTATACTATGTGTTTGGAATGTGTTTTATACACTACGTGTTGAGTATTAAACGAAAAGAGAGATGTGTGATGGATATAACAAGCATTATAGCGTTACCTTTGGGCTATGTTATGCAGTTTTGTCATAAGTTAATATCGGACTACGGTTTAGCGATTATTTTGTTCACTTTAATCACCAAGATAATTATTCTGCCGCTTTCTGTATGGCTGCAAAAAAACTCTATAAAGATGGTTGAAATTCAACCACAGATAAACCGTATTAAAGCAAAATATTACGGCAATGCCGATACTATTGCCGAGGAACAGACCAAACTTTTTAAAGAAAAAAAGTATAATCCTTTAGCCTCGTTAATACCACTCGTTGTTCAGATTGTTTTGCTCATGGGTGTTGTCGGTGTAATTTACAATCCGTTTAACCATCTTTTTAATCTTGACGGTGAAATAATTACTGCATTTTCTGATGTTGCGCTTAAAATTTCAGGGCTCGAATTTGCCGATTCTTCCATTCAACTAACGGCTATTGAATACATAAAAAACCCGCAGTATTACGGTGAGTTTTTGGCTCTCTCAGAGCAGTTCCCTAATGCTGATATACCGTCTATTCTTAATCAAATAAAAGAGTTTGACCTTGTGTTTTTGGGCTTTAATCTTTCGTGGAATCCCAGTATTATGTTAGGTGTTACAATTGTAGTTCCGCTTATTGCAGGTTTTTCGTCATGGCTTTTGTGCATTGCGCAGAATGCGTCAAACGTTCTGCAGGCAGAACAGAGCAAGTTTAACAAATATTTTATGCTTATCTTGTCGGTAGGCCTTTCGCTTTACTTGGGATTTTTCGTTCCTGCGGGTATTGCGCTTTATTGGATTGCAAGTAACTTGCTTGCGATTGTTCAACTTTATGCGCTAAATGCAGTTATACCTCCCAAAAAATATGTCGATTATGAGGAACTTGAAGCCAGCCGTAAGGAGTTGGCTGAGTTAGAGGCTATTGGCGGCAAGAAAAAGATGTTCCAGAAAGACCCTAATTCAAAACGTGAAAAAGCCGATTATAAAAGGTTTTTTAAAATCGGAAATATGCATATTATGTTTTATTCCGAGCGAAGCGGGTTCTATAAATATTATGAGGATATAATTGAGCGTCTGCTTAAAAAGACCAATCTTACAATACATTATGTTACTAACGACCCCGATGACGTAATTTTTACAATTGCAGAGCAAAATCCAAGAATAAAGCCATATTATATCGGTGTTAAGAAACTTATTACACTCATGATGAGGGTTGAGGCCGACATAGTCGTTATGACCACACCCGAACTTGATAATGGTTATATTAAACGTTCGTTGATGCGTAAAGATGTGGAGTATATATTTGTTCCGCACGACAGTGCCAGTTTTCACATGGGTTTTAAAGAACATTCGCTTGATAATTTTGACACTGTTTTCTGTACGGGACCTCACATTGCCAACGAGGTCAGAGCATCGGAGCAGGTTTACAAAACGAGAGAGAAAAAACTTGTCGAGTTTGGTTATCCGCTGATAGATAAATTGATTGATTCGTACGAAAAACAGGAGAAAACCGAAAAACAACGCAAGCAGATACTTATAGGCCCTTCGTGGCAGGAGGATAATCTGCTTGATTCGTGCATTGAGCAATTAATTGACCAACTTTATTGTGATGAGTACCATATAATTGTGCGTCCTCATCCCGAATACATGAAGCGTTTTAAACCCAAAATGGATGCTTTGGTTGAGAAATATAAAGAAAAAATTGGCGAGGGATTGACCTTTGAACTTGATTTTTCAACCAATGTTTCGACCTACGCTTCTGACCTGCTTATTACCGATTGGTCGGGAATAGGTTTGGAGTTCTGTTTTGCAACGCTTAAACCCGCACTTTTTATTAACACAAAAATGAAGATGGAAAATCCGAATTATGAAAAAATCGGCATAATACCGCAGGAAATCGCTTTAAGAAACCGTATCGGTGTTTCGCTGGATAAGAATGAACTTGACAAAACAAAAGAAACTGTTAAAATGTTGATTGAAAGTGAAACTTTCAAGAGTGATATTAAGGCAATCCGCGAAAACCATTTTTATAATCTTGGTACTTATGGTGCAAAGGGTGCCGATTATATTGCAAAATCACTTGTTATGAAAGCTAAGAATAAAAAATGAGAGGTAGATATTAATGATTAATGTAGGTTACATAGACCCGTCGGTTATGACTTTTGCTATTCAGGCTGGCGCAGCTGTTGTTATTTCGGTGGCAGCAGTTGTTGTAGTTGCTTGGAGAAGAGCCAAGAAAAAGGTTGTACAAAAACTCGGTCTTGAAGAAAATATCAAGAAAGAGCAGGAAGAGGAAATCGAGATTATCGAGGAAGAAGAAATCGCTTCTGTAGACTAATAAATTCAAAAAACCGTCGGCGTTCATCTGACGGTTTTTTAATTACACCCATATTTTGGTGTGAGGTATAAAAATGATTACAAAAAAGCAGTTTGATGTGCTCGAGGCTTTGGCGGTTGAGGATAAACGCCTTTCACAGAGAACAATCGCCAAACTTACCGGAATGTCGGTTGGTAACATAAATAAACTGGTTAACGAAATGCAGGATGAAGGGTTAATTTTTGACGGAACAATTACCGAGAAGGGGATAGATACCCTTAATCCTTTTCGTGTAAAGCGTGCCGTTTTTATAGCGGCAGGGTTTGGTTCAAGACTCGTTCCCATTACGCTTAATACTCCAAAACCGCTTATTAGGGTTAACGGGCAAAGGATAATTGATTCGGCGTTAGACGCTGTCTATGCCGCAGGCATAGAAGAAGTATATGTTATAAGAGGTTATTTGGGTGAGCAATTTGACCAGTTGCTTTACAAATATCCCAATATTAAGTTTATTGAAAACCCGATATATAACGAGTCTAATAATATTTCTTCGGTTATGTGTGCAGGGGATTTGTTGAGTAATGCATACGTACTTGAGGCTGACCTTTTAATTTATAATCCCAAGGTTATTAAAAAATATCAGTATAATTCAAACTACCTTGGCGTTAAGGTTGATGTGACTGATGACTGGTGTTTTAAAACCGACAGTAAGAATTATATAAAGGGTATAAGCCTTGGCGGAACCGACTGTTATCATATGTTCGGTATTTCATATTGGACAGAAGAAGATGGTAAAAGGTTGACTAATCACGTAAAACAAACCTTTGAGGCTCCCGGCGGTAAAGAGCGTTTCTGGGACCAGGCACCTTTGCAATATCATATTGCCGATTATAAGGTTAAGGTGAGGGAATGTGATTTTTCTGACCTTATTGAAATAGATACTTTCAGCGAACTTAAAAAACTTGATAAAACATATAATATGTAAAACTTCAGAGGTGACCGATATGAATTTTAATACAGACAGTATAAACGACGGGTTTTTAATGATAAAATCTGCTGATAAAAAGACTACCGCCAAAGGAATGCCGTATCTCGACTTGATGCTCTGCGACAAAACGGGTGAAATCTCGGCAAAACTTTGGGACTACAAGGAAGAAATGCAGGGTGTATTTTCTGCCGGTGATATCGTAAAAATTCGTGGAACGGTCAGTCCTTACAACGGCGTTGACCAACTGAGAATAGAAAAAATCCGCAAGGCGGTGCCATCTGATAATGTTGACCCTGCAGAGTTTGTGCCGAGCGCTGAAATAAGCGGTGAAAAAATGTTCGACGAATTGATGAAAATTGCGGAAAGTTTCACCGATTGCGAACTTCGTTCGGTTGTGACCAAGATATATAACGATTATAAAGAAAAGTTGGTGTTTTGGCCGGCAGCATTCCGCCTGCATCATGCTATAAGAGGCGGGCTTTTATACCATACTTTGTCAATAGTACGTTTGGCTGAAAGTGTTTGCAAGATTTATCCTTCGGTTAATCACGACCTGCTTGTATCGGGTGCTATGCTGCACGATATTGCCAAAACTGATGAATTTATAGTGAATGATTGCGGAACCGCAAGCGGATACTCTTTAGAGGGTAACCTTGTTGGCCATTTGGCTAAAGGGGCTATGATTATTGGCAAAGCAGCTGATGAACTGGGGGTTTCGGATGAAACAAAGTTTTTGTTGCAACACATGGTACTGTCACACCATGGTGAACCTGAGTTCGGCGCAGCGGTAAGACCGATGTTTTTAGAGGCAGAACTGCTAAGTGAACTTGACCTTATGGATGCAAGAATATATGAATTGACCGAGGCTATCGGCAATGTGCCCACAGGTGAATATACAAATAAAATGTGGGCGCTCGACAACCGCAAGTTCTATAATCATGGGCGAAACGACGTCGACACCAAAGCGAATTTGTTTTAATAATAAAAGCACTGTGATTAATCACAGTGCTTTTATTTGCTTTCGTGGTATTCTTGTTCGGTGTTAACGTTCCATACAGATGACTTATCGGGTACGTTATTTACTATACATTCTACTGCCTTAAAAGCAGTTACCATCGAGTGGTCCATGTTGTTGTAGCGATGTTGACCGTTGCGACCTATAAGGTAAAGATTTTCATAACTGTTAAGAAAATTCCTTATACTATTCATCTCACTATAGGTGTCAAAATAAGCAGGATAGGCTTTTTTTACAAGTTCGCGGTGATAATCCAGCACCGCCTCCGGCTCAATAATACCAATTTTGCAAAGTTCGGCAACAGCAAAATCTATAGCCTCTTTATCACTCATATTCCAAAGTTGGTCACCTTCACGGCAAAAATACTCAAGCCCTATCCAAACGGTCTTTTCGGGGTCTTTCACGAGATATGGCGACCAGTTGTTAAAAATCTGAATACGTCCCAGTTTTACTGAAGTATCCTGAACGTAAATCCAGCAGTCGGGCACAATGTTACTCAAGGTTTTGATGTTTGTTTTGTTTTTTAAATTTAGTTTATCAACCAAAAGTCCTACCGTCATAAAATCGCGGTACGGGAGCCCCGCTGCAGCATTTTTTATGTTCTCAGGCACCGTGTTCAAACCGCCGATAAAATCTTTTATAGGCATTGTCGATATAAAAATATCACCGTTTAGCGTTATACGTTCGCCGTCTTTTTCATATTCTACAGCGGTGATTTTATTTTCGTTTGAAATGATTTTGTCCACTTTACAGTTTTTTAGTAAAATTGAGCCCTTTTCGGTTATGCTTTCAGCAACCGTTTCCCAAAGTTGTCCGGGGCCGAATTTGGGGTACATAAATTTTTCAATAAGCGAGGTTTCGGTGGTTTTGGGTTTTAATTTAAATGCTTTTTGAAAAATATCCTTCAATACTGCGGTTACAGATAAGCCTTTTACACGTTGCGCTCCCCATTCTGCCGAGATTTCGCGTGGGTGCCTGCCCCAAAGTTTTTCGGTGTAACCTTCGAAAAACATTGAATAAAGCACCTTGCCAAAACGGTTTATGTAAAAATCCTCAAGAGATTTTTCTTTTCTTTTAAAAATTTTGGCTTTAAAATACGAAAAACCTGCCTTAACAGTGGTTAAAAAGCCCATGTTTTTAAGTGTGTCCCACTTTAAAGTTACAGGGTAATCAAAAAAGCAGTTTTTATAATAAATTCTTGAAACGCGGTCACGGATAAGCATGACAAGGTCGTCATTTTCAGGGTCGGGCCCAAAGTCAGCAAAATCTTTTTTGCGGTCAAGAATTTTATCGTCTTTTGCAGGTGAACCTTGGACGGGTAAAAACTGCAGCCACCAATTCGTAACGTCATTAGTTTTAGAAAAGAAGCGGTGACCGCCTATGTCCATTCGGTTTCCTCTGTAGGTTACGGTTTGAGATATTCCGCCGATTTTGTCGGTTGCTTCAAGAACTATAACCTCATAATCTTGATATTTTAACAGTTCATAAGCAGCAGTAAGCCCCGCGGGACCTGCACCTATAATAACGATTTTCTTCATTTGTCGATACGCTTTCTGTAAAGAATGAGTTTTTTAGAGCCGAAATTCCACACAAGAACAATAACGGTTGCAATTGCTTTGGCAATTATATGGTGAATGTTAAAGCGGGTAGTGACAAGCCACATTATAACTTCAGTAAGACCGAGCCCTACAATGCCGGTCGAAATATACACAAAAATATCTATAGCAATCGACCTGTTTGAAGGGGTGCCTTTAAAAACAAAAAGTTTGCATAACAAAAAGTTTACTGCAAGACCGCACAAAAAACCTATTGCGGTTGAAAAATACAAACCGTCGTGGTGCAAAACAAAAAGCAGTTCCAACACGGTCCAGTCAACTACGGTGGCAATAAACCCTACAAAAATATACCTGAAAAACTGAACATACCCGTTATGTGTTTTGTCTTTAAAAAGTGCTTTAAAATCAAGTGTAAGTAAATGCTTAAAAAATTCTCTCATATTATCATTCCCTTGCGGTGTGTGTGATAACTTGTAAAATAATTATACCACATTTTTTTGCATTATGGTATAATTATTTTGTTAATTTTTATTTTGGAGTGAAAAAATGCAAAAAATACTCTCAACCGTGCGAAAAGCGGTTAAAGAATATGAAATGATAAACAAAAACGACAAAATTGCGGTTGGTGTTTCGGGCGGAAAAGATTCGGTAGTTTTGCTTTCGGCATTGGCAAAATTAAAAACTTTTTATTCTCAGTTTGATGTGGTCGCAATAACCATCGACCCTAATTTTGAAGGGAAAGGTAACTGTTATAATGAAATTGCCGAACTTTGCAACCGTCTTGAGGTTGAGTATGTTGTGCAGAAAACCGAGATTTGGGATATCGTTTTTAAACAACGTAACGAGCCAAATCCTTGTTCGTTGTGCTCACGGATGAGAAAAGGCGCGTTGTATGATACGGCGGTAGATTTGGGTTGCAACAAGGTGGCACTCGGGCATCATATGGACGATGCCGCGGTTACATTTTATATGAGTCTTTTTGGCAACGGTACACTTAATTGCTTTTCACCTGTAACCGATATAAAAGAAAAGGGAATAGAGATTATAAGACCGCTTGTGCTGACAAGGGAACGTGATATAGTGGGTGTAGTAAAAAAAGAAAATTTGCCGATAGTTAAAAGCCGTTGTACCGAAAACGGTTGCACCGAGCGAACACAGATTGCCAAAAAAATAAAAGAACTTGAAAAACAGTATGGTGATATAAAAGAAAAGACCGTTGGAGCTATGCGACGTTCCAATTTGTGCGGTTGGTAAAACAGTTTAGTGTCATGCTGATTAAAATGCACCCAAAAAGCATTTTGCTTTTTGGGTGCATTTTTTAATATATTTTGTTACACAAAAGATTGATAACGGCACATATTAAGATGCCGAATAAAGTAGGCACAATCGCAGAAACGATAGTCCACTTAAAACTGCCTGTTTCTTTTTTTACGGTTAGTAATGCCGTTGAACAAGGCCAATGCAAAAGTGAAAAAATGACGGTGCATACGGCGGTGGTTGTTGTCCAACCGTTGTCAGTCAGTATTTGCCGTATAACCGTAAGGTCTGCAATATCAGTCAGTACACCCTGCGAAGTGTATGCCATAAGAATAAGCGGAAGCACTATTTCGTTGGCGGGGAAGCCTAAAATAAAAGCCATCAAAATAACGCCGTCAAGGCCTAAAAAGCGTCCTACGCGGTCGAGTGCTGTTGAAATATGTGCTAACAGTGACGCACTTCCGATATTAATGTTGGCGACTAACCAGATTACGGCACCGGCAGGTATTGCAACTGCAACTGCCCGACCTAAAACAAAAGCGGTGCGGTCAACCACCGAGCGCATTATAGTTTTGCCGATTTGGGGGAGTCTGTAAGGCGGCAGTTCCAAAGCAAAAGATGAGGGCATGCCTTTTAGTAAGGTTTTCGATAAAATATGGGTCGCAACAAAGGTGGTTATAATACCTACAAGTATAATAAGTGTTAGCCAAAAAGCCGATATTATACTGCCGAAAGTTCCCGTTGCACCCACAAAGAAGAGGGTTATGAGGGTTATCATTGTCGGAAACCGACCGTTGCACGGAACAAAGTTGTTGGTCAGTGTCGCCAACATTCGTTCGCGTTTTGAATCGATAATTCTGCAACCTACTATTCCTGCACAGTTGCAACCAAATCCCATGCTCATGGTAAGTGCCTGTTTTCCGCAAGAACCTGCCCGACTTAACGGTTTGTCGAGGTTGTATGCAATTCTCGGCAGATATCCCGAATCTTCAAGCAATGTAAAAAGCGGGAAAAATATCGCCATGGGCGGAAGCATAACCGATACTACCCATGATACTACTCTGAACACACCCGATACAAGCAATCCGTGTAACCACCAGGGCGCATTCAGGTTTAAAAACAGTAAGTCAAGTTTGCCTTCCAAGTAGGAAAAGAGTTGAGACAACCATGATGACGGATAATTTGCACCGCTGACCGTTATCCAAAAAATTAATGCTAAAAGCAATAGCATAAACGGGTATGCTGAGTACTTGCCGGTAAGTATTTTATCAAGTTTTCGGTCAAAAGTTGTGTAGCCTGATGCGTTTTCTTTGACCGCACCTTTACAAATTGTTTCGGCTGTTAAAGCAAGCGTTTCAGCAAACACAGTTTTTCGTTTTAAATGGTCAAATCCATGCGAGTTAAGATATGCGTTGGCAACATTTAGGGTGTTTTTAAGTCTTTCGTTTTGCAAAAATTCAATGCCCAGCACTTCGGTTATTTTCTGCAACAACTCGGCATCGTTCTCTAAAAGTTTAAGACTGAGCCAACGCGAAGAAAACTGTGTTTGCAGGTCGGATACAACCGGCTCTAACACGGTAACGGCGGTTTCTATTTCCTCACAGTAGGTGACCTTTAAGGCCGCTTTTTTGGGAGGATTATCAATTATGTCTTGCACGGCATCGCATAAGTCGGCAAGGTTTTTCTTGCGTCGTGCAACCGTACCGATTACGGGTATAGAAAGTCTTGCCGAAATAATCCCAAGGTCGGGGGTTATGCCTTTTCGTTTCGCCTCATCCATTAAATTAACGCAAACCACGGCGTTTTGCGTAACTTCAAGCACCTGCAAAATAAACGGCAGATTGCGTTCCAACAAAGAAGCATCGCATACTATAATTATAGCGTCGCTTTTGTGGAAACAAATAAAATCACGTGCAACTTCTTCCTCTGCCGAGGCAGGGTTTAGAGAATAAGCACCCGGAATATCAACAAGAGAGTAGGTGAGGTTATTGTGACGGTAGGTACCTACAGCACATGTAACCGTTTTCCCCGACCAGTTACCTGTGTGTTGCTTCATTCCGGTCAGTGCATTGAAAACTGTGCTTTTTCCTACATTTGGATTGCCCGCAAGGGCTATTATTCGGTCGCCTTTTAAAAGTCCGCTAAATTGAAGTTTATCTGCGGCACCTCGTCCGCTTGAATCGGCGGTAAGTCCCAACACCTA
Organism: Acutalibacteraceae bacterium; assembly: GCA_045546915.1. Taxonomy (GTDB): domain Bacteria; phylum Bacillota; class Clostridia; order Oscillospirales; family Acutalibacteraceae; genus UMGS172. Next base: position 68,666 of record JAZQDU010000027.1, on the reverse strand, counting down.
CACCTCTCTTAAAGTACATTAATATATCGGCTGTCTTCATGACGTAGTGCTATTACCGCACCGCGTATAAGATATGCCGCCGGATTACCCGATGGACTTACACCAACGCATTCAACTGTAGTGTTTCGGGTTAATCCAATGTCAAGCAACCGCCTTAACATATTGCCTTTAAGCAAAATTTCTTTGACCGTTGCTTTTTCTCCAAGTTTTAGGTCACAAAGACGTCTTAAACTCAATATACATCACTTTCTTTTTAGAGTTGTTCCTATGTTATGATATGCTGAGTTTGTATGACTTGTTAATGGCATTTAACTGCAAAAAAAACAACCCATGAACTTTCATGGGTTGTTAAGGTATGTTAAGTTTTATTTTTTGCCAAGTTCTTTAGTGCGGTTGAAAGAGGCCGTTACGGCATCAACAACCGTTTGCGGTAGTTTACCGGCTTCGAGTGTTTTTACACCTTCGATGGTACTTCCTGCCGGACTGCAGACGGCATCTTTTAGTTGGGTGGGGGTGCGGTCGGTACTAAGTACCATTTGTGCTGCACCTATAACTGTGGTGGCGGCATATTTCAATGCTTTGTCTAATGAAAGCCCGCTTTTCACACCGCCTTCGGCTAAAGCATCAATAAACATATACGCAAATGCGGGACCGCAACCCGAAACGGCACTTGCGGCATCTATAAGGCTTTCCGGAATTTCATCGAGTTCTCCTGCCTTGGAAAAACTTTTTATAAAAAGGTCGGTTTCTTTATCTGTAACAAGACTGTTGCAGGTGTAAAGAATCATGCCTTTTCCTACTTCGGCGGGAGTGTTGGGCATAATGCGAATAACCGGCACGTTTTTTTCCAACATTTCGCAAATCGACTGTGTAGTAACACCTGCCGCCATTGAAATAATTATATACCTTGTATCGCGTGAATTAAGGGTAGGTGCAATCTCGCTTAAAACCGCAGGTAAAACCTGAGGTTTAACCCCTAAAACAATAAAACGAGTGTTTTTAGCAACGTCCAAAACATTGTCGGAACAAGCCACTCCTAAAGACGAGCCTAAAGCGGAGCATTTAGCAGAGTCTTTATCAAAAATCAAAATATCGGAGCAGGTTTTACTGACAGCAACGCAAAGCGTACCGCCCATATTACCGCAACCTATAAAACCAAATTCAGTCATTTTTACACCTCTTACCTTATTTGTCCGTTGCCTTTTATGATATATTTGTATGAAGTAAGTTCATTGAGTCCCATAGGACCTCTTGCGTGTAGTTTTTGGGTTGAAATGCCCATTTCACAACCAAGACCAAACTCACCGCCGTCGGTAAATCGTGTAGAAGCGTTTATATATACGGCAGCACTGTCTACCATTGATACAAACTGTTCGGCAGTTTCGTTATTTTCAGTTACAATAGCCTCGCTATGCCCGGTTGAATGACATCTTATATGCTCGGCAGCCTCTATAACGTCGGCTACCACCTTTACAGCAAGAATGTAGTCGAGAAACTCGGTGTCAAAATCGGTTTCATTCGCCTTTACACCGTCTATGATTGTTGCTGATTTTTGGTCAAGGCGCAATTCGACTGCATTTAACCCGTTTGCTAAACGTTGGTCTACCAACTGTGCTTTAATCATCGGTAAAAGAGTATCGGCAATTCTTTCGTTCACAAGAAGTACCTCAGCGGCATTGCAGACCGAAGGACGGCTGGTTTTGGCGTTGTTAATTATCGAAAGTGCTTTATGTAGGTCGGCATCGCTGTCAACGTATACGTGGCAAATGCCTGTTCCGGTCTCAATGCAAGGCACTTTGGCATTTTCTACGCATGAGCGAATAAGACCTGCTCCGCCTCGGGGAATAAGCATATCAACCTTGCCGATTGCGGTCATAAGGTCGGTAGCACTCTGCCTTGTGGTGTCGGTTACAAGGTTAATGGCGTCGGTGGTAAGTCCTGCGTTTGTTAAGCCGATTTTAAGAGCGTTTACAATGGCTTTGTTTGAATTTATAGCCTCTTTGCCACCTCTTAAAACACATACGTTTCCGCTTTTGAGAGCGAGTGCAGCCGCGTCAGAAGTGACGTTTGGACGGCTTTCGTATATCATGGCAAGTACACCCAAAGGCACTGAAACCTTTTTAAGAGCAAGGCCGTTTGGACGGATATCTGTTTCGATAACTCGACCGACAGGGTCGGGCAATTTGGCAACGTCTAACAAAGAGTCCGCCATTGCACATATTCTTGTATCATTAAGGGTTAAGCGGTCAATCATAACAGGGGAGATGCTTTCTTTAGCCGCTTCGATGTCAATGCGGTTGGCATCAAGTATTTCGGGAATGTGCTCGCGCAAAGCTTTGCTCATTTCGGTTAGTGCATTGTTTTTTTGCTGCTCGGAATAAAGAGCAACGATGTGTTTTGCCTTTACGGCTTTTTCGAGTAGTTCAAAGGTGGTCATTTATTTCATCCTTCCATAGAACCTTGTGCCTATTTTTTTGCCTTCTGCAATATCATAAAGAATGTCAGGGTCTGCTCCGTCGGTAATTACCATGTCGGTACCGTGTTGCATACAAATTTCGGCGGCATGAAGTTTAGTTGCCATCCCACCGGTGCCAAGATTTGAACCTGCATCTCCGCCTAAAGCCCTTATTTCATCGGTTAGTTCAAAAACCTCCGGAATAAGTGAGGCGTTGGGATTTTTATGAGGGTCGGCGGTGTAGAGACCTTTTATGTCCGACAAAAGAATGAGCAGGTCGGAATCGGTACCTGTGGCAACTATTGCGCCTAATGTATCGTTATCTCCAACGGCAATTTCTTCGGTGGCTACCGTATCGTTTTCGTTAATAACAGGCAGAGCACCCAACTGCAAAAGGCGATTTATTGTGTTTCGGAAGTTTTTATACCTTGTGTCGTCCTGCAGGTCACTGCCGGTTAGCAATATCTGGGCAATTGTGTGACCGTATTCTGAAAAATATTTATCGTATGTATACATCAGTTCACACTGTCCTACTGCGGCGGCAGCCTGTTTTGTAGGCATATCGTGAGGCTTTTCATTTAAAGACAGTTTGCCTACACCCATGCCGATAGCACCTGACGATACAAGAATCATCTCGTGCCCTGCATTTTTAAGGTCGCTTATAACTTTACAGATGTTTTCAAAATGTCTTATGTTAATGTTTCCCGTTGAATGGGTCAGCGTTGATGTACCAACCTTGATAACTATACGCACAAAAACAGCCCCTTTTAATTGAGATAATCTTATATTTTAGTGAATTATAGCACTAAACTGCATATTTATCAACACAATAATTTATCAAATTATTGAATTCATGCGCATTATAAGTTAAGTTTTGGTTGATTTTAATGTAACAAGATGGTATTATAAGAAAAAATAATGAAGGTGATTGTTGTTGTTACAAATTCTTTATGAAAATCTGTTACAGTTTACCTGGCAACAAGGGGTAATGCTTCTTATAGGCGGTTTGCTTATTTTCCTTGCCATTAAAAAGGAAATGGAACCGACGTTACTTTTGCCTATGGGATTTGGCACTATTTTGGTAAATATACCTTTTTCGGATGCGCTTCACGGTCCTATACAAACCCTTTATAATGCCGGTATTGCTAACGAGTTGTTTCCGTTGCTTTTGTTTATAGGCATCGGTGCAATGATTGACTTTGGTCCGTTACTTTCTAATCCTAAACTCATGCTTTTCGGTGCGGCGGCACAGTTCGGCATTTTCTTCACCTATTTTATGGCACGTATGTTCTTCCCCAATATCGATGCGGCATCCATTGCTATTATCGGTGCGGCTGACGGTCCTACGTCAATTGCGGTTGCCAATACTTTAGGCTCACAATATGTAGGTGCAATTACGGTTGCGGCTTATTCTTATATGGCGCTTGTTCCTATTATTCAGCCACCGGTTATAAAGTTGCTCACCACCAAGAAGGAAAGGCTTATCCGTATGCCTTACGAGCAAAAATCGGTATCAAAACTTACAAGAATTTTGTTCCCGATAATCATTACAGTGGTAGCCTCTGCTATTATCCCGCAGGCAACCGGCCTTGTTGGTTTCCTTATGTTCGGTAACCTTATAAGAGAATGCGGTGTTCTTGATTCACTTTCAGAAACCGCACAAAAGGTGCTTGCTAATCTTATTACCATATTCCTTGGCATTTCGGTTGCGTTTAATATGACCGCTGAAAAGTTCTTAAAACTCGACACATTGCTTATTATGGGACTCGGACTTATTGCGTTTATAGTTGATACTGCAGGCGGTGTTATGTTTGCGAAACTCCTTAACCTTTTCGTCAAGAAAAAGGTCAACCCTATGATTGGTGCTGCAGGTATTTCGGCATTCCCAATGTCGGGCAGAATTGTGCATAAAATGGGACTTAAAGAGGACCCGCAGAACTTCTTGCTTATGCATTCTATGGGTGTAAATGTTTCGGGTCAGATAGCCTCGGTTATAGCAGGCGGTATCATTCTTAACTTCTTTGGTGCTTAAAGGAGGAATTTCTATGTTTAAAATGTTTTTAAATTTATTGAATGCCGAAAGCGGTATTTCATGGCATCCCGAAAAAGCACTTGAGGTGTTGCCAAAAGCGGGTATCGGAATGCTTGTAATATTCGTAATTATAGGTGTTATAATTTTAGCCACAGCGCTTTTAGGCAAATTGTCATCGAAGAACAACAAAAAATAAATGGTAAATTCGGCAAGGCCTCACAAATTGTGAGGCTTTGTTTTTTGCTTTTATAACGAAAATGCCGTTTGTCAGACAGCAAGAGAATGTCACGTCATTTTACACAAGAATATGGCGGGGATTTTGTTTAATTATTCCTAATAAAATGCTTGCATTTGTTTTGATGCTTTGATATAATATGGATAAGAGTGGATATCTGTCCGAATTTTTAAGTTCGGTCGGCTAAAACTCAAAGAACATCTTATCTCAAAAGGAGAAATTTGTGATGACTAGAAACATCAGAAAAATCGTCAGCATTATTTGTGCCGTTGCTATTTTGATGTCGCTTTGTGTTGTATCTGTAGTTAATACAACCTCGGCTCTTCAATTGATGAATGCAGCAACAGACGGTGTTAACAAAACCGGTGCCGAGCCAGATAATGAAGACACAATAAACGAAAGGTATGTTTTCAACTTTAAAAATGATGAAAACGGCACTTTCTGGGCACCTAACAGCCACGCTCACTTCTCTAACAGTAACGGCAACGGCTCGTTCGTTGACGAAGAGGGCGTTCACTTCAAGTCGACCAATAAACTTGATTTGTTTGGTAAGGCTACTTGGAGACATAAAGTTTTCCTTTATGACGAGGATAACGGCGGTTACATGCAGATAAAGGAAGGCGCCAGTTATATCGTTACCGTTAAGTATAAATTGGTAGAAATCAACAGCGGTAAAGTTTGGATTGGCGTTGGACATACCGGCGGTAACAATAATGCAACAAAAAATCCTGCATCTAGCGCTGGCGGTCAAGAGATAGGCGGTATTACCGACGACTCTTTTGCTCAGCACACCGCTACTACTGATGAGTGGCAGTACCTTAATGTTCAATTCGATGCTACCGGCAGAGAAAATACTTGGCTTGCAATTATTGCACATGCTAATAGCTCGGCTGAGAACTTCTGGCTTATTGAGTCGGTTATCGTTAAAGAGTTCAAAAGTTCCGCCGGTGCTTCAGTTGTAAGTTTTGAAACCAATGGCGGAGATGCTATTGAAAGTAATTTCTATGCTGTAGGTACTCCTATATCTGAGATTCCTGCACCTACCAATAGTGACCCTGATAAGGGCTTTAGCGGTTGGTATCTTGACAGTGCATTCACTACCCCCGCTCCTGAAACTCTTCCGGCAGGGAATATCACCCTTTATGCAAAATGGATTAGTGAGTATGTAAAAATTAAGTTTAACAATGTGGGTATTATCAGTACCGCAAGAATTGCCCCCGGCACCACTCTTTCGGCACCTGAGCGTCCCAGTCCCATGACGTTCTTTGAGGGTTGGTACACCGACTATTTATATACACAAAAGGTTACAGTTGCTCCTGACCAGGATTGCGAACTCTACGCTAAGTATAACTATAATTATGTAGGATTTAACATTGGCGGTCGCAGCGACGCATCTTATAATAAAATTGGCATTGTCGCCGACCCCGATGACGAAAACAACAAGGCACTCGAACTTCATACTGTTAGAGGTGCTTCTCATAACTTCGAACTTGGTGCTTATGACGCAGCAGGCGTTGGCGCTTATGAGATGCTCAAGCCTAACACTACCTATTATATAGAGTTCAAGATTAAGGTACTTCCCGGTAACAAGGGTGGTAACGTAACTGTTTATACCGGTGGTCAGTCTGCTTATAGTGGCGATGCTTCAAAGGCCGCTGTTGGTGGTCTCGATTATAGTTGGAGCGATGAGATTGGCGAAGTCGGTACTGATTGGATAACCGTTTCCGGCAACTACACCGTTGGCGAGAACTTCTATCGTGAACGTGTAAACTTTACCGTTCAGGACCAACTTTATTGGGTATATAGCGGTAGAGCAAACGGTGAAGGCACCAACTCTGCAGCAGGTGTAGTTCTTATCGATGATGTTATTGTCGGTGAATTTAGTGATGTACCTCCCGAAGGCGCAGTTGCTATTTACTTCAAAACTAACTCTACCAACATGAATCCGATTTTCGGATATCCCGGCGATGCAGTATTTAAGCCGCAGAACCCCACACTTGCCAGCCATGAATTTGTAGGTTGGTACACTGATAAAAACTTCCTTCACGAGTTCGATTTTGAAAACGGTTGCTTTGGTACTGAAAACATTACCCTTTATGCTAAATGGATGGCTGCTCCTCAGGAATATGACCTTGAGAGATTCAATGTTATGAGCACAACTTCCGACCGTTTCAATTACGTTAATGTACCTAACGGCAACAGCTACCTTCGTTATAATTACGAACAGGGTACCTCTGATGCATCGGCATCTTCCATTGCACGTGCTATAATTAATGATGTTGGAATAAGATATAATGTTGTTCCCGGTGCTACATATACAATGTCCTTCAAGTATAAGGTTGAGGAAACCACCGGCAACATTGAAATTAAGCCTGTAACTCACAACTCAGGAAGCACATGGGGTGACTCAAAAGAGCAGGGCGGAACATTTACGATTTCTTCTGCTACCAGTGGTTGGGAAGAAGGTTCTTGCACATTCGTAGCTTCATGTCAGAATAGTTATTCGACCTATCTTTCTATCGGTGTTGGCGGTGACGCTACTGTTTTGATTGACGATATTAAGGTTGAGTGTGCTGTTAACTTCTCCAACATTTACGGTTCGACCGTTATCAGTTTTGATACTCTCGGTGGCCCTGGTGTTGACCCTGTTTCAGGCAACCCCGGTGAAGAAATTTGGTTGCCTACTCCCAACAGAGCAGGATTTAAGTTCGGTGGTTGGTTTACCGATGGTTCTCTTACCGCAAAGTTCACCGAAAAGATTTATGGTGAAGAAGCAATCACTTTGTATGCTTCATGGATACTCGGTAAGATGAGCGAAAGTTATGAAGATTTCCCGGTTGCTGCTGAATTTGGTATTTCAAGCGCATATCAACTTTACAAAAAAGATAATCCAGAAGTTACATTTAGCAAGGATAATGTTCATGCAGGTTCTGTTTCGATTTTCCGTGACGGTACCGCAACCGGCGACAAGGGATTTACTCTCTGCCGTGATACCGCATTAACACTTGGTGTTGGCCAGCAGTACACCGTAAGTTTCTGGGTTAAACCTACTAATGTTACCGATAACGCAGGTCTCATTAACTTGCTTCAGATGTCTTCCAACACTTCAGTTGGTGCTCCTGATGCAACCGAGACCATTACTGAAGTTGGTAACTTAAAGGTTGGCGAGTGGCAGAAGGTTACATATACCTTTACTGCTTCCGAGCAGTATATCGGAATTTCGACAACTCAAGGTAACGATATCTATTTTGATAACATTACCGTTAACCTTAAAGGTTATACCGGCACAACTACCGGCGACAACACAGTTAATCCCATTATTATTATGATGATGGTAGTTCTCGCTGCAGGTGCTATGGTTGTTACTGCTAAAAGGGTGTTTGCAAAATAAAGTATAATAATTTAGGTACCGTGGACAGAAGTTCACGGTACTTTTCTTTTTTTGGAATGATTTTGTTGACAAATAAAAAAAATAATGGTAATATAGATTTGAATAAAAGTATATTCTCGGAGGTAATATGAAATGAGATTTGTCAAAAAATCCGTCAGTGTGATTTTATCTGCGGTTATGGTTTTGATATTAGGATACATATGTGTTCCTATGTCTGCCGACGCATATACCTTTGGCAATAGTGAAACTATTAATTTTAATAACTCTACAGGTATAGCACAAGTAAGTGATGTTGGCACGTTTACATCCAGCAATGGGACTCTTGACGGAACTCCTATGAACGGTTATGGCTATAAAGCCGACCCGGAAGATAGTGGAAATACTACTTTCCATGTGTTTAACCGTACTGGCAATTCATATTATTTTATGTTAGGAACACCTAATAACGGTTATGGTGTTGAAAATGCATACACTCTTGAACCTTCTACAACTTATACTTTGACTGTAAGGTATAAGTATGAAAAAGGTTCCAGTGCTATCAGATATAATTCTGACAAAACCGGTTTTACTAACAACCTCCAGTTTTCTGTATATCGTAGCAGTCATGTTACATCAAATTCGTGGATATATATCACCAATCTTGGTAAATACAGTTTAGATGAATTGCCTGCTTCAAGTGTAACTCAAATGTCTGCACAAAATAACTTTGAGTATAACAAAAATAAAAATGTTCCTCAAACTTATTCAAGAAAAGTATTAAATAATGATACAGAGTGGCTTACTGCTCAGTGTACTTTTACCACAGAGGCTGACGTTACAAATAAAGACCATGTTATTTTGTCTCTTGTTGCCGGTGACCGTTCTATTTGCGGTGAAAGTTCTGTTCAAACTGATGCAAATCAATATATCGGCGTTTATTTTGATGATATCACTCTTGCAATTGGCGGCGAAGCAGGCGAGTATGTTTATGACTTCGTTAGTGACGGTAACAGTTGCTATGAGGACGCTAATAATAACTGGTTCTCTAATAGCGAGACCGATGTTTACGGCAACGGTAAAAATGCCTCGTACATTAGTGACGAGGGTATGTATTTCACCGTTACTAACTCAACCCGTTTAAGCAGTGCTGCTGATTGGCGCCATCGTGTTGCTATTCGTGATACCGATGTAAACTTGGGTGGCGATAACGGTTACTTAAAAATCGAGGCAGGCAATAAATATAATGTTATTGTCAAATATAAACCCATTAATATTGAAGGCTCTTTTGCTGAAATAGGTGTCGGTTTATCTGCTGCTGGTGGCAATACTTATAATCAGATGACCGGTTCTACACAACACAAGATATCTGTTGTTGGCTATAATAAACATGATAATATCTCTAACGATTGGCAGTATGTCTCTGTTGAAATAGATGGTGACGAAGCAAGTAATGCAGGTGCTTATGCATATATTACCGCATCAAGTACTAATAATAAACCCGCAACATTCCTTATTGAGTCTGTTAAGGTTTGTGCTGTGGCAGATGGCTCTAATGCAGTAGTTATTACTAAAAACATTAGAGGCAAAAACTTTGAAAGTGTTGTTATGCCCGTGGGTCAAGAATTACCAAGTGCACCTAAATCACTTGGTGAGACTTCATTAGGTTGGTTCTTGGCAGACGGCACAGAAGTTACAACTGTACCTGCTGAAAGTGCCACTATATATGCAAAATATTCGAGCTCGGTAACCACTTTTGACAACGGTATGTCGGATGTTTTTTTGCCGAACACTATCGACTTAGGAATGGTTTTAGATGTAGTAGCAGACCCGGTAGGTGATGCTAATAATAAAGTTCTCGCAATGGAATGCACACAGAGCAGTGGCTCTACCAATAACTTTGCGGTTTCCGTATTAGGAGACGGTTTTAAGGCAACGGCAGGAGCCACCTATACAATTTCTTTTGATGTTTATGTAGGCTCATGTAATATGGACGTTTCAGGAGCACAGCTGCGTTTGTATCAAGCTAACAGAAGCGGCGTTTCTCATAGTGGAGGCAAATCAAATTCTTATAAATCGTTGTCTGCTGAAAACCAGGGATTGATGCGCGGTACGGTTACTTCAGGAATGTGGGCAGCCATATCTTTTGATTACACACCCAGTTCTTCTGATGTTGCAAGTTATCCGTATATATTATTTGCTTATACCTATAAAGCAAGAATAGATTCCACAAAGTCCAACTGTATTGTTTATTTCGATAATATTGTTATTACTGAAAAGGACGATTCTTCTGTAAAAGTTGGTGTAGTTTCTCTTAATTCTGATGTAAGTGTTGAAAAGAGCACTTATATTGTAGCACAGGGCGAACAGGTAAAACTCCCCACACTCACAAAATCGGGATACGTCTTTGCAGGTTGGTCAAAGAGTCAGGGATATGTTAACGGAACTCTTGGTAACTACAGTAGTAACTTAAGTGATGATGTTGCGCCTAAGACGGTTGCTATAGCAGATAGAAGTTCGGCATATTATCCTGTTTGGGTTGAATCGACTACTGAGTATACTTTTGGTACTCCTTCTAATACAACATTCCAGAACAACCTTACCACAACACCTTATGATTCATCGACCTCTACTGTAAGTAAAGGCTTCTCGCTTTATGACGAAGACGGAGATGGAAATTATGAATTGAAGGCTGACCAAACAGCCAATGACCCGTCTGCATATAAGGTTAACATTGGTTCTTATGACGGCACAAATAATAAGTATTATAGACTTCGTCAGGGAGTCACCTATAAGATAACCATGAAGGTTAAGGTAACGGCTCTTCAAAAGGGTATTGCACATATAGGTGTTGGACGTTGTGCTCTTGATAATTTTGGTATTACGCATGTTACCGGCGGCAGAACTTACGCAAATGACTTGTTCTATGAGACAACATCAGTAACTAACGGTTATGTTGAAATTTCTCAAACATACACCTGTGATGGTTTGTTTAATATCGCTAATAACGGTACTACCGGTTCGAGTGGTATGGTAACAAATTATAAAGACGTACTCTTCTTAGAAGTTTCTAATGGATGCCTTTATATTAAAGACATTAAGATTGAGGCGCTTTCTTATTCACCGAACCTTACAAATGTTACAGGCAACGGAGAGTTGAAGGTTGATTATGCTAACGGAACCATTACGGCAATTCCCGCTAACGGTTACGTATTAAAACCCGGTAGCGTTAAGGTTAATTACAAATACAACTTCTTTGATACAACTGCTAACGGTGGTAGTTATGATTATAATAATGCTGACCATATAAAGGTTATCACCGACGCTCGTAATTACGTTCAAAATGTATTTAATTATAGAGGAGCCGCATACGGTAACGAAACATATTCGTTCACAAACATTAAAGGAACCAGCCCTGACAGTATGGTTATAAGCGCTGAGTTTATACCTGACAGTCAGATTGCAGTTGGTACCGTTGCAAATAGTATTCGCCTTGAAAAGAATGGAGCAAACTATGTTTCCGCAGGTCTTCGTTTCAGAGGACGCGTACGTAACGACAACAGAATTTCTGAAGTTGGATTTATTATTGTACCTACACAACTTGTTTACAGTTTGGATACTTTAACATTTAAATCCGATGGAAAAATCAATTGCGCTAATGCTGTGAAGGTTGTTGTTTTCGACGGCAATACCAATACTGCCTATGATAAGTTTGATGACTATACTGATTATCAGGTTATTATTAAGGACCTTACTAATAAAGAAGGCTCTGTTGATATGACCGGTGTTCAGTTCTCGGTTGTCACTTATGCAAAGTACAATAATAATGGCGTTAGTGAATATGCTTATTCCGAAGTCAAATCGGAAAGTTGGGATTCGGTTTACGTAAAATATCAAAATAGATAAAGAGGAGAAAGGTTATGAAAAAGTATCAAAAACCCGAGCTTTATGAGGAAGCATTGCAACAAGCAGAAAATGTAGCTCTCGGTGAAGAAGGCGAAGTTTCTGCCGGAGAATGGCTCTCTAAGGTAACACTGTAAACTGTTGAGGAAAAAGAATGACAGTTTCTACGGTTACCTTGGGTTGCAAGGTTAATCAGTATGAATCGCAGGCGGTATGTGATGCTTTTGCCCAAAAGGGCTACAGCGTCCTACCGCCTGTAAGTTGTACTGACATAATTATTGTTAATTCTTGTACTGTTACGGCAGAAAGCAGTCGAAAAACACGGCAGATGGTCCGAAAAATGCGCAAATCAAACCCTGATGCAGTAATTGTGTTAACGGGTTGTATGGTGCAGGCTTTTCCGCAAGAAACCGGTAATTTGCTTGAGGCGGACATTGTTGTCGGTAATACTGAGACCGACCAGATACCACGTTTGTGTGAGGAATATTTGGCTACACGCAAGAGGATTGTTCGGGTTCTACCCCATGAGAACAACGAAAAGTATCTCGGTTTAGAGATTTGTGAGTTTGCCGAACATACAAGAGCGTATATGAAAATAGAGGACGGTTGTAACCGTTTTTGTTCTTATTGTATCATACCTTATGCAAGAGGACGGGTGCGTTCGCGAGGACTTGATTCTATAAAAATAGAGGCGCAAAGGTTAGCCGATGCAGGTTATAAGGAAATTGTGCTGGTGGGCATTAATCTTTCGGCTTTCGGGCAGGACACGGGTGATGAACTATGTGATGCTGTCGAAGCGGTTGCTTCGTGTGAAAAAATTCAGCGTGTCCGATTGGGCTCACTTGAGTGTGATATGATGAGCGACGAATCGCTTGAAAGATTATCGAAATGCGAAAAATTTTGTCCCCAGTTTCATTTGTCTCTTCAATCAGGTTGTGATAAAACGCTTTCAAATATGAACCGCAAGTATGATACAATGTTCTTTAAATCGCTTGTGGGACGTATTCGCTCGGTGTTTAACAACGCATCAATAACTACCGATATTATGGTTGGTTTTGTGGGTGAGACTGATGAGGATTTTAAAAAGTCTTGCGATTTTGTGACAGAAATAGGGTTTGCTCGCTCTCACGTTTTCGTGTATTCTGAGCGTGAGGGAACAGTTGCTGCCAAGCGTGATGGTAAAGTGCCAACGAACGTAAGGCAACAAAGGGCGATTAAAATGGCAGAGATTTGTAAACGTGCTGAAAGTGAATTTTTGCAGTCTCAAGTAGGTGTTGTTCAAAAGGTTCTGTTTGAATCGCACGAAGGCAAGTTTTGGACAGGGTACACCGAAAATTACACAAAGGTTTATGTTGACTCAGATAAGATAAACGAGGGTGACATTTTAGAGGTTAAAATAATATCAGCCGAAGATGAATACTGTAAGGCTGAGTTGTTAAAATGATTTGAGGTTTTAAAATGGGTGAAAAAAGAAGTTCTTTTTCGGGCAAAATTGGTTTTGTGCTTGCCGCCGCAGGTTCGGCAGTAGGGTTAGGAAATATTTGGAGATTTCCGTATTTGGCTGCTAAATATGGCGGAGGAATTTTCCTGTTTGTCTATATTTTACTTGCGCTTACGTTTGGTTTTGCTCTTATGGTAACCGAAATTGCAATCGGTCGAAAAACTCAGTTGAGTGCGGTTGAGGCTTATAGTAAATTAAACAAAAAGTTTTCGTTTTTAGGGTATCTTGCGGCTTTGGTGCCTATTATAATTCTGCCTTATTATTCGGTCATTGGCGGTTGGGTAACCAAGTATCTTTACGGATTTGCAACCAACAATGCAACGGCTATGGCGGGTGATGAATATTTCAGTAATTATATCGGCACCGTCAAAGAACCTATTTTTTGGTTCTTTGTATTTATGGCTGTTACGGCTATAGTTGTTTTGTTAGGCGTTGAAAAAGGCATTGAAAAGGTTAGCAAAATTATGATGCCTTTACTTATAATTTTGATTTTGTTTATTTGCATCTACACAATTTGTACGATGGACGGTGCACTCGACGGCGTTGTTTATTATATTACGCCTGATTTTTCCAAGTTCTCAATGATGACGGTTGTAGCAGCATTAGGACAACTTTTTTATTCAATGTCATTGGCCATGGGCATTATGATAACCTACGGCTCTTATATGAAAAAGGAAATAAGTATTGAAAAATCGGTACATCAAATAGAGTGGTTTGATACGGGCGTTGCTTTCTTGGCAGGTCTTATGATAATTCCTGCAGTATTTGCTTTTTCCGGCGGTGATGAGTCGGCTTTGGGCAAAGGCCCCGGTCTTATGTTTATTACGCTCCCTAAGCTTTTCGATTCAATGCCGGGTGGCACTATAATTGGTGCGGTGTTCTTTGTAATGGTGTTGTTTGCAGCACTTACCTCGTCAATATCGCTTATGGAAACTATTGTTTCAATTTTCAGCGATAAACTTAAAATAAAGCGAATCCCGTCCTGTATTATAGTGTTTATTATATGTATATTACTCGGAATTCCATCGTCGCTCGGATACAGTGCATGGGATACTGTAAAGATTATGGGCTTGCAGGTACTCGATTTCTTCGATTTTATCAGCAATAATATAATCATGCCGATTGTTGCATTGCTAACCTGTATCTTTGTCGGTTATGTGCTCAAACCTAAAGCAATAATCGAAGAAGTTGAATTAAATGGCAACAAGTTTGCGATGAAAAAAGTTTATTCTGTGCTTGTGCGTTATGTCGCGCCGGTCTGTATTGTAATAATTCTTGTTTCATCTGTATTAGACGTGCTTGGAGTAATTAGTATATAAAAAAGTGCTCGGTGGTGTCCACCGAGCACTTTTTTTGCCAAAATGTATAAATTGTTTTAAATTTGTTAACAATTAATTGTTAACCATAATTTTCAATTTTTTTGCAATAATTGTTGAAAATTAGCAAAAAAAGGAGTAAAATGTAAAAAGACAGAAATAAAAAATTTTTTGTAAAATTTTATAAATCATGCGAATTATACTTTTTCACTTTAAATGTTATAATTTATGTGTTAGTTTATGTTTTAAATTAGAAGAAAGTGAGGTAGGAAATGCTTAATCTTAACGATACTGTTATGTATGGGACCACCGGCGTTTGCACAGTAGAAAGAATTGAAGATAAAAAAATAGGAAAGGTAAAAAGGAAATATTATGTATTAAAACCTATGGCACAAGCCACTTCAACCGTGTTTGTGCCTGCCGATAACGATGGTTTACTTTTAAAAGTACGTCCTGTTCTTACAGTATTGCAGACAAAAGAGATGATAGCAAATCTTGCTACTTATAGTGACACTTGGATTGAAAACGACGCCGAGAGAAAAGATGCTTTTAATAAAATTGTTTCATCGGGCGACCGAATGGAATATTTGTGTATGATTAAAACATTATTGAACCGACAAAAACAACTTTCTGAGAAAGGCAAACGTCTTCATATTGCCGATGAGCGTTTTTTGAGGGAGGCTACAAGGCTTATTAATGATGAGTTTTCGTACGTTTTGAATATGGATATTAAAGAAGTTGAAGTTCTTATTAATAATACAATAAAACAGACCGATGTCTTATAACGCCCACGCCTTATGGGGCGTGGGCGAAAGACGTCGGTCTGTTTTAATAAAGTCAAGCACAGTATTTGTTTTCGGTTATATGTGATTTGCGATGGTATACGTTTGCTTTTCGGCGACGGATACTTTTTTTGATTTTAGCGAAAATTCTGTCTTCAAACGCAACTAATTTATCTTCGTTAAAAAGGCCCCAGATAATAAATCCCGCAACACCAAATTCCAACATTGTTATAATGAAAAACATAAAACATCCTCCTTCCGAACATTTGTTCGGCATCTTTATTTTAGCATCTGCAAGGCATTTTGTCAATAGGTTTCATTGACCTTTTTACCTTACATTCATATAATATCCTAAGAAGTGTACCAAAAAACGGACTTTGATACGCAAAATCTAAAAAAATAAAAAATCTCGCCAAATGACTTGCACTTGGCGAGATTTTACTTATTTTTGTGCTATAAGTGTTATGCTGTCGTTCTCTATTTTTACGTTTTCAGGTGCGGTTATTTTAACATTACGTATTTTTTTAAAGAGTAGCGGGCTAAAAACATCAAACCCGCCTGAAAGTGTCCATTTTTCAATAAGGTCTTGTCCGTAGCAAATTGTTATTACGTCATCAGTTTTGCCTTGTGCTTCAATGTAAAGTTGTCCTATATAATCATTGCCAAAATCCACAGTTGTTTCGTTGGCTACTTTGTTTATTGATTTTGGCTTTATCGGATTGGTTTCAATAGTAGGGAAGGCACTTTGTGTTAAATTAGAACTTAACTTACTTAAAGCCACAGCATTTTCCCAACCGCTGTCATCAAAGTCAGGGTATTCAAACTCAATTTCACAACAATTACTGTCATAATTTTCAAGCCAGAAATTGCTGTTGGCAGAGTATAACGTAGAGAGTCCTTTGTGTTGTGCACACAGAGTAGTATTGTCACTAAAAGCGGTCACATTATTGTCAATATCAAGGTCGAAAATCAAGCGGGGGCGGTTGTTTTCACAAAAAACAAGCACTGCCATCAAATTTTCACCCGGCATTAGATAATCGGAAATATTTATGCGGTCAAAACCGTCGTCGCTTTTATTGGTGCACACAGGCAAACCGTTTATAAACAGTTTATAAAATTGATTTGATGCAATAAAAATTTCGGCGGTATAAAAATCGTCAATATTAAATAATTTACGGAACACAGTGTATTGACATTCGCTGTCAAGGCTTATCCATTTGCCTTTGAATTGATGCGTATTGCTCATAAAAAACTCTCCTTTTTCATTATTATATAACAAAGAGAAAAAAATTCCAATAGTTAATTTCCAAAAAGTACAAATCTCCATAAAGTCATATCTTGAGAATGGAAAAATCCGTATACTAAATTACGTAGAGGTTTATGCTCTCGTGCGTGAGAGTGATTCCCGCAATATACTAACGGAGGAAAAAATATGATTAAAAAAGTATTGGCATTGATGATGCTGACGGTAATGTTACTTACACTGTTCAGCGCCTGCAAAAAAAATAATGCAGACAATAATTCATCAAATGAGTTGGAAATCAACACTGCAGACATCAGTTTTGTAGATGCTGACGGAATTGCTACCTATAACATCGTCAGACCTGAGAATGGTACTATGGGCGAAACTGCGGTAGCAGCAAAGGTGTTTAAGAAGTACAAAGAGGTTTTCAGTGCAAATCCCAAAAACACCAGCGATGAAGTTGCTGATGAAGGCGGTTTTGAAATACTTGTTGGTGAAACCAACCGTCCTGAATCCGCACAGGTAAAGCAGCAACTTGTTGACAACAACAGCAAAGCGGCAAGTTATACTATCTGCAGTATTGGCAACAAAATTGTTATTATGGGCATGTCTAAGGCTGCGTTGGAATCTGCTGTAACATATTTTATGGATAATTATCTTACCGGTTCGGTTGTTGAAGGCGGTATTAATTATACATATGTTGACGAAGGCAGTTATAATGTAATAACAATCGGCGGCGAGACCAATCTTGGTCTTTATACCATTGTATATCCTCGTTATAATATGTCTTACGTTACCAAAATCGAAATCGACCGTCTTGTTGATTCGTTTGTGACCGCTACAGGTTTTGCTGTTGATACTACTACTGATTTTACAGTTGGTGACGGTGAAGTTGAAAAGGTGCAGACAACCGTTTCGGATACTGAAATTATTGTTGACAACTGTATGCGTGACGGCGTTAACCAGATAACCGATGCCGATAAATACGAGATTCGTTTTGTTGGCAAAAAGGTTTATCTTAACGGCGGAAGCCCCAAAGCCACTGCAATGGCTGTTGCTGAATTTGGAAAACTTTTGGCAGCAGGCAGTGCTGATTTTACCGATGGCTCCAGCATTGTTGGTTCATACAAAGCAGTTGAAGCCAACTACAGCAACGTTGATAATTATAAACTCACTTGGAACGACGATTTTGACAAAGCAAAAATTGATACCAGCAAGTGGGAAGTTGACTACAAAGACGCAACTATTGGCGGCGCAAAGGGTCTTAACGGAAAGGCAACTCATCGTTCAACCGAAAAGAGTACTTTTGTTAAAGACGATAAACTTTATATCCTTGCTTTGCAGGATGCTCATAACTATTACGGTGGCATGCTTTGGACTCCCCGTTCTATGAAATTCTTGTACGGATATCTTGAGCTTAGTTCACTTCATCCGAAGGGTGAAGGTTTCTGGACTGCTTTGTGGGCAAATAGCCAAAACGATGTAAGTGGACTTTACTATCAAGAAACCAACGTTGAAGAATGTTACGGTGAAGGCACTTATGTAAAGGGTAACATTTTTGCTTGGCCGTCTGACTATTGTAAACAGGAGTTTGGTGGAACTACCGAGCATAAGGGAACCACACATTATGCAAAGACCGGTCGCGGTTTCTATATGGATTTCCACACCTTTGGTTTCGAGTGGAAGGAAGGCGAGGCTCAGTTCTACTGTGATGGTGAGATTTACGGATATCAGGATACAACCAAAACACCCGCATTTAGAGCTGCATATAGCACTCCCGCATTCTTGAAACTTAGTATGGCAACCGGATTTACCAGTAACCCCTTGAAGAAAATTACTGATAATCCTGAAGATTGGAACAATACTAATGCATATATTATTGAGTATGTTCATGTTTATCAAAAAGCAGGACAAAAACTCTATATATACTAATAAGTCATAGCTAAAAGCCGAAGTGTTAACACTTCGGCTTTTTTTGTTTATAATTTTCTGTTGTTTTTTTAAAGTGTTTGTTGTAAAATAAACATAAGCCGTATCAAAGTAAATTGCGGCAGGTAAGGAGAAAAAATATGAGTTTTAATCAGTTAGATAAACCGCAGTCCGGTGAGACGGTAGCAATTATGCATACATCAATGGGTGATATCTCAATTCGACTTTTTAGTGATAAGGTGCCTAAGACGGTTGAAAATTTTGTTACACACGCTAAGAATGGGTATTATAACGGCATTGTTTTTCACCGCGTGATTAAGGATTTTATGATTCAAGGCGGTGACCCCACTGCTACAGGTTGCGGTGGAGAAAGCATTTGGGGTCGTAATTTTTCCGATGAATTTGATGTAGACCTTCATAATCTTTGCGGTGCTCTTTCAATGGCTAACGCCGGTCCTAATACTAACGGTAGTCAGTTTTTTATTGTTGAGGCAAGTGAATGCCCTGAAGGTTTGCTTGGACAAATGAAACAGTTAGAGGATAGTTTTCCCGTATCATGCCAAGAGGCATATGCAAAGGTCGGTGGAACACCTTGGCTCGATTTCAAACATAGTGTTTTTGGTCAGGTCTTTGAGGGAATGGACGTTGTAAAGGCAATCGCAAGCGTAGAAACCAACAGTTCTGACCGTCCTTTAGAGGATGTTACCATTTTGTCGATTGATATAAAAGAGGTTTAATTATGAAAAGAATATTATCTTTTTTAATGGTTTTGGCAACGGTGTTAACGCTTTGTTCTTGTGGTTCTTCTGAAACAGGTTCAACCGATAATTCAAAAAAGAAAATTGTGTTGCCTGATGCTACGCAAGCAACTTCGCGTACTGCTGACGAGGTTGGATTTCAACTTAATGCACCATCAGTTGGTGAAAAAGTGGTTGTGCTCGAAACATCAATGGGTAAAATTGTTATAAGAATGTTTCCCGAAAGTGCTCCTAAGGCGGTAGAAAATTTCATGACTCATGCTGATAACGGCTATTATAACGGGCTTATTTTCCACCGTGTAATCAATGATTTTATGATTCAAGGCGGTGACCCCGAAGGCACAGGCCGTGGCGGAGAAAGCATTTGGGAAGAAAGTTTTGAAGATGAATTCAATGCCAATCTTTTAAACATTCGCGGTTCTCTCGCAATGGCTAATTCGGGTGCTGATACTAACGGCAGTCAGTTCTTTATTAATCAGAAAAAGACTTTTTCACGCGCTGAAAATACTTTTGATATATCGGAATACTTTGACCAGATGATAGCTAATGAAGAAAATATTAGTTACCTTACTGATATGTATAAAAATGATGCAACGCTGAAACAGGAATATTCAACTGTTGAGGAGTTTATATCGGTTTTTATTTATGAGTATATCGCTGATAATATGTTTGACCATCGAAAAGTTCCAGAAAAAGTTTGGGAATTTTATGAAAAATACGGCGGAAACATTTCGCTTGACGGTGCATGGAAGGTTAATAGAGGCCATACTGTATTTGGTCAGGTTGTGATAGGAATGGATATTGTTGACAAAATCGTAAATGTTGATACCGACGAAGATGATAAGCCGTTAACAGATGTTGTTATAAAAAAGGCATATACCACCGAATTTACAGAAAAAATGTTATCTGAACTTGATAGTTATATTGTAAAATAAAAAAACCACCGTGGGCAAACGCCCACGGTGGTTTAAAGTTTCTTATTATTTTACAATTCCAAGGAAAATAAGTACACTAAGGATAATGCCCACAAGTGAGTAAATTTCGGCTAACGACCCGATGAGACCAAAAATAATACCAAGAACGGGGATTTTAGCCAAGATGCCAATAAGTACACCAAAGACAGCCATAACAACGAGGAAAATTACCAACTGAACAACAAGTGATACTACGTCTTTCTCCTTAATTTTAAAAGGTGTGGGCCAAAACTTTTTTAACATATCCATTATTAATACCTCCAAGTATATTTTATATTATAAATATATCACATTCTTTTTTTAATTACAATAGTTTATGACATATTTTGTCAGTATTTTGTGTATTTTTCATTTTCAACCAATCATTTCTTGAAAAAATAATATTATGATGCTATAATTAAGTGTGTTTGTTACATACAAAAATAGAAAAGAGGTATGTTTTATGAAAGGAATTATTCTTGCAGGCGGTTCGGGTACAAGACTTTATCCGCTTACTATGGTAACATCTAAGCAGTTGTTACCCGTTTATGATAAGCCAATGATATATTATCCTTTATCAACTCTGATGCTTGCAGGTATTAAGGATATACTTATTATTTCAACTCCTAAAGATTTACCTAATTTCGAACGTCTTTTGGGTGATGGCTCGGATTACGGAATAAATCTTTCATATAAGGTTCAACCCTCTCCGGATGGTTTGGCACAGGCTTTTCTTATTGGTGAGGAGTTTATTGCAGGGGATAGTTGTGCTATGGTTTTGGGTGACAATATCTTCTACGGTAACGGTTTTTGCAATCTGCTTAAACAGGCTGCTTCACGCGAAAAGGGTGCTACTGTTTTCGGTTACTACGTCAACGACCCCGAGCGTTTCGGTATAGTTGAGTTTGACGAGAACGGCAAGGCAATTTCTATTGAGGAAAAACCTCAGAAGCCGAAGTCAAACTATTGTGTAACAGGTCTTTATTTCTATGATAATCGTGTCGTTGAGTTGGCAAAAAAGGTCAAACCTTCGGCAAGAGGTGAGTTGGAGATAACCGACCTTAACCGTATGTACTTAGAAGAAGGTACTTTAAATGTTGAGACTTTGGGTCGGGGGTTTGCATGGCTTGATACCGGAACGGTTGATGCTTTGAGTGAGGCTACCGAGTTTGTCAGGGTTATTGAAACAAGGCAGTCGGTTAAAATTTCTGCTATTGAGGAGATTGCTTATCGCAACGGTTGGATTGATAGAGAAAAACTTATCGCCTCGGCATCAAAATACGGAAAATCGCCTTATGGTGTGCATCTTAAGAATGTTGCCGAAGGCAAGATAAAATATTGATATGCCTGTTTTAAGTGTAATAATTTGTGCTTATAATGCCGCCAACACGCTTAAAAAAGCGGCACTGTCGGTATTGTCACAGTCTTTTCGTGATTTAGAACTTATTATTGTTAATGATGGTTCGGTCGATACTACGCTTACCGAAGCGACAAAAATTTCAAAGGATGATAACCGTGTTAAGGTAATAGACACCAAAAACGGCGGAGTTGCAAGAGCACGAAATATAGGTATAGAGGCGGCAACAGGTGATTTTATAACCTTTTGCGATGCCGATGATTATATCGACGATGGTGCTTTTGATGCGATGTATAATGCTATTATCAAAAGTGGCTCTGATATGCTGCTGACCGGTTATTTTCACGAAACAGTAACAAAAAAAGGTATAAATAGGGTAGAGGTTACGGCAGATGATGCTGTTTTCACAACTAAGCAGGAAATTTATCATAAGTTTTTTGAACTTAAATCAAAATACCTTATCGACGCCATGTGCAATAAGTTATTTAAGCGAAGCGTGATTGTCGAAAACGCATTAAAATTTCCTGAGGGTGAAATTTTTGAAGACACGGAATTTAATCTTAAGTTTTTGGAAATAACTCCTCGGCTGACAGTTTTAAACAGGTGTTTTTACCATTATATTCAGTATCCCAAAGCAGGTATAACAAGAAAATTTGAGCCTAAAAAAGCACAGTTTTTAACCGCCCGATATCGTTTGTTGCTTGAATTTTGCAGTGATGCCGACGATGACTTAAAGGGCTATTGTTATCTGTATCATATAAGAAATATGTATTCTTTTATTTCGGGTACCTACGGTGTCGAGGAAATGACCGGCCGAGAACGCTCACGCGTAATAAAAGATATTATTTTCGATGATACTTTTAAAGATTGCTTAAAAAATGCAAAAGTAACAACCAAAACTGATAAAATTTGTCTTGTGGTTGCAAAACTTAAAAGTGTAGTTTTAACTAAAATCTTTTGCAAAGGTATTTATTGCTTAAAGCATAGGGCAACCTCTGTTTTTACAAAATTTAAGAGATAATAAAAACTCCCGAAAGGGAGTTTTTATTATCTCTTATTATGACTATATAACAAAGAATAGTATGCAGATAAATTGCAACAGGCTTCCTAAAACGACAAATAAATGGAAGATGGAATGCATAAATTTATGTTTACGTCCAACTCCGTAAAGGACTGCTCCGATGGTATAGGAGATACCGCCTGCGAGCAGATACATAAGTCCTGAAAACGGAATTGCGGCTAATGCAATTTTCCCTGCAAACACGATGCACCATCCCATGCCGATATAACAAACCATGGAAAATGCCGAATACTTTTTAAGGTCGATGGCGGTAAGGGTTGTGGCAAGCGCTGTAAGTCCCCAAACAACACCAAAAAGTACCCAAGCAGTGACGGGTGAGTATGACCTTATTGAGCAAAGCAAAATAGGAGTATAGGTGCCGGCAATAAGGAAGTATATTGTACAGTGGTCGAGCACCTGCATAACCTTCTTAGCCAGTTCGTGTTTTAGTCCGTGATAGATACTGGACATCGAATAAAGCGTTATAAGTGATGCTCCGTATATTGCGCTTCCAACCACAGCCCAAGGGTTGTGATGTAGTGCAGATACGATAACGCAAAGTGTAAGGGCGATTACACCGAGTCCGCCTCCTACGATGTGAGAAATCATATTAAAAAGTTCTTCACCGCGTGTATAGGAGGGGAGTTTGCGGTCACAGAGTTTGGTTCGTTCCAAAATCATCTTTCCTTTCCTAAGAAGAAAAATGCCAAGGTGCCGGGGCCTGAATGTGAGCCAATTACCGCACCGACGTCGGTAATAATCTCTACATCTATGCCGTGTTCGGCTTTTATAATTTTGGCTATTTCGTTTGCATCCTCAATGCAATCACCATGAGAGATGAACGTTTTGCCTTGTGTGTCAAGTGCGGTCTCGCTAAATTTATCGGCAATGGCTTTGATTGCCGCCTTGCGACCTCTTACTGTTCCTACCTTTATAAGATGACCTTCGTTATCCACGTGCATTATGGGTTTTATTCCTAAAAGACCGCCGACAAAAGCCACAGCAGGACTTACTCTGCCACCGCGTTTTAAGTAGACAAGGTCGTCAACCGTGAACCAATGGCAAAGGTTAAGACGGTTATTTTCTACAAACTCTGCTACCTCTGTGATGTTTTTACCTGCCGTTTTCTGGTCTACGGCAAGTTTAACAAGAAGACCTTGACCTGCCGATGCCGAAAGTGAGTCGACGGCAATGAGTTTGCGGTCGGGGTACTCTGCAGATAATTCTTCTAATGCTATACGGCCTGAGTTAAATGTGGTGCTGAGTCCCGATGAGAAACCTATATATAATATGTCGTTGCCGTTTTCAATTTCGGGTTTGAAAACGTCTTTGAATGATTCAATATTAACTGCCGAGGTTTTTGCAACCTCACCGTCACGCATGCGGTTATAAAACGTCTTGGACTCAATAAAGTCATCGGTAAGTATGATTCCATCGGTGTCAAACGTAAAACTGAGTTTTGCAAATTTAACACCCCAAGAGTTAAGTATCTCCGGCTTGATATCGCAAGCTGAATCAGTAAAAATAATAAAATTGCTCATAATTTCCTCCGAAAATCCTTTGATAGTATTATACTACAACAGATGGCGGGTTTAGTCACTAAACTGTTGTAAAAACGCTGTAAACAGCAATTCTACCGTGCGGTAGAGGCGAAATTCGACAAATCTACTGCCGGTAGAGAGCAAAAATACGGTCTTGAATTTACTGTAGAGTTGTGCTATAATGAACAAAATAAGATTTGGAGGTGCCGTTTTGGAGAAAATAAGAAAAGCAATAGCGCATAATCTGTCTGAACTGCGTAAAACCAAAAATATGACTCAGGCTGACTTGGCTCAAAAACTGAATTACTCCGATAAGGCAGTTTCAAAGTGGGAGAGGGCAGAGTCGGTGCCTGATGTTGCTGTTTTAAAAGCAATAGCGGATATGTTCGGTGTTACGATAGATTATCTTATAACCGAGGAACATGACGACCCTAATGTTTTGAGGAAAAAGGCAAGCCGCCGCAAGGTGCGTAACCGTTCACTCATAACGGGAATCAGCATTTTGCTTGTATGGTTTATTGCCACGGTGGCTTATATTAATGCTGACCTTGTTACAAGCTTTGGCAAACTTGCTATATTATCGTTTGTTTATGCTGTTCCGGTTTCGGTGGTTGTGTGGTTGGTGTTTAATTCTATTTGGTTTAACAGACGTAGAAATTTTCTTATTATCACTATTCTTATGTGGACAGTTTTGGCATCGGTTGTTTTGACGTTTCATGCTTTTTCAATCAATGTTTGGACATTGTTTTTTATTGGTATTCCTGCTCAGGCAATTATTGCTATGTGGTCGGGCATAAAGGTTAAACGCAAAATGCCGTTTAGAGATAGTAAAAAGAAAAAATAAATTAAAAAAAGCGTGTTATACACGCTCTTGGGGGCGTAGCTCAGCTGGGAGAGCGTACGGTTCGCATCCGTAAGGTCGAGAGTTCAATCCTCTTCGTCTCCACCAAAAAAAGACCGTTACTTTCATAACGAAAGTAACGGTCTTTTTGTAAGTTGAAGGAAAAGTTTATTTTAAATGAACCGTTTTTGCGTTTAATAACAGTGCGTCTTCTTCTATATGGGTCGAGATGATTACTGGAATGTTTTTATTTAATACCTCACGTTTTATTATGTTGGCGACTATTATTTTCATATCGCTGTCAATACCGTTAAACGGCTCGTCTAAAAGCAGAGCGTCACCGCAAAATGCAACGGCTCGAACAATTGCTGCACGGCGTTTCATACCGCCGCTAAGACGGTTAACTGGGGTATTTAAAAAATCGCCGAGCCCTACTTCGGTTAAAAGTTCAATTGCTTTTTGGTGATTGTTATTCGGTAAGGCAAGGGTGACATTACGTTTAAGACTGAGTTTACCGATAAGGCGGTTTTCCTGAAATACTACAGACAGTTTTTTCGGCGCTATTATTTCGCCGTTTTGAGGCGTTTCGAGACCTGCTATGAGTCTGAAAACGGTGGTTTTTCCTCCACCGGACGGTGCTTTAAGGTTTACACATTCACCGTTTTCGACAGTAAGGTTGAAATTCTTTAATATTTGCAGGTCACCGTATGAAAAACTTACATTTTCAAGTTTTATCATTTTACGTCACCTGCCTTTTTAAGCATTGCACCGATAAGTGATTTTAATAAAAACTCAATTACGATACTTAAAATTACTACCGTAAGTGTTACGGCATAAACCTCGGCAAACTCAATACTGCCTTTGCTTTGCCAAAGGGCAGTACCTAACGATTTTTTTGGCAGGGAAATCACTTCAGCGGCAATTCCCGATTTCCAAGCAAGTCCCAATGCGTTTACAGATGATGATATCAATGCGTAAGATATACCGGGTACTTTTATGTAAAAAAAGGTCTTTATAGTGCCAAGTTCGAAAACTTTGGCCATTTCCATAAGTTTTTTATCGGGAGTATTTAACCCATCGTAAACAGTTTGCCAAATTACGGGCATAACCATAAGACAAACAATGCAAACAGGTAAAGTGTCGCTCTCAAAGAACAAGAAAAGTAAAATTGATATTGCAACGACGGGGATAGCACGAATCATTTTTATTATGGGTGAAAAAATGATGTCGGCAGTTTTTATACAATGGGTGGTAATACCAAGGAATATTCCTGCTAGTACACCTAACAAAAATCCTGAAATTATGCGCACAAGACTGGAGCCTACGGCGGTAAGATAGGGTTTGGTAAAGGCGATAGCAAGCCATCTGTCAAACACTGTAAAAGGGCTTGGCAGTATTAAAAGCATAAGTTCATTGTCGCGACTGACAATTCGGGAAGTAGCCTCCCAGATAAATATCCAGAAGGCTGCTACTAATATACTTATTATTGTTTTCTTTAAAATTTTAATCGGCTTTGTAGTAGAAATTATCAAGGGGCATCGCTCCTCCGATAGAAGTGGGGTCGGCTGCAAAAAGCACCGAGAAGTAGGCACTTACTGCCTGTTTCATCTGGCTGCCGGTTACATAACAAAGATTGCAGGTGGGAAGTGATTTTTTGGCAATGGCAGCAGAGGGCGAAATGCCGTACTGTGCACAGTATTCTGCGACTGCATCGTTGTTTTCGGCGGCAAATTTGATTGAAGCGGAGTATTCTTCAAGGAACTTTTCAACGGCATCTTTGTTTTGCTCAACGTAAGAATCAAGTGCAATAACGCAACCCATCATAAGTTGATTGTCGGATACCTTTGACCATTCGTCATTTATGCTTAAAACTCTGTTTAAATTTTTATTTTGTACCATAACGGCGGTTGCAAGCGGTTCGGGTGCCATGGCAACCTCGGCTTCGCCGCTAATGAGTTTTGCTTTTAAATCGTCAGAAGAAACAAAGTTTAAAGTGAGGTCTTTTTCAGGGTCAATTCCGTTTTCGGTCAAAATATATTTGATGATATACTCAGGATTTTGCCCTTTGCCGGTTGAATAAACGGTTTTACCTTTGAGGTCCTCGATAGAGGTTATGCTGTTGCCTTTTTCGAGAATCGACAATACGCCGTAGGTGTTTACGGCAAGAATTCTTACTTTGCCGTTTGTTTTGTTATAAAGCGTAGCGGCAACATTGGTGGGAACCGATGCTATGTTGATTTCACCCTTTATAAATTTAGGGGTAATCTCGGTTGCGGCTGCCTGTACTTCAAATGTGTAGTTGTTGGCGGTTGCGTCGGCATCGCTGTCAGCCATAAGTTTTGCCATTCCCATGCCGGTGGGACCGGTCATGCATGCTACAGTCATATTAACGGCGGTGTATTCTTGATTGTCGGGTGCCGATTCGTTTTTTTCACCGCATGCGGTAAGAGAAAGTGCCAAAACAAGGCACAAAACGAGTGAGATTAAAGCAAGTGATTTTTTCATAATTTTTCTCCTTTTAAAATTTCAACAGTATTTTTATTGCGGGTGATTAAACCGCTTTTTTCCAATGTTTCAATGCTTCTGTAAAGGCTTGTTCGACCGATGTTGAGCCTTCGGGATAGTTCAGCCATGCCAAAATTAAGAACCACCTTACCGTTATTGTCGGCTTGAGATAAAAAGAATTCATAAACTCGGCTTTCGGTGTTATCTGCCGAAAAAGTGTCGATTCTTTTATTAAGAAACCGTATTCGGTCGGTAAGAAATGATATGTAATTAATACCTATTATGGGATAGTCTGATATTAGTTTTTTCAACAGTTCTTCATTGAGGTAATAAACAGTACAGGTGTCATTTGCGATTATACTGCTGAGGCTTTGTTCACATTCGCCGAAAACCGAGGCAACTCCAAAAACTTCTCCGCATTTTGCGGTGCGTACCGTAACAGGGTGGCCACTTGATAATCGGCGTATAGTGGCAGAGCCTTTTTTAAGTATGCAAATCTGACCGTTTTTGTAAAGTTCGTTACCTTTAGGCACCTCAACCGGTAAACCCAGCATATTTTTTATATTTTCTGTTTGATTTAAAGTTAAACCGTCGAAAAGAAAGCAATTTATATCACTCACCTCCAAAAAACTGTACCAAATGGAACACATTTTCTATTTGTATTATAACATAACAAGAAAAAAATTCAACCCCCTCTATTTTAAATTTTTAAAAAATTGAAAGACCGACGCTTATTACTGTCGGTCTTTCTGGTGATTACTCTTCGGTTTTAATAACGTTTACGGGGCAACTCTCTGCCGCTTCTTTTACAGCACTGTTGTGCTGTTTTTCGGGCATTTCAATGGCTTCTGCCAAACCGTCGTCGGCTATGGTAAACACATCGGGACAAATGGATACACAAAGTCCGCAGGCGATACAACCTTCGCGTATGATTTCAACTTTCATAATTAATCTCCTTTCTTTCTCACAGTTTCCCCAAAAATGCTTGTATTATTGCCTTTTTAGTGGTAAAATAGAAAAAAGTATAGAAATAAGAGGGGCGTTATGGAATCTCGTAATCTTGTGGATATGCATATCCATTCGGATAATTCTAGCGATGCCGAGCACTCGGTTACGCTTATATGTGAAAAGGCTATTGAGAAAAATTTGCGTGCTATTGCAATAACCGACCATTTTGAGGCACTTGATTGCGAAATGCATAATAATTTTGTGACCTGCCGACAGTCGGTTTTTGAAACAAAAAAAGCACGTATGGTGTTTGATGGACAGATTGTTGTTTTGACGGGTGTTGAATTGGGTTGTCCTGTTAGAAATCTTGAATTAACCGAGAAAATTCTTCAAAACGACTATGATATTGTTCTTGCCTCGGTACATCGTATAAAGGGTAAGAAAAAATTTTTAGGCGAACTTGATTACTCGCGTGAAAGCAACGACCCTGCACTTATTATGGCAAGATATTATGACGATATAATTGAAACGGCAGAGTGGAACGGGTTTGACGTTTTGGCACATATTACATATCCTTTGCGTTATTTTCCTGCTGAAAAACTTGCAAAGTATGATATAATGCAACATAAAGAGCAGTTGGAACATATTTTTAAGGTTTTGATAGCCAACGGTAAGGCTATTGAGATAAATACTGCGAGTGACCGGTATGTTACAAAAGGAATAACGTCTGATATGCATCCGTGTTTTGAGGTGCTAAAACTTTATAAACAACTCGGCGGTGAGTATGTTACCGTCGGTTCGGATGCACACAATGCTTACAATGTAGGAAATAAAATTGCAGATTCATATGATATGATAAAAGCGGCAGGGTTTAAATATGTCACTATTTATCAAAAACATCACCCTTTACCTATAACTATTGAATGATTACTGGAGGAATAAAAATGAACGTAAAACTTTTAAAATTACTGAGCAAAAACGCACGATACACTATTCATGAGTTGGCGGTTATGACCGACCTTTCAGAGACTGATGTTTACACCGAAATAAAGTCGATGGAAGAGGAAGGAATTATTTGTGGGTATAAAGCGGTAATCGATTGGGAAAAACTTGATACTGCCAAGGTTTCGGCTATTATTGAACTTAAGGTTGAGCCCAGGGCAGATACCGGTTTTGAACTTATTGCCGAAAGAATTATGAAATACCAAGAAGTAGAGTCGGTTTATCTTATGTCGGGAGGATATGACCTTTGCGTTATCGTAAAGGGAAAAACTTTTCAGGAAGTTGCAATGTTTGTTGCCAAACGCTTGGCACCTATGCAGGAAGTAATTAGTACAGCAACTCACTTTATTCTTCGCCGATATAAGGAATTGGATGTTGAACTCTGCTCTGACAATAAAGATGATAGGGAGACTTTGTTACTGTGATAGATTACGGCAAAATCATTAACCCTACGGTTGATGAAATAAAACCGTCGGGGATAAGAAAGTTTTTTGATATTGCCGCTGAAATGGACGGTATTATTTCGCTTGGTGTTGGCGAGCCTGATTTCAAAACGCCGTGGCACATCCGTCAGGCAGGTATACGTTCATTACAGGACGGCAAGACGAGATATACTGCAAACAAGGGTATTAAAGAACTCAGATGCGCTATATCGAAGTATGTAGAAAACAGCATAGGTGTAACATACGACCCTGAAGATGAAATTCTTGTATCGGTTGGTGGCAGTGAGGCTATTGATGCTGCTATCAGGGCGGTAGTGGCTCCTAAAGACGAGGTTATTATTGTTCAACCTTCGTTTGTTTGTTATGAACCCATTTGCCGATTGGCTGGCGGTGTTCCGGTTATTGTTGAAACCAATGTGGAGAACCAGTTTAGGTTGACTCCTGAGCAACTTTTAGAGAAAATTACCGATAAAACCAAGGCTATTATATTGCCTTATCCCGGCAATCCTACGGGTGCTATTATGGAAAAGCACGATTTAGAAAAGATTGCCCAAGTTTTAAAAGATAAGAACATCGTTGTTATATCTGATGAAATTTATGCTGAACTTACATATACGGGCAACCGCCATGTGTCGATAGCATCGCTTGAAGGCATGAGGGAACGAACGGTTGTTGTTAACGGTTTTTCAAAATCGTTCTCTATGACAGGTTGGCGTATGGGTTATGCGGTAGGACCTGAACCTATTTTAAGACAAATGACCAAAATTCATCAATTTGCTATTATGTCGGCACCGACAACGTCGCAATATGCCGCTATTGAAGCACTCGAAAACGGTGCAGACGACGTAAAGGCTATGGTTGATGAATATGATATGCGCAGAAGACTGATTGTTGACGGTTTCCGTTCTTTAGGGCTTGAATGTTTCGAGCCAAAGGGTGCTTTTTACGTTTTCCCGAGCATTAAAAGTACAGGGCTTTCGTCTGAGGAATTTTGTGAGAGACTGCTTTTTGAAAAAAAGGTGGCGGTTGTTCCGGGTACGGCTTTCGGTCAATGCGGTGAAGGATTTTTCAGAGCATCTTATTGTTATTCTACATCACATATTAACGAAGCACTCCGTCGTATGGGTGAGTTTTTGCAAGAGTTAAAAAGGTAATAGTGATGATTACGGTTAAGGCTTATTCAAAGGTTAATTTGTCGCTCGGAATTACCGGAAAACGAGCCGATGGATACCACACGTTGTGTTCGGTTATGCAGTCGGTTTCGCTTTGTGATACGATAACCTTGTCACTTGCAAAAGCACAAAGTTTCGGCATTAATCTTACCTGCTCGGACGGTACTATATGCGGTGAAAATAACCTTGCTTTTTTGGCGGCAAAGCGTTATTTTGAGGTAACGGGCATTAATGCTGTTGCAGATATCAATATAGAAAAAGCAATACCGCTTGCGGGCGGTCTTGGTGGCGGAAGTGCCGATGCGGCTGCTGTTTTGGGCGCACTGAATTTTTATTTTGATAAAGAATTATGCGAACGGAAGATGAACGAAATTGCGTTGTCGTTAGGGGCTGACGTACCTTTTTGTCTTAACGGAGGCACTGCGCTTGCCGAAGGTATCGGTGAGCAACTGACGAGTCTTAAAGATTTACCCGATTGCTTTATGTTGATTGCAAAGAAGGGTTTTAAAGGCTCAACAGGTGAGATGTATAAGATACTGGATAATACAAAGTGTCTTAAAACACCTGACCATTCAATTGTTTTGCAAGGTCTTAATGAGGGCGACATAAAAAAAGCCTCAAAGGGTTTTTATAATTGCTTTGAAACGGTTTGCAGTGACGAGGCTTTGTATATAAAGAATGAAATGAATCAAAAAGGCGCTATATATTCGGGTCTTTCAGGGGCGGGTCCCAGTGTTATCGGAATATTCGAAACCAAAGACCGGCAAATTGCAACGTATGATTCATTAAAGGCGATTGGTGCACAAGTTTTTATGTGCGAACCTAAAAAGGTTGGTTGGGAAATTTTAAAATAATGTTTAAAAAGGCTTTCTTCTGTTAAAAATCTCGGTGAGAATAAAAACGGGAGAGGTTAAAATGAACAAAATAAAATTTTTCAACAAAGAATTACTTATAAGAGCAGTGGCGTGTGCGTTTGTACTTACGGCAGTTTTATCACTTGTCAATTTTGATGCAAAGTGCGATGAAATAAGAAATAACGTACTAAGACTTCACATTAAGGCAAATTCTGATTCAGCAAGTGACCAAGAATTGAAACTTCGTGTAAGGGATGCGGTACTTGTTGTTTCCAAAGATGTTTTTTCGGGTTGCGAGTCGTTGGATGAGGCTTATTTAAAAGCCAATGAAAACATCGAACTTTTTAACACCACAGCCCAAAATGCGGTATATTCTTACGGATATGATTACCCCGTCAGCGTTACTTTGGGTGATGCGTGGTTTGAAACAAGGGAGTATGAGGATTTTACTCTTCCTGCAGGTACCTATGATGCTCTTAGAATAAACATTGGTGATGCACAAGGGAAAAACTGGTGGTGCGTTATGTTTCCGGCACTTTGTGTGCCGACAGCGACCGCTACACCTCATAACAGTTTTTCAGAAGATACCGAAAAAATTGTGACCGAACCGCAAAAATACGAAGTGCGTTTTAAGGCGGTTGAAGTGTTTCAAAGATTTAAAAACAAAATATCGCTTGTTTTTGGTCATTAAAAAAATTTTGTAAATTTAAAAATAATGCTTGCATTTTCAAAAGAGTTGTGATATCATTCCTTTGTTAATGTGAAAGAAAAGGAGAGGGGTGACAACATGAAAGAAGGTATTCATCCTCAGTATGAAACAGTTACTGTAAAGTGTGCTTGCGGAGCAGAGTTTGAAACTCGCTCGACAAAGAAGGATATCCGTTTGGATATCTGCTCCAAATGTCATCCGTTTTTTACCGGCAGACAGAAGCTTGTCGATACCGGCGGCCGTGTAGACAGATTTAAAAAGCGTTTCGGCATTGATGCAAAATAATTGTTTCAAAAAGCGACCGCAACTGCTGCGAGCAGGTGCGGTCTTTCTTAATTTTCGGGAGGTGTGAAGTTTGCAGGATTATCTTACGGTTTCAAAGCAGGGTGTGGGTGAATATGAAGAAAAACGTTCGCGTTTTATCGGCTCGGTTATGCCTGTTACTACCGAACAAGAAGCGATTGATCATATAAACAAAGTTAAAAAAGAAAACTTTGGCGCAAGGCATAATGTTTATGCGTATATACTGCGTGATAACGGTCTTACACGCTATTCGGATGATGGCGAACCTCACTCTACCGCGGGCATGCCCACACTTGATGTGCTTAGAAAGTCGGGGCTTACCGACGTTTGCGTGGTAGTCACCCGATATTTTGGCGGTGTTTTGTTGGGTACAGGTGGGCTTGTAAGGGCTTATACTGCCGCCACAAAGGCTGCAATTGACAATGCAGGTGTAGTAAAAATGCAGTTTTGTAACATTTGCAAAGCCTCTTGTTCTTATTCGGACGCTGAGCAGTTAGTAAGGGTGATTAGTTCTTCGGGAGGCACCGTTAACGACACAATTTATACCGATAAGGTTGAGGTAGTTTTTGCCGTAAATGAAAAAGACTATTCAGCGCTTTGTGATAATGTGGTTGAAACTTTTTGTGGAAATATTGTGGTTGAAAAATTAGGTTCTGATTATTCTGCGGTCGAAATCTGAGGAAAATTCAGAATTTTTGAAAAAAATAAAGTAAATTTAGTGTATATTACGAATATATATAATAGATAGTATGTAAGTGGGGTGATGTTGGTGGCTCTTCCTCAGGATTTTTTGATGGAATTAAAGTATAAAAACGATATTGAGTCGGTACTGTCGCCATACATCGTTCTTAAACGCAGGGGTAGTAATTTGGTGGGTCTTTGCCCGTTTCATAATGAAAAAACCCCGTCGTTTACCGTTTATCCCGAAAACGGTTCATACTATTGTTTCGGTTGCGGTAAGGGTGGAGATATTATTACCTTTACTATGCAGATGGAAAATCTTGATTATATAGATGCGGTTAGACGTTTGGCCGACAGAGCAGGTTTAAAACTTCCCGAAACTGACCGTGATAACAGGGAAGAAAATTTAAGGCGAGATATTTACGAGGCCAACCGTGAAGCAGCCAAGTTCTTCCATTCTTATATGATGAGTGCTTCCGGTAAAGCCGGTTTGGATTATTTCTTAAGCCGTGGTTTAAGCCTTAAAACCATAAAACATTTTGGATTAGGGTTTGCACCTGACGATTGGCACGCTCTTGAAAACCACCTTAAAAGCAAAGGCTTTTCTCAGTACGTTATTGAGAGGGCAGATTTGGTAGCCAAATCTTCTAAAACAGATGCTTCGGGGAAGGTTAGAGAGTTTACATATGACCGTTTCAGAAACAGATGTATTTTTCCTATTATTAATGTGCACGGCAAGGTTATAGCCTTTAGCGGACGAGCCATGCCGGGCAATGAAAAGCAAGGCGGTAAATACGTTAACACGTCGGATACTCCTGTTTATAAAAAAAGCCATAATATGTATGGTATAAACTTTGCTAAAAAAGTCTGCTCGGAGAGTATTATTCTGGTCGAAGGCAACTTGGACGTTATAGCACTACATCAAGCAGGTTTTGAAAATACTGTAGCAGCACTTGGTACCTCTTTTACCGAGGAGCAAGCAAAACTGCTCAGCAGGTATACAAAAGAAGTCATTGTTACTATGGATGCTGACGAAGCAGGTGAAAAATCGACCGAACGCACCTTGAAAATACTGTCAGGTGCAGGGGTTAAAATAAAGGTTGTACGCATGAGCGGTGCAAAAGACCCTGACGAGTACATAAAGAAGTTTGGTGCGGCACGGTTTGAAAATCTTTTAGGTAATGCTTTAAGCGATATTGAGTACCGATTGCTAACAGCGGCTAAAGGGGTTGACCTTAGTGCCGATGACGGCAGATGGCAGTATCTTAAAAAGGCTTGTTCGGTTTTATCCGATGTCGGTGACCCTATTGCTGTTGAGGTCTTTACGGGTAAACTTTCAAAAAAATACGGTGTTTCTAAGGACGTTTTAATACGCAATATTAAAGAAATTGCCGCATCAAGAAAGAAACACACCGATAAAAAACAACTTGATAGCATTATAAAAGAAGTGCCGAAAAAGGATGCTGTAAATCCTCAAAAACAACAGTTTAAACGGGCTGCAGTGGCGGAGGAAACGCTTATAACGGCACTCATTAAGCATCCGGATTTGCTTGATAACATTACAGACAGGGTTGACCCGTCAGACATGCTGACCGATTTTAACCGACGCCTATTTATAAGAACGGTTGAAATTTTGAGGACGGGACGTGAGTTTGACCTTATGTTCTTAGGAGAGGAATTTTCTCCGCATGAAATAGGGTTTGTTACAAGCCTGTTGACTTCAAATATTGACGATGCTAATGCAGAGCGTATTGTAAACGACAGCATAAACGTTATTTTTGAAGAAAAGCGTAATGCCGAAGCAAAAGGCATCGCCGACCTGCCTGATGAAGAGTGGGCAGCGGCTCTGGAAAAACTCAAAGGCAAACAGAAAAAGCCTTAATTGGGATATAAATAGGGATAATAAGGGAGAAGTTGTATGGAAGAAAAAACAAATTCAAAACGCAAGGCAAAAGCGCCTGCTATAGAGGAAAATTCGGCTACTGCTGTAGATTTTTTGGATGATAGTTACACCAAAGGAGAAGCAACAGAGCAGAAGGACAGTTATCTTGATATTGAAGACGAGATTCCTGATAATCTTGAAAATCTTGAGGAGGAGCCTCCTCTTCTTGACCTTGATTTTATTGAGCCGACTGAGGAAGACCTTAAAATGGCCGATATTGAGGACGTGGACAAGCTGGAAGAAACAGTTATGTCTATGGACAATATCTCGTTGGACGACCCTGTTAAGGTGTATCTTAAGGATATCGGTCGTTATCCGCTTCTTACACCTGATGAGGAAATTGAACTTGCTAAGAAAATCGGCGAAGGCAGTCAATATGCAAAAAATCGTCTTACAGAGGCAAACTTACGTCTTGTTGTAAGTATTGCAAAACGTTATGTAGGACGTGGAATGCATTTTCTTGATTTGATTCAGGAGGGTAACGTCGGTCTTATAAAAGCGGTTGAAAAATTTGACCACACAAAAGGCTTTAAGTTTTCAACCTATGCTACATGGTGGATACGTCAGGCTATTACCCGTGCTATTGCTGACCAAGCAAGAACTATAAGAATTCCTGTACACATGGTTGAAACCATTAACCGCCTTAAAAAAATTCAGAGTCAACTTCTTCACGAAAACGGACGTGAGCCCAGTGAAGAGATGATTGCTGAAAAGATGGATATGTCGGTTGAAAGAGTAAGAGAAATCATGCGTGTGGCTCAGGAGCCGGTTTCTATGGAAACACCTATAGGTCCTGAGGAAGACAGCCGTCTAATGGATTTTATCCGTGATGAGGATGCATTAGCACCGGATGATGCTGCTCTTAAAACCATAACCAATGAGGATATTGACCTTGTACTTAAAACTTTAACCCCGAGAGAAGAGGCAGTTATCAGGCTTCGTTTCGGTCTTAAAGACGGCAGATGCCACACCTTGGAAGAGGTTGGCACCGAGTTCCACGTTACAAGAGAGCGTATCCGTCAGATTGAGGCAAAGGCTTTAAGAAAACTTCGCCATCCTGTAAGAAGCAATAAATTCAGAGACAGATAAGGATATACAAATGAAATATACTTATACTACTAAAGGGACCTGCTCACGTAGTATTGTTCTCGATATTGAGGATAATAAACTGCTTTCGGTTGGTTTTGCGGGAGGTTGTAACGGTAATTTAAAAGGCATTTCTGCTTTGTGTGCCGGTATGGATATTGACGATATTATCGCAAAACTACAGGGTATTAAATGCGGATTCAAAAATACGTCGTGTCCTGACCAGCTTGCCGAGGCACTTAAAAATTATAAGGCAGGCAATCTTTAAGGAATTAGTTTTGTTATTCCCTGATAGTTTCTTTTAAGGGGGTTAGTTTATTGTTTGATGAAGATATTAAGATAGCAAGCGCCGATACAATAAAGTCGCTTTCATCTAAACGGCGTGATAAGTTGTCGTCGCCAACCGATGAGTATGACCGAGAAAGTTCAAAAGGTAACACTGTAAAGGCTCGCGATTTAGGCATTGCTTTGGCTCATGATGTTGTGCAGAATATCAGTCGCTTTGCTATGGAAGATGAAGAAAACGAGAATACCGAGATGGCTGTTCAACGCGGAATACTCATGGTTTTTGCTGCGACGGTTGCACTCGAAAAGGAAATAGAAAGCTCGGTGGTTGTGCAGGCCGCTAAAAACGGATTTAATACCGAACTTGAAAAGATTGAACTTCCGCTTTATAAGGCGGTAGGTGATTCAGGTGCATTTTCGTTTTATTACCTTGCTTACCGCAGAGGTACCGAGGTTGACCGCAGAATCGGTCAAACCTTCGCCATGTTGTGTTCGCACGACGGTGACCCTGTGTTTCACGAGTTGGGAGAAGCAATTTACTGCTGGTTTTTATCAAAATCGGTAAAGAAAATAAAGAGTTCAGGTATTGAATGATTGACAAGGAGATAGTTTCATGGAATTTTCATTATTAGACCTTTTTCATATTGTTATGAAAAGGATTTGGTTGGTAATGGTTGTTACTGTATTGGCGTTTACCATTGCTCTTTCGTACTGTGTGTTTGTTGCAAGACCGGTTTACTCGGCCAAAGCAACTGTTCTTATAGCCAGCGGTGCTCTTTTTAAAGGCGACGTTGACCAAAGCAATACCGAGTACATAACCACTGCTGAATTGTCTACATCTTTTGCGTTGCTTAAGTCTATTTCAGGCATTTTGTCTCAGTCGGTTGATTATTATGAGATGGCAATTGGTCTTGCAGAGGAAGAAGGACTTAATTCTTCTTATTCGGTAAGTCAGTTAAAAGATAAGACCAGCATATCGTATGAGGAAGAATCGCTAATACTTACCATTAACGTAAAAACTTATGACCAGGAAGATGCGGCAACTTTGGTAGCGGCACTTGCCGAGTGCACACCTTTGGCAGTTACCTCACGTCTTGGAAGAACTAGTGCTGTGGTACTTAATATCGAAAACAGTGCTGTTCAGGTTGCACCTAATACTGTTACTACAAGTTTGCTTGCACTTGTTGCCGGTTTTGTGGTTTCGGTTGTTGTGGCTATAGTTATTAATGTACTTGATAAAACTGTTAAGGGCGAGGATGACTTCCTTAAAAACCACGATGTTCCGTTGCTTGGAAGTGTGCCGGATTTTGAAACCAAAGGTAAAAGGAGAACGATTGAGTGATGGCTAGCAAGATTACTAAAACATATGAAAATGCTGCAAAGACAACAAATGGTACAAGGTCAGTTCCGTTTGCAGTAGTTGAGGCATATAAGGCAATCAGAACAAATTTGCTTTATACAACCTCTCAGAGTGACCGAAAAAGCCTTTTGATTTCAAGTTCTAATCAAGGAGAAGGCAAGTCGACAAGCGCTGTAAATATTGCGATTACTTTTTCACAACTTGGCGAAAAAGTACTTCTTATTGACGCTGACCTTCGTCTGCCTACTGTTCATAAGAAAATGAGATTGTCAAATGCAAGCGGACTCAGTTCTGTTCTTGTAGGACTCAGTTCATTTGAAGATTCGGTACATAACATTGGTACCGACCTTGACGTGCTTCCTGCAGGTCCTATACCTCCCAATCCGTCGGAGTTGTTGAGTTCACCTAAAATGCAGGAGTTTTTGGACGGAGTAGAGAAACTTTATGACCGTGTTATTATCGACACGCCCCCTATAGGCGTTGTTTCGGATGCTATTGCACTTGCTCCTAAAACTGCCGGTGTTGTTTTGGTTGTCCGCGGCGGAAGAACTACACATGACCAGGTAGACAAATCGGTTTCGGCTATTAAGTTTGCTAATGCCAGTTTGTTGGGCGTTATTATTAACGGCGGTTATCAGAAGCACAACAGTACATATTATAAAAATAATAGTTACGCAAGATAGGATGGTGTCAGAGTGCTGTTTGATATTCATTCACACATCTTACCCGGTGTTGATGATGGTGCTAAAACGCTTGAAGAATCTTTGCAGTTATTAACCATGCTTAAAGAACAAGGTGTAGATGTCGTGGCAGCCACGCCTCATTTCTATGCCGAAAAGATTGATTTTTCCGAACATTTAGGCTTGGTTAAAGAAAGATTTGATTTGTTGAAGCAGAACATAACACCTGATATGCCTAGTGTTTTACAGGGGTTTGAGGTAAGGTATTTTAGGGGGATTTCGGGCACATCGGCAATTAAAGAGTTAACGTTAGGAGGCTCGCAGTATCTTCTTCTTGAGTTTGCTTACGGAAAGGATATTGACCAGCGGACGGTTAACGATGTTGCAAATATTTTTTATAATTTTGGCATAACACCAATACTTGCTCATCTTGAAAGGTATTATAAATATAAAGGATTTAAAGATGCGCTTAAACTCGTCGACGAAGGAGTGGCGGTTGCACACGTCAATGCTTCCTCTTTCTTTGACCCTTATAAAAAAGCCGCACTTAAACTTATCGATTCACAGGTTGCTTCTTTTATTGCAAGTGATACACATTCGGTGCAGTTGCGTCCTCCAATGTTTAACGAGGCTAAAAGAGTAATAAACAAATATTTAGGTGACGGCGTAGCAGAGGGACTTTTTGCAAATACCGAAAATCTTTATAATGAAATTATAAATAGCGGTAAATAATAAAGTGGAATAATCATAAAAAGGAGAATTATTATGAAAATTACAAAAGACATGTTGATTGGTGACATTTTGGATATGAATGTTGAAACCGCACAGTTTTTCCTCGAAATGGGAATGCATTGTCTTGGTTGCCCTGCATCGAGAGGCGAATCGGTTGAGGCCGCCTGCAAGGTGCACGGTACCGATTGCGATGCTCTTGTAAATAAAATCAACGCTTTTTTGGAGAATAAATAATGGCTTTAAACAGCCGTTTGCTTAAAATAGCAAAAATGGTAAATAAGGGTGCTCGGGTTGCCGATATCGGTACCGACCACGCCTATTTGCCGGTGTATCTTATAAAGGAAGGAATAGCCACATGTGCATTTGCATGTGATGTTGCTGACGGTCCTTTAGAAAATGCACGTAAAAACATTAACAAGACTGCCACAGAAGGCATAGTTTTAAGAAAAGGTGACGGATTTTCTGCGGTTGAACCGCATGAAGCCGACACCTTTATTTTAGCCGGAATGGGCGGCGACCTTATAGTTAAGTTGATTGACAGTACTCCGTGGATAAAGAACAGTAAATATCAACTTTTGCTTCAACCCATGACATCGGTTGAGGATTTGCGTCGATATCTTTGTCAACAAGGGTTTGAAATAACCGAGGAGAGGGCCGTGACGTCGCAAGGCAGGGTTTATACTGTAATTAACGCGTCGTTTACAGGGAATATAACAGCTTGCGAACCTCTGTTTTATTATCTTGGCAAACTCACCCAAAATATAGGTGAGGACGAAATGGCTTACATAATAAGAAAAAGACGGTTAGTGGGAGAATTGGCTGAAAATATAAAGAATGTTGATAGCCAACGGCATAAAATGTTGCTTTACGTAATGGCTGAAATAGATAAACTGAGGACAAAGTTTAATGGGAATTGACGGAATATTTTTGTACCAACTTAAAAATGAAATATCTGATGCGCTTGAATTTACCCGTATCGACAAAATACACCAGCCCTCACATGAGGAGCTGGTGATAATGTTTCGTGCTGCAGGTGTTACAAAGCGTTTGCTTATAAGCATCAGACCGTCGGCTCCAAGGCTTCATTTCACCGAAATTGTGTACGAAAACCCGGCAGAACCGCCGATGTTTTGTATGTTAATGCGAAAATTCTTAGGCGGAGCAAGATTTTCGCACATTGAGGACACAGGATTTGAACGGGTTGTAACGCTTGTTTTTAACTGCTTTAATGAAATGGGGGACAGCGTGACTTATAGGCTTGTTACCGAACTTATCGGCAAACAAACCAACTTGATTTTGGTGAGTAATGACGGAAAAATTGTCGATTCGTTACGCCGTTCCGATTTAGAATCAGGCACACGTATTATACAACCGGGTGCATATTACAGATATCCCGAAAAACAGCAAAAGTTATCTGTGTTAGAGGTAACAGGTGAAGAGTTTACTAAAGAAGTTTGTTCTTTGAGCAAACCTTTAAGTTCCGCTATTTTGTCGGTAGTTGACGGTGTTTCGCCACTTATATCACGCGAAATAGCAACAATGTCAGGCTTAGATATTGACATTGTAGCCGACAGTTTAAGTGTTGATGAACAACAAAGCCTAAAATATGCGTTTGAGGAGTTTGTTGCTAAAGTCTTAGCACCTCAGCCTATAGCACTTGCAGACAAAAACGGTCTGCCGTTTGAGTTTTCATATATGGGTATTTCTCAATATGGTGAGTCGGCAAAAGAAGTAAAGTTTTCAAATTTTTCTGAATTACTTGACAAGGTTTATGCTGAGCGTGACCGCAAAGAGAGAATAATGAGTTTTGCAAGCGACCTTGTAAGGTTGCTTGGTAATTTGCGTTCACGTGCCGAAAAGAAAATAAATGTGCGTGAAAATGAGAAAAAGCGTTGTGCTGACGGTGAGAAGTACAGGATTTACGGTGAACTTTTAAAATCAT
The DNA here is from genome assembly GCA_045546915.1 of Acutalibacteraceae bacterium. Classification (GTDB taxonomy): domain Bacteria; phylum Bacillota; class Clostridia; order Oscillospirales; family Acutalibacteraceae; genus UMGS172. Next base: position 26,749 of record JAZQDU010000027.1, on the reverse strand, counting down.
ATAAGGATTCTGATGCAAGAGGGCTTACTTTTGCCGAGGTTATGAATTATTACGACCCCGAATTCAAAACCGTTAAAATTCCGCTTGACTCTTCTCTATCTGTAATGCAAAATGCTCAGAAATATTTTAAAGAGTATAAAAAATGTTGTAATGCTGCTGCCGTTCTTGACGGTCTTATCAAGCAAAGTTATGATGAATTTAGGTATATTGAAAGCGTTATTGATGAATTGTCGCGAGCCTCTTCGGTGGCAGAGTTAAAAGAAATACGAAATGAGTTGAGCATGGCAGGGTATTTAAGGAAAAGTGCAACCGACCGCAAAAAAACGGCGGTTACAGTTTCTAAACCCATCGAAACGGTATCGCCGGATGGTTTTCGTGTTTTTATAGGCAGGAACAACCGTCAAAATGATGAGTTGACATTAAAGGTTGCCGATAAAAACGACGTGTGGTTTCATACCAAAAACATTCCCGGTTCGCATGTTATAGTTGTAAGTGAGGGTAAAGAATTGCCCGAATCTACCGTGATTTTTGCCGCAACTAAGGCGGCAGAACATTCAAAGGCGGCAAATTCTTCTTCGGTGGCGGTCGATTATACTGCAGTGAAATATGTTAAAAAACCTGCGGGTGCAAAGCCCGGTATGGTTATTTATAAAACCAACCGAACGGTGTATGTCACACCTGAAAGGAAAGACCAATGAAGATAGGAATATCCACAGCCAGTCTTTATCCGTTAGAAACCGAAAAATCATTGGAAATTTTGTGTCAGAATGAGATACCTGTCACTGAGATTTTTTTCAACAGCCCATGTGAACTTGAGATGCCGTTTGTGAAAAAATTGCAGTTTCTTTCTAAAACTTATGGTGTTGAGGTTGCTTCAGTACATCCGTGCGGGTCTGTGGCTGAGCCATACTTTTTATTTTCGGGATACGAGAGAAGATATAAAGAGTCGCTTGATTGGTATAAAAAATACTATGAAGCGGCGGCCGTTTTAGGTGCTAAGTATGTGGTATTACACGGTGATTCCTTAATAGGACACGTGTCTGACCGGGAATATTGCCTGAGACTTATGGAGATGAATAGTCAGGCTCAAGATTTTGGTGTTACCGTAACGCATGAAAATGTCAACCGTTATCGCTGTGCAACACCTGAAAATGTCAAAAACTTTACGAGACTAACCGAGGACAAACTAAAATTTACATTTGACATAAAACAGGCAATAAGGGCAGGCTATTCGCCGTATGAAATGTACGATGCGATGAAGGGAAACGTCGTAAACGTGCATATAAGCGACCATACACCCCAATTTGACTGTATGTTGCCCGGTAAAGGTGAGTTTGATTTTACGGAATTTTTCAACAGGCTTGTTGCAGACGGGTATAAGGGTGCTTGCCTTATTGAAGTATATAACCAGTCGTATAATGATATAAGTGAACTTATAGAGGCATATAAATTTGTGACTAAATTTCACAAAATATGTTGACTTTTGTCGAATAAATGTTATAATATACTCGTAATGTGAACGATATTAGCATTTTGGAGGCAGTTATGAGTGCATTATATCAAACTACACGGGTTAGTTATTGTGTGGTTGATTCAAGACAAACAGTAGGGGATAAGGAATTCGTATCGTATGGCGTTAAGGGAACCGACGGAAGTATTACGGTACAATTAACCGCACTGTCATACGATTATGACCGTATAAGTCGGCTTGTAGATAATATGAATAGAGGTCAATTTGGGCTTTGTGTTTTTAAAGACGTAATATTTACATTCTTTAAGAATTCATATGGGATTAATTTATAAAAATAGAAGGCTTACAGTTGTGTTGGACTGTAAACCTTCTTTTTTATTTTAATGTATATACGCCGTTGTTGAGCGATAACTGTTGGTCGCAAATTGATAAAGCAGCCTCGCGGTGGGATATGAACAAAACAGTTTTATTACGGTGCGAAGTTATGTTTTCGAGCAGGGATATTTCGGTTTCGGCATCAAGAGCCGAAGTGCATTCATCGAGGAGCAATATCGGTGCTCCGCAACATAGTGCACGTGCTACCGAAATACGCTGTATCTGCCCCTCCGACAGACCTAATCCGCGTTCACCGATAACGGTATTAATTCCGTCAGGCAAGGTTGCGATTAAATCGCCGAGGCAGGCATCCTTTAATGCCGAAAGTACTGTTTCATCATCAATATCGGGGTTGCCGAATTTAACGTTATCAGCAATGGTGCCCGATAATACAAGGTTGCCTTGCGGAACATATGCAAATAAAGGTCTGGTCGATGCGTTTATGTTTATATCGCCGTTTTGCGTGCTAAAATTTATATTGCCGGTTGTCGGCTCAAAAAGTCCAAGCAGAAGACGGAACAAGGTGCTTTTGCCGGTGCCCGAAGGTCCTGTAACGGCAACGGTCAGTCCCTTCGGAATTTCAAAACTGCTGTCATGGATAATTTTTTTATCTGTTGTATATCCAAAAGACAACCCGTCTACCTTAATAGAGTTTATCGTTTTATACAATGAAACCGGGTCTTCAATGCTTGATGTTATTTCATCAGGCAGGTTTTCTAATTCTATAATGCGTTCGGCTGAGGCTGTTGCGGAATAGAAAGATGTGATAAGGCTTGATGCGTTAAATAAGGGTGTGCGGATTTGCGACACTATCTGCAAAAAAGCCATAAGTGTACCGTAATCCATAATTCCGTTGCCCGAAGCAATACTTAGTGCGCCCCAACATAATGTTGCATAATAACCGATTGTGAACACTACAAACAAACCTGCATTTGAAATGTTTGTAACGTGGTTGCGTAAAATTTTGCTTTTATAAAGGCGGTTCATAAGTCCGTCAAGTCGACGTAACAAAGCGGTGCGGTTTGAAAACGATTTAATTACAACAATGTTTTCAACACATTCCTGAGTCATGCTTTGTACTTCGCCGGTTTCACGACGGACACGTTTATGCAGTCTTTTATAAAACGTGCTTATAAGCGTAGCACCCAGCAAAAGACCAATACCGACTGCAATAATTATAATAACAAAGTTTTTGCTTATTGTTGCTATAACAACCAGACCGCCGATGATTTTGGTAAAAATAGAAAGTGCATTGGGCACAAAGTTAACAATACCCGAAACCACGATATCAACATCGCTCATAAATCGGTTGATTATTTCGCCCGAGTGAAGTTTGCTGATATCTTTATACTGTTTAGCGGTAACGGTTTGGAATATGTGATGCCTTAAATTCTTTTCCAGTTTTCCGCTGATGGAGGCTTTTAGGTGACTGTCAAGAATGACAAGGGTTAACTGACCTAAAAGTACCGCTAAAAGAATTAGAGCCCATTTTGCAATATCAGCCTTTATATCGCCTGAGTATGTAGTGCCGGTCGCAATGTTTATAACCTCGCGTGAAATAAGAGCCAAAACAATAAAGGTGACCGACGACAACATGGTTGTAAGACTTAAAATTATTATGGGGAAAATTTGTGAGCGCGACATTTTTAAAAGCCAAATGAGTGTGTTTTTAGACTTCATTTTTTGCGCCTCCTGAAAATTTTACTAAACAAGCGGTGTATCCAAAAAACAGGTCGTCTGAGGGGTATGCAAATTGCCCACAGGAATGAATAAATACGGTATAAAGGTTCATCGCAACTGTGGTAAACACCTTTGCGGGTAAACCCTTTGACGACGCATTGAACTGCCGATTTCGGCACTCCGCGTTCTATTTCGTATTGATGGTCACCGCACATATCATAGGTATCGTTATGTACTCTTACTATTCTGTGGAGTACAAATTGACCGTTTTCCCTAACATAAAACGGAATGTCAAGACGTTTTAATTTGTCGGGTTCGCATTTTGTCAGGACTACAGTATCACGAAGATTGTAGACCGTGGGTTGCATACTCTGTCCCGTTACGGTGAAAGTGACGTCAGTGCCGTCGTTAATTAGCCCCAAAAGAATAGGGGATAATTCGTCCATCGGCACACGTTTTGGGCAGTTACTCATTTCAACAAATCTGCCTTTTTAAGGTTTTCTATAAAGCTTGCAATATCTGCTCGTGCGGTTGCTTCGTCAATGTCATACTCGTTAAGCATTAAGTTGAGAAGTTCTTCCTCGGTCTTTTCAGTTTCAAGTTGCGACCAAAGAAAAGCACCGCTTTCATTAAGAGAAATAATCGAACGGAAGTTAACCGTGTTGGTGCCTAAAGGAACAACTACGAAAGTGTCTGCAATGTTTTTAAGAACAAAACCATCTACCAGTTTCATAAATTTTAACCTCTTTTTTGTTTTATTCAATACCGTAAAGGTACTTATAAATATATGCTTTTGCTTCTGTAATGTCAAATTTCCATACCCAGGCACCGCCGGTGTCTTCGAAAATTTTTCCTGTTGCTTTGACCTCGTTGTTGGGAACCGATTCACTTTCAAGTGAAAGTTTTCCGCCTGAAATTAATGGGGCAAATTTTATAATTTCGTCGTAACTTAATGACGTTTCAATGTTTTTGATAATTTCTTTAAGCAGGTCGGGATATTTTGATAAAGGAATGTTTTTACCTTTTTCAAAAAGGCAGTTTAAAATCTTTTGTTGGCGAAGTACCCTTATGTTGTCGCCGTCCATCTTGCGAAGTCTCGCGTATAGCATTGCCTGACCGCCGTCAAGTTCTACATAACCGGATTTTTCAAGTTGGTTTACGCCAAAACCTTCTTTTTTGGCAAGAAGGTTCATATTGGTACGTTCGGCTTCGGTGACGTGAATTTTTATATTACTGCCTTCGGCTTCACACACAAGGTCGATAACCTTCCATAACTGATGGATGCTGACCGAAACATAATCGGTGATGTTAAGTCCAAAATTTTGATTTATGGTTTTAATTGCCAATTCAGGGCCGCCACGTGCATAAGCCGAGTTGATTTTACGCATCTTTCCGTCTACATTTACCCAACTGTCGCGCAAGAGAGAAACCATTTTAACGGTATTTTTCTCACTGTCGAATGACAGGATAATCATAGTGTCGGAACGGCCGGATATAGGTTTTTTGCGATTTTCAGTTTCTTTACTGCGTGTATCAATGCCGAAAAGGGCAATGTTAATTACACCTTTCGGTAATGTGTCGAGCACCTCTTGTGTAATACCCAGTTTATCTTTATCGGTGGTTATGTTTTGGTATAAGCCACCGCCTGTGTAATAAGCAAGAACGCCCATTGCAAAGGTAGATATTATGCTGAGTATGAGCAGTGTGCTGACTACAATATTAAACGCCACCAGTTTGGTTTTTGCTTTTTGTCTGTCTGCTTTATTTGTAAAAGAATTCAAAAAAACAACATCATCTTTTTTGTTGTTCATAGGCACTTCTTCCTTTTGGTTAGAGGTTGGGGTGTATCTTTGAGGCTCATCGTTTTTGGATGAACTGCTTATGTCTTCAAATTTATCATTAAAATCCATAACGTACTCCTATGTTTATCTGCAAAAATAAAAGCCATGTTTTATTTTTTGCCGTTTTTTTATAAAAATTATAGAAAAACTTATAATATAATACACCTAAATCTATATTATATTAGATTACATTAAAAAATGTCTACTGTCAAGCATCGGCACAAAATATCGCTTAAAATAATTTAAAAATGAAAAAAGGCTATTGACAAATGTGGTTTGTCAACATATTATTATAGGCAAGTGGTGGCTAAAATTTAAAGTATAATGTTTATGTTTTGGTCGACAATAGTTAGGAGGATATTTCAATGGTTTTTGAAAAAATTAGAAAAATTTTATGCGAGCAACTTGACATTGATGAGGATACCGTTTCGATGGAATCCAATATTGCTGAGGACCTCGGAGCAGATAGCATGGACGTAGTTGACCTTATTATGTCTATTGAGGACGAGTTTGAGGTTGAAGTTCCCGACGAAAAGATTGAAAGCATTAAAACCGTCGGTGATGTTGTTAACTACATCGAGCAGATGAAATAAGTTTTAGCAAACATTGTAACTATGCATTTACGCGGCGGATATTTCCGCTGCGTTTTGTGTTTTTAAATATAAATAATTTTTACTTAAATATCGGTTGAAAAATTCATTAACATAAAGTATAATGTAATGACGAATAATAATTAGGATGCGGTGAAAACAGTGGGAAAAGAAAAATTAGTTAAAGAAATAACTTCAATGGAAGAGGATTTTGCTCAATGGTATACCGATGTTTGTATAAAATCGGAACTTATTGATTATACCACCGTTAAAGGCTGTATGGTTATAAGGCCGTACGGATATGCTATTTGGGAGAACATTCAAAAGATTCTTGACGGAATGTTTAAAGAAACCGGTCATGAAAATGTATGTATGCCTATGTTTATTCCCGAAAGCCTTTTGCAGAAGGAAAAGGACCATGTTGAGGGTTTTGCTCCCGAAGTTGCTTGGGTAACACACGGCGGAAGTGAAAAGTTGGAGGAAAGACTTTGCGTTAGACCTACTTCCGAAACCTTGTTTTGCGACCACTATAAAAATATAATTCAGTCTTGGCGTGATTTGCCTAAACTTTATAACCAGTGGGTATCGGTTGTGCGTTGGGAAAAAACCCCCCGTCCTTTCTTGCGCTCGCGTGAGTTTTTGTGGCAAGAGGGTCATACTATTCACGCTACTGCCGAAGAGGCTGAGGCTGAAACGGTAAAAATGCTTAACGTTTATGCGGAGTTCTGCGAGAAGTACCTCTGCATGCCGGTTGTAAAAGGTGTTAAGACTCAAAAGGAAAGATTTGCAGGCGCCGTCGATACCTATACCATTGAAGCACTTATGCACGACGGTAAGGCTTTGCAAAGCGGCACATCTCATTACTTCGGTGACGGCTTTGCTAAGGCTTTTGATATTCAGTACACCGATAAAGAAAATAAACTCAGTTATCCTCATCAGACTTCTTGGGGTATGACCACACGTCTTATTGGCGCAGTTATTATGAGCCACGGTGATGACAGCGGTCTTGTATTGCCTCCGGCTATTGCACCTAAGCAGGTTATGATAATCCCGATTGCGCAACATAAAGAAGGCGTGCTTGATAAGGCAAATGAATTGTTTGAACGTCTTAAAAAGCAGTTTAGAATGGGCATTGACGTTAGTGACCAAACACCCGGTTGGAAGTTTTCGGAATATGAAATGAAGGGTGTTCCGCTTCGTCTTGAAATCGGACCTAAGGATATTGAAAATAATCAATGCGTACTTGTTCGCCGCGATAACCGTGAAAAGACCTTTGTTTCGCTTGATAATCTTGAAGCCGAAATTACCCGTTTGCTTGACGAGATTGCAAGCAACCTCTATAATACTGCGTTGGCTCGCAGAGAGCAGATGACCTATGACGTCAATACGATTGACGAAATGAAGGAAACTGCTGACACTAAACCCGGATTTATCAGAGCGCTTTGGTGTGAGGAACGTGAGTGTGAGGATAAACTTAAAGAGGTAGCAGGTGTTACCTCGCGTTGTATGCCGTTTGGATTGCAGGATAATATATCGGGTAACTGTGTTTGCTGTGGTAAGCCTGCCAAGAAGTTAGTTTATTGGGGCAAGGCATATTAATTTATTTAAAGGAACGATTGCATGAAACGAAATGTAATTACGATTTCTGTATGTCTTATATTAATGATGATTCTGTCACTTTCAGCCGTTACCGTTATGGCAACGGTGAGCGAGACCGAAAGTTTGCCGAATGAGCAAACATCAAGTGAAGATGTTTCGAGTGAAAACGCATCAAGCGAAACCGTTTCGTCAGACAGCAGTTCGTCGGTTTCAAGTGATGAACAGCAGGTGAGTTCTGAGGAATCGACAGGTTCACAAGAACAACCCAGTTCAGAAGAACAACCGAGTTCAGAAGAACAACCGAGTTCTAAGCCTAAACCGAGCCGACCGAGTGGCGGTACATTTATAGATGAAACAGGCTCGGTGGTATCAACAACCCAAAGTCAAACCGATGATAGTGTTGACCAAACGCCTTATGAAGATGAGCAGTTGGGTGTTGAGGAAGAAATTGAGTTTTATGAAGGCGGCGAGGTTGTATACATGTCCAGCCTTGTAACGAGGTATATTTGGATACCTGTTCTTATTTCGGTTTTGTGCATTGCTTCACTTATATATGTAAATGTGGCATTCAAGTTAAAATTTGCTAAAAGTTCTGTTTCTACAAATAATAGAGCCAGACGCAGAAAACCGCAAAAGAATTCTGCTAACCGCCGCAGGGTAAAATAAGAAAAGGGCGTTTTCACTGTAAAAGGTGAGAACGCTTTTTTAATTGTTTTTTTGGTAAAAATAACGCGATAAAAAATTTTTCAAAAAATAGAAAAAAATACTTGATTTTTGTAAATTGTTGTGGTAAGATACTAAGGCACGTAATGTGCAGATATGCGTTGATGCGGGAGGTGGCCGGTCAAAGTACCGGGAAATTTCCGCGGAGTATGTCCGATTTAAAACCGGGCGACAAAAATATTGCGTTGTTTCGCAGCTTGCGTATGTGAAGCAAAAACGCCAATGTCCGCCCCGGATTGGTTCTGGCATTATATGGCCCTGAGCAATCCGGATTTTATATTGGACGGGAAAGAAACACCCGGCACAATGTAAACAAATGTGGCAAAAAGCGTTGCCCGCCGAACTTTTTAAGGAGGCGAAAGTCAAATGGCAGTAAAGGAGAAAATCAGAATCAGACTGAAGAGCTACGACCACGCTCTCATCGACCAGGCTTCGGAGAAAATCGTTGAGACCGCAAAGCGTACAGGTTCCAGAGTTTCAGGTCCCGTACCGCTCCCCACTGAGAAGGAAGTAGTTACTATTCTTCGTGCAGTCCACAAATATAAGGACAGCCGTGAGCAGTTTGAAAGCAGAACCCACAAAAGGCTTATCGACGTTCTCAGACCCTCAAACAAAACTGTTGAGGCTCTGATGGGTCTTGAGCTCCCCGCCGGCGTTGAAATCGAGATTAAACTCTGATTTCCGTAAGGCAGGTCATGTTGGCAGGTAACTGTCAACCAATAACCATTTAGGAGGATAAAAAATGCAAAAAGGTATCGTAGGCAAAAAGCTCGGTATGACCCAGCTTTTTGACGCAAACGGTAACGTAGTTCCCGTAACTGTTATCGAGGCAGGCCCCTGTGCCGTCAGCCAGAAGAAAACAGCCGAGAACGACGGTTACGACGCAGTTCAAATTGGCTTCGGCGATTTGAAGGCTGCAAAGGTCAACAAACCCATGAAGGGTCACTTCGCAAAAGGCGATGTAGCTCCCAAGAAAGTTCTTCGTGAACTTCGTTTAGATGATTGCGCTACTTATAATGTGGGCGACATCATTAAGGCTGACATCTTCGCTGAAGGCGACAAGGTTGACGTAAGAGGCACAAGCAAGGGTAAAGGTTACGCAGGCGTAATCAAGCGCTGGAACTTCGCAAGACTTAAAGAGTCTCACGGTACAGGCCCTGTTCACCGTCACGGTGGTTCATTGGGCGCCAGCAGTACTCCTTCTCGTGTTATGAAGGGTAAGAAAATGGCAGGTCACCTCGGTAACGAGCGTGTAACTGTTCAGAACCTTGAAGTAGTCAAGGTAGACGCAGAGAACAACATTATTGCAGTCAAGGGTGCCGTTCCCGGTCCTAAGGGCTCCATTGTAGTTGTTTTCGACAGCGTTAAAGCTTAAGGAAGGAGTGAAGGAAAATGCCAGTTGTTGCAGTATTAGACATGGCCGGTAAGAAGGTAAGCGAAATCGAACTTTGCAATGCAGTTTTCGGTATCGAACCCAATGCCGCTGTTATGCACATGGCTGTTGTGAACTTCCTCGCTAACCAGCGTCAGGGCACACAGTCGACATTGACCCGCTCCGAAGTTTCCGGCGGCGGAAAGAAACCTTGGAGACAGAAGGGCACCGGTCACGCAAGACAAGGTTCAACCCGTGCTCCTCATTGGAGACATGGCGGTATCGCTCTCGGTCCCAAGCCCAGAGATTACTACTACACCATTAACAAAAAGGAAAGACAACTTGCTCTCAAGTCTGCACTTTCCGACAAGGTACTCACTGAGTCCCTTATCGTTCTTGACAGCCTCACTGTTGAAGGCTACAAGACCAAGACTGTTGTTGAATGCCTTAAAGCAATCGGCGTCGGCAAGAAAACTCTTATCGTTCTCGCTTCAAATGAGAACAACGTTATTAAGAGTGCAGCTAACATTCCCGGCGTAAAGACTGCTCAGGTCAACACCATCAACACCTACGACGTTCTCAATGCTGACACTCTTGTGATTGTAAAAGACGCCGTTGCTAAGTTTGAGGAGGTATACGCATAATGAAAGCAGCTCAGGACATTATTATTGCTCCGGTTATTACCGAGCGCAGCATGACCGGCTTTGCTGAAAAGAAGTACACCTTTAAAGTAGCAAACGATGCAACCAAAATCGACATCGCTCGTGCAGTTGAAGAGCTTTTCGGTGTTGAGGTTGAGAAGGTCAACACAATAAGCGTTCGTGGCCATAATCGCCGTATGGGACGCTACGAGGGTATGACTCCTTCTTGGAAGAAGGCTATCGTAACCCTTAAGAAGGATTCTAAGACCATCAGTTTCTTTGACGGTTTGATGTAATCCGAAACCAAGAACGATTAAGGCAATGTATGGAGTTGAAACTCCGCTAAGCCAAATAGGAGAGTGAAACTAATATGGCAGTTAAGCACTACAAGCCCACAACTCCCGGTCGCCGTGGTATGACAGTTATGGATTATTCCGAACTTTCCAAGGTAGCACCCGAAAAGAGTTTGTTGGACGTTGTTAAAAAGAATGCCGGTCGCAACAGTTACGGACGTATCACTGTTCGTCATCATGGCGGCGGCAATCGCGTGAAATACCGCATTATTGATTTCAAGAGAGATAAGATTGGCGTTCCCGCTACCGTTATGACTCTTGAATATGACCCCAACCGTTCAGCATTTATTGCACTCGTTCAGTACGAGGACGGTGAGAAGCGTTACATTATCGCTCCTCAGGACCTTAAAGTAGGAGACACTATTGTTTCCGGACCCGATGCTGATATCAAACCGGGTAACGCTCTTAAACTCAGCGATATCCCCGTTGGTACCACCATCCATAACATCGAACTTTACCCCGGCAAGGGCGCTCAGCTCGCTCGTTCAGCCGGTAACATGGCTCAGCTCATGGCTAAGGAAAACGGAATGGCTCTTTTAAGACTTCCTTCCGGCGAACTCCGTAACGTTCCTGCTAATTGCATGGCAACTATCGGTAGCGTTTCTAACCCCGAGCATGAAAATGTTAACATCGGTAAAGCAGGTCGTAAGCGCCATATGGGTTGGCGTCCTACCGTACGTGGTTCTGTTATGAACCCGTGTGACCACCCCCACGGTGGTGGTGAGGGACGTGCACCTATCGGACGTCCCACACCTGTTACCCCTTGGGGTAAACCCACCTTGGGCTACAAGACCCGTGACAAGCATAAGGCTTCTGATAAGTATATTATCAAGCGCCGTAATGCGAAGTAATCGACGAAAGGAGTTATAACAATGGGAAGAAGCGTTAAAAAAGGCCCCTACATCCAACCCGTACTTCTTAAAAGAGTACAGGAAATGAATGCAGCAGGCGAGAAACGTGTCTTAAAGACATGGAGCCGTTCATCCACGATTTTCCCCGATTTCGTCGGACACACGGTGGCTGTTCATGATGGCAGAAAGCATGTTCCGGTATATGTTACCGAGGATATGGTAGGCCATAAATTCGGTGAATTTGCTCCGACCAGAACCTTTAAAGGTCACGCCGGCGCAAAGACCACGAAGTAAGCGGTCGAAAGGAGAGTATGACTATGGAATCAAGGGCAACACTCAGATATGCCCGCATATCACCTCGCAAGGTGCAAATCGTCCTCGACCTTATTCGTAATCAGGACGCTGACAAAGCCATGGCTATTCTTAGGTTTACACCGAAGGCCGCTTGCGAGTATCTTGAAAAGCTGCTTAAGTCAGCTATTGCAAATGCTGAAAACAACCATTCAATGGATGTTTCTAAGCTCTATGTTGCGGAGTGCTACGTAGGACCCGGTCCTATTCTTAAAAGAATCAGAGCTAAGGACCACGGCCGTGCACATCGCATTTTGAAGAGAACATCTCACGTAACTCTGGTACTCAGAGAACGTGAAGACTAAGAAGGAGGTTAAGTTATGGGCCAGAAAGTAAATCCCCACGGTTTCCGTGTTGGCGTTATTAAGAACTGGGATTCCCGTTGGTTCACCAAGGATAAAGACTTCGGCGAAACTTTGGTTGAGGACTACAACCTCCGTAAGTTCTTAAAGAAAACTCTTTATTCTGCAGGCGTTCCCAAAATTGAAATTGAACGCGACGCACAGAGAGTTCGTATCCATATCCATTGCGCAAAGCCCGGTATGGTTATCGGACGTAAGGGTGAAGAGATTGAAAAGCTCAAAGTTAAGTGCAAAGAGCTTCTCAAAACCGACAAAGATGTTTTCATTAACATCGTTGAAATTAAAAACCCCGACGTTAACGCAACCCTCGTAGCAGAGAGCATTGCTGCTCAGCTCGAGAAACGTGTATCGTTCCGTAGAGCTATGAAGCTTTCTATCGGACGTGCAATGCGTCTTGGCGTTAAGGGTATTAAAACTCAGGTTTCCGGTCGTCTCGGCGGTGCTGAAATTGCACGTTCTGAGAGTTATCGCGAGGGAACCATTCCGCTTCAGACTATTCGTGCTGACATCGACTATGGTTTCGCTGAGGCACATACCACTTACGGTCGTATCGGCGTAAAGGTATGGATATACACCGGCGAAGTTCTCCAAGATGCCCGCAAACCGCGTAAGGAAGGAGGCGCTCGCTGATGCTGTTACCTAAGCGCGTTAAGTATCGCCGCGTTCACAGAGGCCGTCTTAAAGGTCAGGCCCTTCGCGGAAACTTCGTTTCTAACGGAGATTTTGGTCTTCAGGCACTTGAGCCTGCATGGATCACTTCAAATCAGATTGAGGCAGCCCGTATCGCTATGACCCGTTACATCAAACGTGGCGGTCAGGTTTGGATTAAAATCTTCCCTGACAAGCCCATCACCGAGAAACCTGCTGAAACTCGAATGGGTTCAGGTAAAGGTTCTCCTGAGTACTGGGTCGCAGTTGTTAAACCCGGCAGAGTTATGTTTGAAATCGGCGGCGTATCCGAGGAAGTTGCTCGTGAGGCTATGCGTCTTGCCGCTAACAAGCTGCCTATCAAATGTAAGTTTATTACTAAACAGGAAATGGGTGGTGAGCAGTAATGAATGTTAAGGAACTCAGAGATAAGACTCCCGTAGAACTCGAGGAGCAACTCAAGAAGCTTAAAGAAGAACTTTTTAATCTTCGTTTCCAGCACGCCATTAATCAGCTCGATAACCCTACCAGAATTGCAGCCGTTAAGAAGGATATCGCAAGAGTAAAAACTATTCTTCGCGAAATCGAGTTAAACGGCGCCAATTCTTGATTGACAGGGAGGATTAAGCTATGAGCGAAAGAAACCTTCGTAAAACAAGAGTCGGTAAGGTTGTCAGCGATAAGATGGATAAAACCATTGTTGTTGCAATTGAGGACAACGTAAAGCATCCGCTCTACAAGAAGATTATTAAGAACACTGTTAAGTTTAAGGCTCATGACGAGAACAACGAATGCCGTATCGGCGACCGCGTACTCGTTATGGAAACCCGCCCTCTGTCTAAGGATAAGAGATGGCGCGTTGTTGAAATCGTAGAAAAGGCTAAGTAGTCTAAAGGAGGAAGAAACTGTGATACAGCAGCAGACTTACCTCAAGGTTGCCGACAATACCGGTGCAAAAGAACTTATGTGCATCCGCGTACTTGGAGGCTCCGGCAGGAGGTATGCCAATATTGGCGACGTCGTTGTTGCTTCGGTTAAGAAAGCAGCACCGGGCGGCACTGTCAAAAAAGGCGATGTAGTCAAGGCCGTAGTTGTACGTTCTTGCAAAGGTCTTCGCCGCAATGACGGTTCTTATATCCGTTTTGATGAAAATGCCGCGGTAATTATCAGAGAAGACAAAACTCCCAGAGGTACCCGTATCTTTGGACCTGTCGCACGTGAGCTTCGTGAGAAGGATTATATGAAGATTCTTTCTCTTGCTCCGGAAGTTCTTTAATGGAGGTACCAAAGCATGAGTAAGATGAACATTAAGACCGGCGATACCGTTATTATTCTCACCGGTAACGATGAGAACCGCGGAAAGACCGGTAAAGTCCTCGAAGTAAGCCCTAAGGAAGGCAAGGTTATTGTAGAAGGTCTTAACATGGTTAAAAAGCATGTTAAACCTCGCAAAGCCGGTGACCCTTCTGGCATTATAGAGGCAGAAAGCGCAATCTATGCCTGCAAGGTACAGGTTGTATGCCCCAAATGTAAAAAACCCACCAGAATAGGTCATAAAATCTATGCTGATGGCAAAAAAGACCGTATCTGCAAAAAGTGCGGCGAAACAATCTGAGTAGGAGGAACATTACATGGCAGCAAGGCTTAGAGAAGAATACAAAGCAAATGTTGCACCTGCGCTGATGAAAAAGTACAATTACAAGAGCGTCATGCAAATTCCCAAGCTCGATAAGGTTGTTATCAACGTAGGATGCGGTGAGGCAAGAGATAACGCAAAGGTTATCGATGCCATCCTTTCTGACCTCGGTCAAATTACCGGTCAGAAGGCTGTAGTCTGCAAGGCAAGAAAGTCGGTTGCAAACTTCAAACTTCGTGAAGGTATGCCGATAGGTGCCAAAGTTACTCTCAGAGGCGAGAAGATGTACGAGTTCGTTGACCGTCTCTTCAATGCAGCTCTTCCGAGAGTTAGAGACTTCAGAGGAATTAACCCTAACTCTTTCGACGGTCGCGGAAACTATTCCATGGGCGTTAAGGAACAGCTTATTTTCCCTGAAATCGACTATGATAAAATCGACAAGGTACGTGGCATGGATATAATCTTTGTTACTACCGCAAATACCGACGAGGAAGCCAGAGAGCTCTTGAGCCTCATGGGCGCCCCGTTCGCGAAGTAAGGAGTGTAAACATGGCTAAGACATCTATGAAAATCAAGCAGGCAAGACCTGCAAAGTTTTCGACCAGAGAGTATACAAGATGTAAAATCTGCGGTCGTCCCCATGCTTATCTCCGTAAGTACGGTATCTGCCGCATTTGCTTCAGAGAGCTTGCCTACAAGGGCGAGATTCCTGGAGTAAAAAAGGCAAGCTGGTAAGGAGGTTGACGGTATGCAAATCACCGATACAATAGCCGATATGCTTACACGTATCCGTAATGCTAGCTCGGCAAAGCATGACTCGGTTGATGTTCCTGCATCCAATGTTAAGAAAGCAATCGCTCAGATTCTTCTTGACGAAGGTTACATCAACGGCTTCACCGTAGTAGACGACGGTAAGCAGGGAGTTATTAAGATCGCACTTAAGTACGGTCCCAATAAATCGCAGATTATTACCGGTCTTCGCAGAGTATCCAAACCCGGTCTGCGCATTTACACAAACGTTGAGGATATGCCCAAGGTCATGAGAGGCCTTGGAATTGCAATCCTTTCCACATCAAAAGGAATTATGACCGATAAGCAGGCTCGTCGTGAAAATGTTGGCGGCGAAGTTCTCGCATTCATCTGGTAAGGGGAGGTACAATAAATGTCACGTATAGGAAGAAAGCCTATCGCTATCCCCGCCGGTGTAGAAATCAAGGTTGACGGCAACGTCGTTACCGTAAAGGGTCCCAAAGGTACTCTTAGCGAAACCTTGAGCAAAAGAATATCGGTTAAAGTTGAGGGTGGCGAGGTATTGGTTACCCGTCCTACCGATGAGAAAGAGGATCGTTCGCTTCACGGACTTTCCCGTACTCTCATTCACAACATGGTAGTTGGTGTTACCGAGGGTTACAAAAAGGAACTCGAAATCAACGGTGTTGGTTACCGTGCTCAAAAGCAGGGTAAGAACCTTGTTTTGAACCTTGGTTATTCGCATCAGGTAATCATGCCTGAAATTGACGGCATCACAATTGATGTTCCCGGTCCCAATGCAATAGTTATTTCCGGTCCTAGCAAACAAAAAGTTGGTCAGTTTGCGGCAGAAGTTCGCGAGAAGCGTCCTCCCGAGCCTTATAAGGGCAAAGGTATTAAGTACGCCGGCGAATACATCCGTCGTAAAGAAGGTAAAGCCGGTAAGGGCGGCAAAAAGTAATAAAGGAGAGAAAATAAAATGGTTTCAAGACCTGATACTAATAAAGCACGTCTTAAAAGACATGCTCGCGTACGTGGTAAAATCAGCGGTACTGCTGAGTGCCCGCGTCTCGACGTTTTCCGCCCCAACAGCAACATTTATGCTCAACTTATCGACGACGTTAACGGCGTAACCTTAGCTGCAGCCGCTTCTAATGAGAAGGATTTCGGAACTGCAAAAGGTAACAAAGAAGAAGCCCGTAAAGTTGGACAGTTGATTGCTGCACGTGCTATGGAAAAAGGCATTGAAGTTTGCGTATTTGACCGCGGCGGATATGTTTACCACGGCCGTGTCAAGGAGCTGGCCGAAGGAGCCCGCGAGGGCGGCCTCAAGTTCTAAAGAAGGAGGAAAACACTTTTGGCTACTATAATTGACGCATCCACTATGGATCTTAAAGAAAAAGTTGTTGCTATCAACCGTGTATCAAAAACTGTTAAGGGCGGACGCATTATGAAATTCGCAGCTCTTGTAGTTGTTGGTGATGGCAACGGTGTTGTAGGCTTCGGTGTAGGTAAGGCCGGCGAAGTTCCGGACGCTATCCGTAAAGGCATCGAAGATGCAAAGAAGAATCTTATCAAGGTTTCCTTGAAAGGTACTACTATTCCTCACGAAATCATCGGTAACTATGGCGCAGGTAGCGTTCTTATGAAACCTGCAGCACCCGGTACCGGTGTTATCGCCGGCGGTGCAGTTCGTGCAGTTGTTGAAACTGTAGGTATCACCGACATTCGTACTAAGGCTCTCCGTTCTAACAACCCCTACAATGTAGTAAGAGCTACCATCGAGGGACTTAAAGCTCTTCGTACCGCTGAAGAGGTTGCTGCTATTCGCGGAAAGTCTGTTAAAGAAATTTTAGGTTAAGGAGGAGCAGCAGATGGCAACTAAGAAGAAGGCTGCAAGCCTTAACGTAAAATTGGTTAAAAGTCTTATCGCCTGCAAAGACGATCAGATTGCTACCGCAAAAGCTCTTGGTCTTAAAAAGATTGGCGATGTAAGCACACAGCCTGACAACGCCGCTACTAAGGGCAAGATTAAGAAAATTATCCACCTCGTCGAGGTAACTGAAGCGTAAGCAAGGAGGTGCGAACTATGAAAATTCATGAGCTTGGAGCCGTTGCAGGTTCTACTAAAGAAGTAAAACGTATCGGCAGAGGTCATGGTTCCGGGAACCGTAAAAATGCCCGTAAGGGCCACAAGGGCCAGAAGGCCCGTGCAGGTCGCGGACAGAGATTCGGTTTTGAAGGCGGTCAGATGCCCCTTCAGAGACGTGTTCCGAAGAGAGGTTTCAATAATATATTCGCAAGCGAATTTGCCTCTGTTAATGTCTGCGCACTTAATGTTTTTGAAGATGGCGCTGTTGTAGATGCAGCAGCACTTATTGAGAAAGGCGTTATTAAAAAGGAATTAGACGGAGTAAAAATTCTTGGTAATGGAGAGCTCACTAAGAAACTTACCGTTAAGGCGGTAGCTTTCTCCGCAGCAGCAAAGGATAAGATTACTGCTGTAGGCGGAAAGTACGAGGTACTCTAATATGAACAATCCCATAGAGGTAATTAAGAATGCCTGGAAGATTGTCGACCTTCGTAAAAAGATTCTTTTCACTCTCTTTATCATCCTTATATTCCGTATAGGTAACGTAATTCCCGTTCCTTTCATTAACATTACTGAATTGGAAGTGGCAACCGCTTCCAACCAGTTCTTCCAGTACCTCTCGGTACTGACAGGTTCACGCTTGGAGTATGGTGCAATATTCGCAATGGGTGTTACTCCATACATCAATGCTTCCATTATTCTTCAACTTCTTTGTGTTGCGATTCCCGCACTTGAGAGACTCTCAAAAGAAGGCGAAGAAGGCCAAAAGAAAATAGCTCAGCTTACAAGATATGCTACGGTTATTCTTGGTCTTATTCAAGGTACTGCTTATTACATTTACCTTGTAAGGTCCAGAGCACTTACCATTTCTGGTACAGGCTGGATTGTTTTCGGCGGATTTGTCGTTATTCTTTGTTTCACCGCAGGTTCCGCACTTGTTATGTGGCTTGGTGAACAGATTGACGAAAAGGGTATAGGTAACGGTATTTCAATGCTCCTCTTCGCAGGTATCATTGCTCGTGCACCTGATGCTTTTGCAGCACTTGTTGCATACTGGAGCCTTCCCAACGGAAAGTTTGTTTCTATCGCAACGGTAGTAATATTCCTTCTTGTAATTGCGTTTATTGTTTGGATGACCAACGCAGAACGCAGATTGCCTGTTCAATACGCAAAGCGTGTTGTAGGACGTAAAATGTACGGCGGTCAGAACTCACATATTCCCATTAAGGTAAATATGTCGGGTGTTATGCCTATCATCTTCGCAAGCTCTATTTTGATGCTTCCGACCATGGTACTTTCATTTATGTCTGACCACAATACAACCTTTGCAAAGATTTTAAGTCTTTTCAGCACACAGGGTGCTCTTTACGCAGTACTTTACTTCGTAATGATTATTGCTTTTGCTTACTTCTATGTAACAATTCAGTATAATCCTGTGGAAATGGCCAATAATCTTCGCAAGAACAGCGGTTCCATTCCTGGTATCCGCCCCGGAAAACCCACTTCTGATTTCATTCAGAAAGTACTTTCCAGAATTACACTTATAGGAGCATTGTTCCTTAGCGTTATCGCAGTAGGACCTATTCTCCTTTCGATGATCAGCCCTGATTTCGCCGGTATTTCACTCGGCGGTACTTCGGTACTCATTATTGTTGGTGTTGCACTTGAAACCGTCAACAATCTTGAATCTCAGATGATGATGCGTCATTACAAGGGATTCCTTGATTAACTTTTAGGGGGACAACATCATGAAACTTATATTTTTAGGTGCTCCCGGTGCCGGTAAAGGCACTCAAGCAGAGATAGTTTGCGAAAAGCTGTCCATTCCCACAATTTCAACCGGTAATATTATCCGTGAGGCTATTAAAACCGGCACTGAAATGGGTCTTAAAGCAAAAGCAGCTACTGAAGCTGGTAAACTTGTTTCCGATGACATTGTAATCGGAATTATCAAGGAACGTCTTAGTAAAGACGATTGTAAAAATGGTTTTATTCTCGATGGTTTCCCCAGAACCATTCCGCAGGCTGAAGCACTTGATGAACTTGGTATCGAAATGGACTGTGTCCTTGATATCGATGTAAGTGATGAAGCTATTGCAGCCCGCCTTGGTGGACGTCGCGTATGTCCCAAGTGTGGTTCAAGCTATCATCTTGATTACAAAAAACCTTCGAAAGATGGCATTTGTGATCAGTGCGGTGAAGCACTTATTCAGCGCAAAGATGATGCTCCCGACACTGTACTTGAAAGGCTTTCTATCTACCATGAGCAGACAGAACCTTTGAAGGATTATTACCGTAAAACCGGTAAATTAAAATCAGTTAAGGGTCAGGAAAAAGTTGAGGATACAACTCGCTTGGTTTTTGAGGCTTTGGGTATTTAATAATGGTAATACTCAAAACAGCCCGAGAGCTTAGCATTATGAAAGAGGCCTGCGTTATATCCGCACAGGCACTCAAATTAATAGGCTCGGCGGTCGAGCCCGGTGTATCAACATATGAGCTCGACCGGATGGCTGAAAAGTTTATTAGAGAAAAAGGTGCAAGACCTAACTTTAAAGGACTTTATGGCTTTCCGGCAACCGCCTGCATATCTATTAACAACGAGGTTATTCATGGCATACCTGCCAAGAACCGCATCCTGAAAAACGGCGATATCGTAAGCGTCGATCTTGGAGCGGAATTCGGTGGCTATAACGGCGATAATGCTGCTACATTTGCTTGCGGTGATGTTTCACCTGAGGCAAAGCGGCTGATGGACACAACACGTGAGAGCCTTTACGAGGGAATTAAGCGTGCATGCCCCGGTGGCAGAATCGGCGATATATCGTCAGCGATACAACAGTATGTAGAGTCTCGCGGTTACTCGGTGGTCCGTAAATTCGTAGGCCACGGCGTAGGCACGAGCCTTCATGAAGCCCCGGAGGTACCCAATTTCGGTGTACCCGGCAGAGGAGTTCGTCTCGTACCCGGCATGACACTCGCTATAGAACCGATGATAAACGCCGGTTCATACGATGTGAAAACAATGTCGGACGGTTGGACAGTACTAACATCCGACGGCTCACTTTCAGCTCATTTTGAGCACACCATTGCAATAACAGCAGATGGTCCCGTGATAATGACGGAAGCTTAAAACGGAGGAAAAGCGAAATGCCGTACGCAAGAGGTACTGTGGTCTGTTCCAGAAAGGGAAGAGACAAAGGTTATTTTTTAGTAGTCATTTCTTCTGATGATGGTTACGCACTTGTGTGTGACGGTAAAGAAAGAAGACTTGAAAAACCTAAAAAAAAGAATCTAAAGCATCTTTCTCCTACCGGCTATGAGTTGGCGCAGGAGCAGATGGAAACCAACAAATCACTAAGGCATGCGTTGCGTGACCTTAGAACGAATAACGTCAAGGGAGAGATATGAATGTCCAAAGAGGATATGATCGAGTTGGAAGGCACCGTAGTTGAGGCAATGCCCAACGCGATGTTTAAGGTAGAAATACAAGGAGGGCACGTTATCCTTGCCCATATTTCAGGTAAGCTGCGTATGAACTTTATTCGCATTCTTCCCGGAGATAAGGTAACGGTTGAAATGTCGCCCTACGATCTTACAAGAGGACGCATTACCTGGCGTTCGAAGTAAGAGCAAACACTTTGGAGGTAAAAAAAGATGAAAGTCAGACCTTCTGTTAAGAAAATTTGCGATAAATGCAAAATTATCAAACGCAAGGGAAAAATCATGGTAATCTGTGAGAATCCTAAGCACAAGCAGCGCCAGGGTTAACCTGCGCAATCAACAATAGAGAGGTGCATTTAAATGGCGCGTATAGCTGGTGTTGACCTTCCGAATAACAAGCGAGTTGAAATTGGACTTACTTACATTTTCGGTATTGGTCTTACAACATCTAAGCAGATCCTTAAAGATACCGGTATCAATCCTGATACTCGTGTAAAGGATCTTACTGAAGACGAAATTTCTAAGCTGCGTGAATATATCGACCACAACCTTGAGGTTGAAGGCGACCGTCGTCGTGCGATTGCTTTTGATATCAAGAGACTTGTTGAAATCGGTAGCTTCCGTGGTTCACGTCACAAAAAAGGACTTCCTGTAAGAGGTCAGCGTTCTAAAACGAATGCTCGTACTCGCAAAGGTCCTAAGAAGACAATCGCTAACAAGAAGAAGTAAGCGGGAGGAAGTAAGATATGGCAACTAAAGCAACAACAACTCGCAGACGCCGCGAGAAGAAAAACATTGAGCGCGGTGCTGCCCATATTCAGTCGACCTTCAATAACACTATCGTAACCATTACCGATACTCAGGGCAACGCTCTTTCATGGGCATCTGCCGGTGAACTTGGTTTCCGTGGTTCAAGAAAGTCGACCCCGTTCGCTGCACAGAGTGCAGCTGAGACCGCTGCAAAAGCCGCTATGGAGCACGGTCTTAAGTCCGTTGAAGTTTACGTTAAGGGCCCGGGTGCCGGACGTGAGGCTGCAATTCGTGCACTTCAGTCTGCAGGTCTCGAAGTAAGTCTTATTAAAGACGTTACTCCCATCCCTCATAACGGCTGCCGTCCTCCTAAGAGAAGACGTGTATAATTATTTGGAGGTGTAAATATGGCTAGATATACCGGTCCTGTATGCAGACTTTGCCGTCGTGAAGGACAGAAATTGTTCTTAAAAGGCGAGCGCTGCTACTCAGAAAAGTGCTCTATCGGTCGTAGAGAATATGCTCCCGGCCAGCACGGTCAGGGACGCAAGAAGACTTCCGAATACGGAATGCAGCTTCGTGCAAAGCAGAGAGCAAGACGTTACTACGGCGTAAATGAGGTTCAGTTCCACCATTATTTTGAAATCGCTGAGCGTAAAACCGGCGTTACCGGTGAGAACCTTTTAAGAATTCTCGAATCCAGACTTGACAATATCGTTTACAGAGCAGGTTTTGCTTCTTCTCGTGCAGAAGCAAGACAGCTTGTAGGCCACGGTCACTTTGAGGTTAACGGTAAGCGTGTTGATATCGCTTCCTGCCTTATTAAGGCCGGCGACGTTATTACTATTTGTGAAAAGAGCCGTTCTTCTGAAAAGATAAAGGCTGTTCTTGAAGCAAACGGTGGACGTCCTGTACCTACTTGGCTTACTGTTAACAGCGAGGCATATTCTGTTTCGGTTGTTAACCTTCCTGACCGTGATGCTATCGACGCTCCTGTCGAAGAGCAACTCATCGTCGAGTTCTACTCTAAGTAATATGTTTAGATTTGTTTGCAGTTGTACATTTTTGTACAACTGCCGACAAAGCGTTTATGTATTATTAAAACAATCCCGCATGGGTTCCGCACAAACCTGCGGGTTTCAAACAAACACAAAGTGCGGAGAAATGGAGCTTTTATGATAGAGATTGAAAAGCCCAGAATTGAAACACTGGATATGACGCCCGACGGCAATTACGGTAAATTCACGCTTGAACCGCTTGAGAGTGGTTACGGCACCACTATCGGAAACAGTCTCAGAAGAGTACTGCTTTCGTCATTACAGGGTGTTGCGGTAACATCGGTTAAGATTGACGGTGTTCAGCATGAGTTTTCCACCATACCTAATGTTAAAGAGGATGTTACCGAGATTATCCTTAACATTAAGGGTATCACCGCTAAGCTTCATACCGACAGCGTAAAAACTGTTTATATTGAGGCTGAGGGACCCTGTGAGGTTACCGGTGCATCCATTAAGGCTGACAGTGAGGTTGAAATTCTCAACCCCGAACTGCATATTGCCACTCTCGATGAGGGCGGTAAGCTCAATATGGAGATAACTATTGACAAAGGTAGAGGTTATGTACCGGCCGAAAGAAACAAGACCGATAATACCCCTATCGGCGTTATTCCCGTTGACTCCAACTATGCCCCTGTGCTCAAAGTAAAGCCCAGCATTGACAACACTCGTGTTGGTCAGCAGACTGACTTTGACCGTTTGACACTTGAGGTATGGACTAACGGCACCATTACTGCTAAAGAGGCAGTTTCTTGGGCCGCCAAGATCCTCACTGAACATCTCAAACTTTTCATCGACCTTTCGGCAGACGCTGCTAATGGCGAGGTAATGGTTGAAAAGGCCGGAGACGGAAAAGACAAGATTCTTGAGATGACCATTGAAGAGCTTGATTTATCAGTACGTAGCTTCAACTGCTTGAAGCGTGCAAACATCGATACTGTTGAGGACCTCATCAGCAAGACCGAAGAGGACATGATGAAGGTTAGAAATCTCGGCAGAAAGTCGCTTGAAGAGGTTATTGCCAAATTGCAGTCGCTTGGCCTTGCTCTTGCAAGCGATGACGAATAATGTTTCTCAAAGGAGTGAGTTAAATGCCCGGAACCAGAAAACTTGGCAGAACTAGCGACCATAGAACCGCTATGCTCAGAGCTATGGTTACTTTCCTTCTCGAAAACGGCAAGATTGAAACTACCGTTACCAGAGCTAAGGAAGTCAGTGCAATGACCGAGAAATATATTACACTCGCAAAAGACAGCAGTCTTGCAAATAAGAGACAGGCACTCAGCTTCATCACTAAAGAATCTGTTGTTAAGAAACTTTTTGATGAAATTGCTCCCGCATATGCTGAGAAGAACGGCGGTTACTGCCGTATCACCAAGACCGGTCCCCGTCGCGGCGATGCAGCCGAGATGGCAATCATCGAGCTTGTAAAATAATTCTTAAACTAAAAGCCGATTGGGTTATTCCCGATCGGTTTTTTGTTGTTATTTTAATTAAAATAAGAAACAATATGTATTATGTAACCTATTGCGAAAAGCGTCAAAATTTGTTGACAAGGAAAACTATTTGTGGTAACATAATTTTGTAGTGTTAATGGTTTACTACATTAAATTTTACGGGAGGCGATAAAAGATTCGGACAATAATTTGTTCGTGCTTTTGTCTGCCTTTGTTTTTTATTTCGATGTAAATAATATTTACATATAATTTTTATTTTGGAGGAGTAGGAAATGAAAAAACTTTTAGCACTTATGCTCGTTTTTGCTATGCTGTTCTCATTCGCAGCTTGCGGCAAGGGCGACGAGTCTGCTGAAACTGCAGACGATTTCAAGATAGGTATTATTTGTCTCCATGACGAAAATTCTACCTATGACAACAACTTTATCCAGGCTATTAAAGCAGCTAAGGAACAGCTTGGTTTGACCGATGAGCAGGTTCTCATTAAGGTTAATGTTCCTGAGGATGCAGCATGCTACGAAGCTGCAGCCGACCTCGTTGACGAGGGTTGCGATATTATCTTCGCTGATTCGTTCGGCCATGAGACCTATATGATTCAGGCTGCTGAAGAATTCCCTGATGTAGAGTTCTGTCATGCAACCGGTACAAAATCTAAGACCCAGGGTCTTGACAACTATCACAATGCTTTTGCTTCTATTTATGAAGGTCGTTTCCTTGCAGGCGTTGCTGCAGGTATGAAACTTGAGCAGATGATTGCTGATGGTAAAATCACCAGAGACCAGGCTAAAATCGGTTATGTTGGTGCTTTCAACTACGCAGAAGTTGTTTCTGGTATGACTTCTTTCTACCTCGGTGTTCGTTATATTTGCAAGGACGTTACCATGAAGGTACAGTACACCAACTCTTGGTTCGACATTGCTAAAGAGAAAGAGGCTGCTTTAAGCCTTATCAACAGCGGTTGCGTTCTTATCAGCCAGCACGCTGACTCTGAAGGTGCTCCTAAGGCTTGTGAAGAAAAGGGTGTTCCCAACGTTGCTTATAACATCAGCACTATTTCAATGGGCCCCAACACCGCTATTATTTCTTCTAAGATTGACTGGACTCCTTACTTCAAACTTATTATTGAAAACTACAAAGCAGGTGTAGCAATTCCTACTGATTATTGCGGTACTATTGAATCCGGTTCTGTAGCCCTTACCGAACTTAATGAGACCGTGGCTGCTCCCGGCACAAAAGAAAAGATTGAAGAAATCAAGGCAAAGATTATTTCCGGTGAAGTTAAGGTTTATGATATTAACACCTTTACTGTAGGCGGTAAAAAACTTGATACTTATCTTGCTGACGTTATTGACGCAGGCGATTTTGTTCCTGAGACCGAAGCTATTAAAGACGGTGTATTTGCAGAGTCTTCTGACAGGTCCGCTCCTTATTTTGACATCAAGTACATTGACGGCATCAGCGAGTAATTACTAAAAATTTTCAGGCGGGACTTTCGTCCCGCCTGAACTTGTTATATAAAAGTTTAAAGGTTAAAAGAGAAAACATGATTTGCTTTTTGTTTTAACCTTTAAATGAAAGGATGTATAAGATTGAGCAGCGTAGCCATTGAACTTAAAAATATTACAAAACGTTTTGGAAATGTTGTTGCAAATAAAAATGTCAGTCTTTCTTTGAACCACGGTGAGATTTTATCATTGTTAGGCGAAAACGGAAGCGGAAAAACTACTCTTATGAATATGATTTCGGGAATTTATTATCCCGATGAAGGACAAATTTTCATAGGTGGAAAAGAAGCTGTCATTTCATCGCCAAAGGATGCTTTTGACTATAAAATCGGTATGATACATCAGCACTTCAAACTTGTTGATGTTTTTTCTGCAACTGAAAATATAGTTTTGGGTCTTAATGAAAAAAATAAATATGATATGAATTCGGCAACTAAAAAGGTTAAGGAACTTGCCGATAAATACGGGTTTGATATTGACCCTAAAAAGAAGATATATGAAATGTCGGTTTCAGAAAAACAGACGGTTGAGATTATAAAGGTGCTTTATCGTGGCGCCAATATTTTAATACTTGATGAGCCGACTGCGGTTCTTACCCCGCAAGAAACTCAGAAATTATTTAAGGTTCTTCGTTCAATGCGCGATGACGGCAAAGCGATTATTATAATCACTCATAAATTGCATGAAGTTTTGTCTTTGTCGGACAGGGTTGCCGTTTTAAGAAAAGGTGAATATATTGGCACGGTAAATACTGCCGAGGCTGATGAGTCAATCCTTACCGAAATGATGGTAGGACA
The DNA here is from genome assembly GCA_045546915.1 of Acutalibacteraceae bacterium. Taxonomy (GTDB): domain Bacteria; phylum Bacillota; class Clostridia; order Oscillospirales; family Acutalibacteraceae; genus UMGS172. The sequence goes on along the minus strand of JAZQDU010000027.1, from coordinate 406 downwards.
GAAAATAGACCTTAACATTGAACGCAGTGAACCTATTGACCCTAAAGACCGTCTTATTGTTAAGGATATCACATGTAAAAGCCGTGAGGGTGTCAAATTACTTGATGATGTTTCGTTTACGGCTCGCTCGGGTGAAATTCTGGGTGTTGCAGGTATTGCCGGTAGCGGTCAGCGTGAGTTACTTGAGGCAATAGCAGGTTTGCAACATTTAGATGAAGGTGAGATTCTTTATTTGAACCCTAAAAACGGTAACATAGAAAATCTTCGCGATAAAACACCGTTGCAGATAAGGGAACTTGGAGTAAGGCTGTCGTTTGTGCCTGAGGACCGACTTGGAATGGGACTTGTCGGCAATATGGATATTGTTGATAATATGATGTTAAGAAGTTACCGAAAAGGGAAGTCG
>JAZQDU010000026.1:0-2174 GCA_045546915.1 Acutalibacteraceae bacterium | reverse complement strand
GGCGGTATTATGCCATTAGGTGGCGAAACCGAGCAACTTGGTTCTCATAAAGGCTACGGCTATGGTATGTTCTGTGAGATATTTACTTCTATTTTGTCGATGGGCATTACCTCTAACCATACTCACGTTGGCGGTAAGGGTGGCACTTGTCATGGATTTATCGCTATTGACCCGAAGGTGTTTGGCGACCCTGCCGAGATTAAAGAGCATTTGTCAACCTTCCTTAAAGAACTTCGTGAGAGTCCTAAGTCAGAGGGTGCAACCCGTATTTACACTCACGGTGAGAAGGAAATTGAGGCAAAAGCCGACAGACTTAAAAATGGTATTGATGTTAATATCAACACCGTTGCTGAAATGTTTGATATGTGCAACTATGTAGGTCTTAATCCTGTTGATTACTTGGGAGACGTAAAATTCGAGAACGCTACAGCAAGTTCGTACAAATAATAGGGAGGAAACAAAAATGGATATTAAAAAAGCCGCGCTTGAAAAGCATTACGAATGGGCAGGAAAAATTGAGGTTAAAGCAAGAACTCCCGTTACTAATAAAGAGCAGTTGTCTCTTGCCTACACACCCGGTGTTGCAGAGCCTTGCCTTGAAATTAATAAAGATTATGACAAGTCGTTTGAACTTACCCGCCGTTGGAACTCGGTTGCAGTTGTAACCGATGGTACTGCGGTTTTGGGCCTTGGTGATATCGGTCCCGAAGCAGGCATGCCTGTTATGGAAGGTAAATGCGTTCTTTTCAAAGAGTTTGCCGATGTTGACGCTTATCCTATCTGCCTTAGAACTAAGGATGTTGACGAAATCGTAAGAACCGTATATCTTATTTCGGGTGGTTTCGGCGGTATAAACCTTGAAGATATCGCAGCGCCTCGTTGCTTTGAAATTGAGAAAAAACTTAAAGAAATTTGCGATATTCCCGTTTTCCACGATGACCAGCATGGTACTGCTGTTGTTGTTGGCGCCGCACTTCTTAACGCGCTTCGCCTCACCAAAAAGGAAATCGGCGAGATCAAATGCGTTATTAACGGAGCAGGTTCTGCAGGTATTGCAATTGGCAAACACCTTATGAAATTGGGTGTTAAAAATCTTATTATGGTTGACCGTTTTGGCATCATTTGCGAGGGCATGGAAGGTCTTAATCCCGCTCACGAAGAAATGAGTAAAGTTACCAACGGCGAAAAATTAATGGGTACCTTGGCAGATGCCATTAAAGGCGCCGATGTATTTGTTGGCGTTTCGGCTCCTAACTGTGTTACCGAGGATATGATTAAATCAATGAACGTTGACCCTATCGTATTCCCCATGGCAAACCCCGTTCCCGAAATTATGCCTGATTTGGCTAAAGCCGCAGGCGCTCGTGTTGTGGGTACCGGCAGAAGTGACTTCCCCAACCAGATAAACAATGTTATGGCGTTCCCCGGTATTTTCCGTGGAGCTTTGGACGTAAGAGCTTCTGACATTAACGAGGATATGCAGATGGCAGCATCGTTGGCTATTGCATCGCTCGTTTCTGACGAGGAACTCAACGAAGATTACATTATGCCTTTTGCATTTGATGAGCGCATTGGTAAAACCGTTGCTCAAAAGGTTGCCGAGGCTGCTATTGCTACCGGCGTTGCAAGAATTAAGAAATAATTATAATATTTTAAACGCTCTTGTGCTGAAAGGGTGTTGCACTTAGGGATGAAATGCCTTAAAAAGCAAATTTTTGCAGTCTAATGCGTTAAAAACCGCCAATACGCGTCAGCGTTATTGACGGTTTTTGTGTTTTTATTGCTTAATTGTAAATTTAAGTAATAAAAGACTTTTAATTTTGATTTTTGTGTGGTAAAATGTAATAGATTATTTTTTACACAAAACTAGTGGCTTTAAGCGATAAAAGGAGTAAGAGATGGGATTATTTGCTAAATTATTCGGTAATTACAGCGAAAAGGAAATAAAGCGTATTTTACCGTTGCAACAGCAGGTTTTAGACCTTGAAGAAAAATATGCTGCGTATAGCGATGAAGAATTAAAAGGCATGACTGCAAAGTTTAAGACACAATTAAGCGAAGGCAAACCGCTTGATGCTATTTTGCCCGATGCGTTTGCCGTTTGCCGTGAGGCAGGTTGGCGTGTGCTTTCAATGAAGCATTTTCCTGTTCAGATTTTGGGTGGTATTATTTTG
>JAZQDU010000025.1:0-64003 GCA_045546915.1 Acutalibacteraceae bacterium | reverse complement strand
ACCAACGGTACCGTCACCGCCAAGACCCCAGAATTTGCACTCGATGGTGCCTTCTGCTGCGGTGTTGGGTGCGGGCTTTTCTTCAAGAAGTCGGAGGCCAAGCGGTCTTAGGAAGACAATGACTAGACCCAACTCCTTGGCTCACAGAACGACATGGCTACGATCCGACTTACCAACGGTACCGTCACCGCCAAGACCCCAGAATTTGCACTCGATGGTGCCTTCTGCTGCGGTGTTGGGTGCGGGCTTTTCTTCAAGAGAAAGATGAGTTACGTCATCGTTGATACCAAGAGTAAACTGAGCCTTGGGCTCTGCTTTGGCAAGTTCTTCATATACAGCAAAAATGCTTGAAGGAGGAGTATCCTTAGAACCGAGACCGTAACGGCCGCCGATAACCTTAGCGTTAACGCCCTTAGAAGCAAGAGCAGTAACAACGTCGAGGTACAAGGGCTCGCCCAAAGAACCGGGTTCCTTAGTTCTGTCAAGAACAGCAATCTTCTTAGCGGTTGCAGGAATAGCCTCGATAAGTTTGTCCGCACAGAAAGGACGGTACAAACGAACCTTTACAAGACCAACCTTTTCACCTGCTGCGGTCATGTAGTCAATAACCTCTTCTGCAACGTCGCAGATAGAGCCCATTGCAACGATTACACGCTCTGCATCGGGTGCGCCATAGTAGTTGAAGAGTTTGTAGTTAGTGCCGATTTTAGCATTAACCTTATCCATATATTCTTCAACAATTGCAGGGAGTTTGTCATAATATTCGTTACATGCTTCTCTGTGCTGGAAGAAGATGTCACCGTTTTCGTGAGAACCGCGCATTACGGGACGCTCAGGATTTAAAGCTCTCTTTCTGAAAGCAGCAACTGCGTCCATATCGCACATTTCTTTAAGGTCTTCATAATCCCAGATTTCAATCTTCTGAAGTTCATGAGAAGTACGGAAACCGTCAAAGAAGTTGATAAAAGGTACTCTGCCTTTAATGGTAGCAAGATGAGCTACAGCGCCAAGGTCCATAACTTCCTGAGTGTTGGTCTCAGCAAGCATAGCAAAACCGGTCTGACGGCAGGCATAAACGTCGGAATGGTCACCGAAAATGTTAAGAGCCTGAGATGCTACGCAACGAGCCGATACGTGGAATACGGAAGGCAACAACTCACCCGCGATTTTATACATGTTGGGTATCATGAGAAGAAGACCCTGAGAAGCGGTGTAGGTGGTTGTAAGAGCACCTGCGTTCAAAGAACCGTGAACGGTACCTGCTGCACCTGCTTCAGACTGCATCTCGGAAACCTTAACGGTGGTACCGAAGATGTTTTTAAGGCCCTGGGCTGACCACTGGTCAACATAGTCTGCCATAGGGCTGGACGGTGTAATAGGATAAATACCTGCTACTTCGGTAAACGCATAGGATACGTGAGCAGCGGCATTGTTACCGTCCATGGTTTTCATTTTTCTTGCCATGGGAAATTTCCTCCTTATATAGATATAAAGTTTGACAAAATATAGCATAGCGACAAAAATCTGCTTTTTGTTCGCGTACACACTTATAATAACACTTTTTTTCTTACAAGTAAATAGTAATTGTTAAAAAAATCTCAATTATTTTATTTCCTATTCTGTAAAAATTACCTAATCTACTTGTTCTTTTCTTAATGTGTTGTTATTTGACAGTTCTTTCAACACTTTTATGGTAACCGGCACCGCCATCAAAAACGCGACCACATCGGCAACCGGCTGAGCCAACAGCACACCGTCAAGTCCTAATACCAACGGTAAAATCAACACCGCAGGGATAAAACTGAGTCCGTTTCGTGCAATTGCAAGGACAGTAGCACCTACTACCCTACCCATTGTCTGCAACATCATATTTCCCATAACCACCCATGACATAACGGGGAAAGACATAATCTGCCACCTCATTGCCTTTGTGCCGATACTGAGTGCTATAGGGTCGTTATCGCGGAATATTGAAACAATGTTTCCCGAAAAAATATAAGCAGGAACAGCGATTATTAATATAAAGCCAAATGCCACCTTTACGCAAAACCAAAACGACCTTTTAACTCGACCGTATAAACCTGCTCCGTAATTAAAACCGCATACCGGCTGAAACCCTTGTCCAAAACCAATAAGCGTAGACGCTGCAAACATCATTATTCTTGAAACCACCGTCATTGCGGCCACCGCAGAGGTCGCTCCCGTCGAAACAAGCGGGTATGCAGCGGCACCGTAAATGCCTGCCATATGATTAAGGCACGCCGTCGAAACGCTCGCCAAACCTTGACGGCCGAGTGACGGCAACCCTCCTCGGCATATTTCACCAACTGTCGACATATTAAACCGCACGTTTTTAATGCGAATTTTGATACAATCACTTTTTTCGGTGCCGATTAAAAGCAAAACCAGACTTACGCTCTGACCGATAACGGTAGCAAAAGCCGCACCTATAACCTCCATATCCCACGCGAGAATAAACAATGCGTCAAGACCGACATTAAGCACAGCACCTGCCGAAATGCCTACCATCGCATAGGTTGCGTTGCCTTGAAAACGTATTTGATTATTAAGAACCAACGATGCCATCGTTATGGGTGCGCCTATCAGAATTATTCTCATATACTGTACGGTATAATCAAGAAAATCGGGATTTGCACCCAGCAACATAGCCAAAGGCTCGGCAAAAATTTGGCCCAAAGCCATTAGCCCTGTGCCCACAATAACCGCATACCAAAAGCCCGAAGAAGCAACCTGTTCGGCAGAATTTTGTTCCTGTTTGCCCAAAGCCCGCGAAATGAAATTACCCGAGCCGTGACCAAAAAAGAAACCGAAAGCCTGAATGATTGCCATAAGCGACATTACAACGCCAACCGCCGCCTGAGCCCTTGTTTGCATGACCGACTGCACGTCCACATCAAGACCTGCTCCGATTTTACCCACAAAATATGTGTCGGCCATATTATAAAACGTGGTAACAAGCATACTTAAAATCGTTGGTATTGCTAATTTGCAAATCAATTTTTCAACCGGTTCGGTCGTCATTTTTATAAACTTTTGCTCCCTTAAATCACTGACCTTCTGACTCAACCCAAATTCGCTTCCCTTCCAAACTCGCTCAACAAAAATTTTGCCACACCGTCGTTATTGTTGTTATCAATAACCGTTTTTGCAACCGCCTTTACTTCATCTGTTGCGTTGCCCACAGCAACACCGACATCGGCATTTTGCAACATTTCAATATCATTGGCATTGTCGCCGAAAGCTACAACCCGTGAAAACCCATACATCTCTTTAAGATAGAAAATAGTATTATGCTTGCCTGCTTTTTCTGAGTAGACCTCGACAAAATATTTATCCCCACTGTAAACATCAAGGTAATACGAAAACTTTATGCCCTCGATTTTACTTAAGTTTTCGACCACTTTATCCATCGTTTCCTTGCGGTCTATCCCGTTTATATACACCGTTGCGTCGCCAACAACGTGCTGTTTGACCTGCTTGAAACTATGATAAAGTTTTTTCCTTTTTTCTATAAATTTTCTTTCGTATTCATTTTTAATTTCAGTATATTCTGCGTTTATGTTACCATCAAAGGTATAAACTATCGGCGGTCTGCCGGCATGTAAAAAAGCATCTATCACCTGTTTTGCCGTATGTTGTTCCATTTTGCAAACATACTTTTGCTCTTTGGTTATAAGGTCGGTTAGAAACACACCATTCATCATAACACCGGGAATTTTTGTTTCGATTTGTTCAACCAATCCCTTAGCCGAAGAAATAGACCTTGCAGTAGCAACGGTGAAATTTAAACCTTTTTTAATGAGCAAATTTATCGTATTAACCGTAAAATCCGACAAATGCCCGTCGCCATTAAGCAACGTTCCGTCAAGATCACTTACATAAAGCGTTTTCATTCGCTCCCCTCCAACAAAGCGCCTAAGTCCTCCCACTCAAGCATCATGGCTTCCAACGCAGCTTCTCTTTCGGCTGCTTTTTCGGTGAGTTCTGCCACCTTTATATAATCGACAGAAATCACAGGGTCGCTCAGTTGCTCATTTATTGCATCAAGTTCGCCTTCAACCTTTGCGATTTCCTGCTCTAATTTTGATAAAGCCGTTTTCATTTTTCTTAAATTTGCAGCATCTTGCTTTTTCTTTAAATAAAGATTTTTGTTCTCTGAGTTTGCCTTTTTTTCGGTCACCTGCTCTTGTTTGATGCGGTTTTCAATGTAAGCATCATAACCGCCTTCGCATTTTTTGACCTCTCCGTTTTCAAAATAAAGCACCTTTGATGCCAGACGGTTTATAAAATAACGGTCATGCGATACGCATATCAAAGTGCCCTCATACCCGTCAAGAGCATCCTCTAAAATTTCTCTGCTTTCAAGGTCAAGATGATTGGTCGGCTCATCAAGAAAAAGCAGATTGTCATTACGAAGCATAAGTTTACATAATACAACTCTTGCTCGCTCACCGCCCGACAAGGTTGCAATATCTCGAAACACCTCGTCACCCTTAAAAAGAAACAGTGCCAAAGCACCTCTTAATGCAGTATCACTCATCTGCGGATAACTGTCCCTGAGTTCACCGAAAATGGTATTAGAAAGATTCAAATCACGTTGATGTTGGTCGAAATAACCCGCCTTTACCGAAGCACCGTAATCAACCTTTGTTCGGTCAATAAGTTGTCTTAAAAGGGTGGTTTTTCCGCAGCCGTTGGGCCCGATTATAAAAATTCTGTCTCCTCTTAGAACCTTTAGAGAAACGTCCGAATAAAGCACCCTTTCGCCGTATTTTGTCGAAAGATTGTTGGCACTGAACACCTCATCACCGCTTCGTGTTCCTGCAGTAAACGAGAGCGTCATATTCTGCCTCTCGCTCTCAGGAATCTCTAAATCGGCAAGTAAGCGGTCAATCATTTTCTGCTTATTCTCGGCAGTTTTTATGTTTTTTTCACGATTCCAACGCTTTTGCTGTTCGATAATCTTTTCGATTCTTTCAACCTCGCGCATTGTGTTATCGTAATTTCTCTGAACTGTAAGTTTTCTTTCGTCCCTTACCTTGCAATATTTAGTGTAATTGCCGTCGCAAGAATAAAGTTTGTGCCCCGAAATTTCAAAAATACGGTTAGCAACGCGGTCGAGAAAATAACGGTCATGCGAAATAATCATAACCGCCTTGCTTTGTGCCTTGATGTAACTGTCAAGCCATTCTATTGCATCAATGTCAAGATGATTGGTCGGTTCGTCAAGCAACATGATGTCCGGCTGAGACAAAAGAAGTTTACATAACTCCACTTTTGAGCGTTGACCACCCGAAAGTACCGCAACCGATAAAGCCTGCTCCTCATCACTTAAACCTAATCCTTTAAGCGCCGAACGGGTACGCGCGCGAAAAGTAAGACCGCCTTTGCGCTCAAACTCTTCCTGCAATTGATGTTGCTTTAAAATAAGCGATTCTGACGCAACCGTCTGTAATTCAAGATTAATTTTTTCAATTTCGGTTTCGAGTTTTAAAAGTTCATCGAAAACCGACAAGGTTTCGTTATAGGCGGTTTTTTGTGAGCCTTGGCAAGCATGCTGATTTAAAACGCCAACCGTCACTCCGCTTTTACGAACCACACCGCCCGCGTCCGGCAATTCCTCACCGGAGATGATACGAAAAAGTGTAGTTTTACCACTTCCGTTGCCGCCAATTAACCCTATTATATCACCTTGTTCGACGCTAAAAGCAACGTCATAAAACAAAAGATTGTCACCGAAACTTTTTTCAAGTGAATTTACGCTTAATAACATCTGAAAACTCCGTTTTGCGAAAATATTAAAGACATAAAATTATTATATCACTTTATACCTTATTTGAAAAGAAGTTTTGCAATTTTTCCCCATAATTTCCCTATAAATGCAGTAAATCTTACCGGTTTTTTATGTAATAATAATAAATTTTGCAACAGCGCAAAAAAAATATTTTACAAGTTAAAATTTTTGTGCTACAATATTTTCATAAATTTTAAACCTAACTTCAAAAAGGAGCATTATTTATGAAAAAACTTTACGAAGGCAAAACAAAAGACGTTTACGAACTTGAAAACGGTAACGTATTACTCAAGTTCAAAGATGACTGTACCGGTAAAGACGGCGTTTTTGACCCGGGTGAAAATGCAGTAGGTCTTACCATTGAGGGTATCGGCAAAGCAAATCTTGAGACCTCGGTTTATTATTTCGAACTTCTTAAAAAGGAAGGCGTTAAAACCCATTATGTAAGCGCCGACCTTGAGAATGCAACCATGGAGGTTCTCCCTGCTGAATGTTTTGGTAAGGCTCAAGGCGGTAACGGTCTTGAAGTTATCTGCCGTTTAGTAGCAACCGGCAGTTTCATTCGCAGATACGGTGAGTATATTAAAGACGGCACCGTTTTAGAGGGCGGATATGTTGAGTGCACCTTTAAAAACGATGAAAAGGGTGACCCGCTTGTAACCGGCGAAGGCCTTGCAGCATTGGGCGTTATGACTCCTGAAATGTTCGCAAGTATGAAAGAGCAGACCCTTAAAATCACTAAAGTTGTTGCTGACGACCTCAAAGCAAAAGGTCTTGACCTTTGGGATATTAAGTTTGAATTTGGTTACAACAACGGCGAAGTTATTCTTATTGACGAAATTGCTTCGGGCAACATGCGTGTTTACAAAGACGGCACCATCGTAAACCCTGTTGAACTTACCAAACTTATCAACAAACACTAAAACATAACTAAAGACCCGATTCCTTTTGGAAGCGGGTCTTTTTTTTATTATTACAACGGTTCTTTTACGTTGCCACCCTTGACATAAATTTCAAGGTTGTCTGTTATATCGTTGACGCTGGTTTTTAGTACCTCTCCAAGAGGAACTCCGTCTATCCACGCAACATAATGATAGTTGTCCCTGGGGCTGGTTGTAAACTCAACCACGCGGTCTTTATAATCACCGATATACTTAAAAGTAATAGTAAGTTCGGGTTCTATCCTTTCTTCCTCAATTACAAATGACAAAAGCGACAACAACAACACACGTTTATACAGCGATTTAAACGAGGTGATATCGGCTGTTTTGCCCTTGTATTTTACCGTTGTGTCATAAGCATCTTTATTGCTTTCAAGCGGTGTATGTGTAAGGTCGAAGGTATGCTTGCCCGAATTTGCCTCAAAGGTAACCGAATCAATCTCTATAATGTTCTCCATAATAAAGTTTTGGTTAAACATAGAGGTAATCTCAGGGTCTACGAAATCCATAGATTCAGTATTAATGCAGAAAATCTGCTTTTTACCGTTTATCATAGCAGTAAGGCCGGGGCTATCTTCATTAACAAGTCCACCGATGGTGAGTTTAAAGTAATACTCACCAATTTTTGCTTCAATGACACATTTTGGGTCGTCCAATCCGCAAGTTTTCATGTTTTCTTTGGTGGCACTGAAACTGTAAATTCCCTCGGCGGTGATGCCTTCTGATGCAAATTTGAGAATATTCTCAAGAAATGCCTCACTCGCGGGGCGGCGGTAAGGAAAGGTCATAATATACGGCATATAGTCGGCCGAAACATCGGTACTCATGCCGAAATTATACGTCTTACCGTCTAATACCTTGCCCGAAATCTTTATATAATCAAAGCGCGAAAGTTTATTAGCCGTAAAATACTTGGTGTTAGATGAAGTTTCCTTAATTTTTGTCAACATGTTAAGGTCGGCAAAATTAGAAGGAAGATAATCATAATTTGCAATATATTCAGCAGGCACTATATAAACCGTATCATCGCCAACAACCCTTAAATAGTTCCCGTTGCCCGCTGCAACCTGCATTCCAACAAGTATCTCAAGTTCAACCTTTTGGTCGCCTTCGCCAAAATTTGCAACAAATGCACGCGAACAGTTTTCACTGTCAACACCATAGGCTTTATGGTACTCTTCAAGCGATGAATACTTGTTTTCCATTTTTACTGTGGCATAAATATTAAGACAATTTACAATATGGTCATAAAGGTTGTCGCTTAAAACCTGGTCTTTGTCAATTCCGGGAATATACCATTTTGTAACGGTGCCGTTTTTATCCTCTTCGGTATAAGGCATGATAGAATAATGTTCATAATAATTATAAATACCGGCGCCGGTTATATTGACGTTATCGGTCAACAGTTTATCGCCGACCATTACGCCCACTTGCCCGTTATCATCGGTTGCTTTATCAGCAAACGTAACAACCGGTATATAATCATTTACGGTAACGCTTTGGGTATTGTCGGGAGAATCAACCGGCACTTTTCTTACGATAAAAAATGCACCCAATCCGATAACAACGCACAAAACCACGGCTACTGCCGCAATGCCGATACGCTTTTTCCAACCGTTTTCGGTCGGTTTTTTGGTGTTATACTCGTGCTTGACAAATATGGTCGAACCTTCGGTTTCAAATTTTACTTCCGGCTCCTCATTTTCGGGTGACTGATTTAAAATTTCGTTTTTGTCATCCATAAACTATTATTTCTCCTATTAAATGTCGAAACAGGTTGCCCTGTTTCGACATTTTTACAATTATTTTCTCTTGCGAACTATCCAGACGGTTATGCCCGAAACAAAAACAATCGCGGGCAAAAGTGCCATAAATATAATTTTTACCGTAAGTTGTCCTTTTTCAGTAGTGTTATAACGCTCGTTGGTTATGGTTTTTGAAACAAAACTAAACGGCGTATCACCTGCTCCCGATACAGCATTAAAGATATCGAGAACCGCATGGTCATTAGCAACGTTTCTCCATTGAGTTGTCCAATCACCGCTTATATACTCATCGGTTGAAAAAGCAACGATATAACTTGCAACATAAGAAAAATCTTCTAAAACCTTTTCATCCTTACAGGCAATAACGGTGGGATAAATATCGTACTTGGCGTCGTCGGCAGGTTTCCATTTTGTAGAATCCTCGCCAACAGGCATTACGGTTATAGAGGGTTTAATGGTATTGCCACCCGTACGCATGATTACCTCCGGTGTACGTGCATGGGTTGCTGTTACATTTTCAGGATACAGCAAACTCATGGGAACAGAATTGCCCACAACATAATAACCCTTACCGTCGGCACGTGAGGTATAATCAGTACCGGTTGACGTATGGTAAAACTCTTTGGGGTCTCCGGTTTCGTCGGTCATAACACGGTTACTCTTATCGGTTTCGTACAGAACACCGTCAAGATATCCTATACCCCATTCTGCCATAAGTTTAGTGAGTACCGGCATTTTTGCAACATCAATGCCTGCAAAATAGAACAACGATTTGCCTTTTTTACCGCCGTTGTCAAGGAAGGTCAACAACGTTTCATAATCAGACTCGGTAATATCCACCTTACTTCCCGCAAGGATAACACCCTTGTACGAAGCGGCTTTTTCGCCCGAAAGCAGGTTTGTGATATTGCCTCCAGCATAATCCAACTCATAGTTGTTTATGTTAAGAAGATTTTTAAGATACTCATCAACAATAATGGTGCCGTCGTCTTTTTTTGCGTAATAATCGGTGGGGACAAGGAACTTAGGCGTATTTTCAGAAATAACCTTGTAAATTGCCGAAGAGACAGCCATTTCCATTTTGTTTTCGGTAATGTTATATCCTGCGCCCTGACCGTATAATGCCATGTTTCCGTATATTGCGGCATACTGCATATAATACTCGGTATAACTGTTGCCTTCTAATGTATAAATATCATGGAACAGTACGGCGGTACGGCGGAAAGTTTCTTTTCCGTCCTCACCCACCGACGGGCACTCAACCAAAATATCGCCTTTTTGGTATTCATACTCATCAAATTCTGCAGCTATAATGGCACTTTCTGCCTCATTCATATCGAGATATACAAGATTAATTTTGTCATTATATCTTGCAATTTTGTCAAGAAATTCTGCCGACTGAACAAAATACTCACGGTTAACGGCAGTGTAATCAACAAAATACTGCTCGGCAGCAAGTTGTGCCATGTAGTCTGTCTCGGAACAGTCAAACTGCTCCTTAGTAAGGCAAACGTAAATATTTATCGGTTTATCTATACCTTTAAGAAACGCTATATTTTCGTCGCTCATCGAGTGGAGTTTATCGCTCGTAAGGTCAAGTTCAATAGGGTAACGCTCGGCCATTACAGTAGAAAAAACATTAACCAAAATCATGGCAACAATGAAAATAACCGACAAAACGATAGAATAAACATTTCTTTTTAAAGCAATGGTGTTTTTTATTGTCTGCTTGACCTTGTTAGGAGCAACTTCTTCGGTAACTGTTACTTTTTCATCTTTATTTTTATTAAACAACATGAAATTTTGCTCCTTTCCTTATGAATAACGGCGTGTATCAAGCACACGAACGGTCAAGAATATAAACGTCGCCGCAAAACTTATAAAGAACACAATGTTCGAATAATCAATAATACCCTCAGTAAAGGTGACATAACGGCCGACAAATGAAATTTTTTCAACAACGGTAGTGAGCCACGAAACGTTAATAAGACCTGCGAGGTTATCAAGCGAATAAATCACATAGGTTGCGGCAAAACTGCAAACTGCAGCGACCAACTGGTTTTCGGTAAGCGACGATACAAATATACCGAGTGCTATCAATGCACCGCCCATAAGTGCAATGCCTAAAATGTTACCGATGTAGATAAGCCAGTTAACGGTTATTCCCTCTTGGAAAGCGATAATAACCTGAAACACAAGCGTAACTGAATAACTTAACATAAAAATTACTAAGGTTGAAAAGAATTTACCAAAAACTATACCGTAAAGGCTTACGGGCGAAGTGATAAGTACCTGGTCAACCTTTTGACGGCGGTCTTCACTCATGGTTCTCATGGTTAAAAACGGAACGAGGAAGAAAACAAACATATATTGATTTAAGAAAACCGCACTTATATCGGGCAAACCAAAACTGTAATAGGTTGTAAAACTCCAACCCTGAAAGAACACCATGATGGCTATAAACAAATAGCCTACGGGAGAGGTAAAGTATGCTTTTAAATCTCTTTTAAATATAGCGGTCATGCGTTTTGCTCTCCTTCTTCAGGTTTTCCGAAAATAGCCTGCTGTTCTTCCTCCGACATTTCGGTAAGGCGAAGGAATATTTGCTCAAGCGACATCTCGTTAGAGCGCATCATTAAAAGCGCCCAGTTGCGGTCAGAAAGTCGCTTAAATATCTCTCTTCTTACATCGGTCTTTCCATCAGGTTCGATTATGTAATCGTTTGAGCCCGATTCGTGCAAACCGGTACAGGTGATACTCACAATGCCCGAAATGCTTGATAAAAGTTTTAAAACTTCGGTCTTGGGGCCGGCAACACGAATATTGAGCGTATGGTCGTCAGACAAGGTGCGGCTCAATTCTTCAGGAGTGTTATCGGCGATAAGGCGACCGTGGTTAATAACGATAACCCTTTCGCAAACCGCCTGAATTTCAGACAGAATATGCGAACTTAAGATAACGGTATGGTTTTTGCCAAGTTCGGTAATAAGTGAGCGAATCTCAATTATCTGCTTGGGGTCAAGACCAACGGTGGGCTCGTCCAGAATAAGTACGTCGGGGTTTCCGATAAGTGCCTGTGCAATGCCAACACGCTGTCTGTAACCTTTGGAAAGGTTTTTAATAAGACGGTGCGACACATCATGAATTTTAACCAAACGGCAAATCTCTTTAATATGCGGAGCCTTGGGGAACTTGCACTTTTTAAGGTCAAAAATAAAACTGAGATACTCATTTACCGTCATATCGAGGTAAAGGGGCGGCTGTTCGGGAAGATAACCGATACGCATTTTAGCCTCATTAGGATTTTCAAGAATATCATATCCATCAATACGAACGCTGCCTGACGTGGGTGAAAGATAGCCTGTAAGTATATTCATTGTTGTACTTTTTCCCGCACCGTTAGGGCCGAGAAAACCGAGTATCTCGCCGTCTTTTACCGTAAAACTGACGTCGGATACCGCCACATGAGAACCGTATTTTTTTGACAGGTTCTTTATCTCAATCATGTGCTTTTCCTCCAAACAATTTTATAATATTTAAAGTTAATAAACATGTGTAATAATTCTACCACAAATTTTACAATAATAAAAGAACTATTTTTCAATTCACTAAAAATTTACATATTATAATGTTTTTATGTTAAAATCATTGACAAACAGACGGCTTGACGTTATTATATTCTTGGATTTTTGTATCCGAATATTTTTTGAATAGGAGATTTTTTAAAATGGACCCCGAACCGGACCCTGCTACTTTTATTTTTATTATTTCCCTTTGCTTTGCGGTGCTCAGTTTCTTAGTTACGCTTGCCGAAGCCTCGGTGCTTTCAGCCAGTGAGAAAAAAGCACGCGAAAATGCCGAAGACGGTGACAAAAAGGCAAAAAGGCTTGTAAAACTTTTGGACAACGAAACTTATACAACCGATATGGCGGCTATAGTTTCTTGTTTTTCGGGAATATTTTTAAGCGTTGCCGCTGTTTATAAGTTTTCTGCCTTGCTTAAAAATTTTTATCTCGGTCTTTCTCTCGGCTCGTTTGCCGGCATACTTTCTATACTTACGATAATGGTTGCCACATGTTTAGTGTTTGCCTCGCTTTGCATCGTTTTCCCGACAAGGCTGGGCTCACAGCACTGTGAAAAATTCGCACCATCGCTTGCAGGATTTTTACTTTTGTTAAGAACCATCCTTGCACCGGTCACCTTAATTGTAACGTCTGTGGCACGAGTTTTTGTGTTTGTTTTTGGCGGTGACCCGCATTATGACGAAACCCCTGTGACCGAAGACGAAATTCTGTCAATGGTTGACGAAGGCGAAGAAAAAGGCGTTATTGAGGAAAGTCAGAAGGAAATGATAAACAACATTTTCGAGTTTGACGACCTTGTTGCCGGCGACGTTATGACCCACCGCACACATATTGAGGCAGTTGAAGTGGGTGACGATATACAGTCGGTTGTTGCCAAAGCAATAGACGAGGGCTATTCGAGAATGCCGGTATACGAGGACGACCTCGACAATATTAAGGGTATTCTTTACGTTAAGGACCTGCTGAAATATGTCGGCACAAAGGCTCCTGCTACACTTAAACCCTCCGATTTAATGCGTGAAGCAATGTTTATACCCGAATCTAAAAAATGTCGCGACCTTTTCTCAGAAATGACCGAAAAGCATTTGCAGATGGTGGTTGTTGCCGACGAATACGGCGGAGTTGCCGGTATTGTAACCATTGAAGACCTTATTGAGTCGATAATGGGCAACATTCAGGACGAGTTTGACGACGAACAGGAGGATATCGAGCAGATAAGCGAAGATATCTACAATATAGACGGCACATCGGACATTGGCGACGTTGAGGAATTGCTTGATATTGAGTTCCCCGAAGGCGAATACGATACCGTTGCCGGATATGTTATGTCGGTACTGGGTAGGATTCCCGAAGCCGACGAACACCCCACGGTTGAATGCGAAGGCTTTTCTTTCACGGTTGCCGAAATGAACGACCGCCGAATTGTTCGTATTATGGCTGAACGTTTACCCCTATCCGAAGACGAATCGGAAAAAGTTTGATGGGCAAAATCATACCTACCGGCACTGCCGGTAGTATTCGTTACGCAAATAAAAGATGCTCTGCCGTAAAAAGCAGAGCATCTTCCATTTTTGCTGTCATATTGCTGTCAATAGCAAAACGAGAACCGTAAAATCCCTTGAAATCAGGGGTTTTTAGAAGTGTAGGATTATTCCCATTCGATGGCGGTTTTTTGGTTTCGTGGATATGTAGTGGTTGCTGGTATATTAGCATTCAAAATGTAGTGCTATTATACCAGTTATTTTGTTTTACTTAAGCTTTGTTGGTCAAATGTTGGTCACTATTTTAGGAGGAACAAGGCTCGAATTTCACTGTGCTATGCATCGGCCATTTTGCCAATACCCAATAGTATTTTATGTAAGCTCTGATTTTAGGATGATTTCTTTTTCACAAAGAACACTACAGTGCCCAGACCACCGGCAACAAGGATAGTTGCAACCCATATCCACACGGAACTACTGCGCTGCAAACCCTCTTTTGTTGCTTTTGGGGACATGGTTTCCTCTGGTTCTATTTCAGCAGGCTTCGTTTCGGAAAGTTCTGTTTCCTTCGGCTGGTTTTCAGCAGGCCCGGTTTCTACAGGGGAGGTTTCATTCGGTTTTGTCTCAGCAGGCCCGGTTTCTACAGGGGAGGTTTCATTCGGTTTTGTCTCAGCAGGCCCGGTTTCTACAGGGGAGGTTTCATTCGGTTTTGTCTCATCAGGCCTGGTTTCTACAGGAGCGGTTTCGCTAGGTTTCGTTTGCGGCACCGTGGTACCCTGCCCCGGATACCCACATACTGTACAACGCTCCCCGTTAAAATATGCAGAATCATACCTATGCTCAAAGACCAAGGCAAATCCGCAGACACCGCAAAGTGCACTATGCCCGAAGTTATTTCCTATTTTTCCATCCCACGCAAAAAGTTGATGAGATTCCGACGTTTTTGCGCCGCAGGAACAGACCAAAAAATGGATGCCAATATAGTTCGATTTGTTTCCGTCCCATTCCCACTGGTGTTCATGGGGAGGAGTATTGCCACAAACAGTACATTTTCCGTCATTTCCGTAATTGTGATCTTCGGTAATGGTTGCAGCACATTGTGTACAGCGCAGACCGTGGTTGTAGTCATAGTTTTGTCCGTCGTTATACTGCCAGACGTGTTCATGGGGTGTATATCCGCAGATGGTACAGACTCCCGTGCTGTTATTACTATGGGCGGTAGTTTTCTCTTCTTGACAACCACTACAGACCATACAGTGCCAGTAGTCGTCGGACCACGCACACCGCCAGTTATGGACATGTTCCTGTTCTGTGGCCAATACTCCGGCTGTCATACTCAAAATGATAGCGAACACCCATACTACAGCAAGCAATATTTGGAAATTCTTTCTCATTTTATTCTCCCCCTTCCAAAATTTCCCGGAACTAGTACTTCCGGGCAATTGTTAGCTGATAGATGTTATTCCCACTCTATCAAAGTTAGTGTAAATGTCTTTATTTTACACTATTTTCGTGTATTTCTACACAGTATTTTGCGCCCAAATCTACAGTTTCTACCCATTCACCTTGCAACTTGTAGTCAAAATTGTAGTCAGTAGTAGTCGGCAAATTTAAGGTTGTTAGTTTGTTCCCTTTTCAGAAAGAAATCTTTTCAGTAGGAATGTGAGAAAATACGGGAAAGTATAAAACTTTCCGTTAAATCCAATATTTTTGTTTGCAAGTTTAACACCATATTTTACATCACTATATACATCTTTTCCAATAAGAGCATTGAGAGATGGTGTAGAAGTGTCATTCGCTTTTACTTCCACAGGTACAAGAGAATTTGTGTCTCTTACGAAAAAATCCATTTCGAGTGTGCCTTTTTCATTACGATAGAAGTATAGGTTGTATCCTTGCTTTGCCAGCATATCTCCAACTATATTTTCGTATATTGCACCTTTATAGGTATTAAAGTTTTTATTATTACGAAGGTCTTGTTGTACTTCTTCGTCCAAAGAAGCAATAAGCAGCCCAGTATCTCTAAAATAAAGTTTAAAATTATCAGGATTATAATTACCTTTAAGTGGCAGTTCAGGAGTAGAGAGACAATAACACACATTTATAATACCTGCATTACGAAGCCAATCTACCGTGCCTACATAATCACGATTTCGAGCACCGTTGCGAACCTTTGATATTTGAAATTTCTTATTATCTTTACCAAGAAATACAGGTATCTTTCTATATATATCGAGAATTTTACCTTTATCAAGACCATAGGCATACTTGGTTATATCTTCTTCATAGTCAAGAAGGAGTTGCTGTTGCATTTTTAGAGTGCCGCTATAATTTTTATTGGTAACGAAAGAGAAAACAACAGCAGGCATTCCACCGAGCACCATATACTCCCTAAAATTATCAAGCATAACATCATATTCTACTGTTGACAGAGGTTCTACTTTAATCATTTTTTGATAAAGTTCTTCTATCTGCTCTGTTTTATAACCTTTTGCCCAAAGATATTCTTCGAAGTCAAGAGAATGCATTTCGTAATCTTCTTTAAAACCAACACTATTGCTTTCAATCTCATTATAATTGATGCCCATAAGCGAACCCGAACAAATCACATCGTATCTTCCATCAAGTTTAAATGATTTAAGACTGGTAGCACAGTTAATGCAATCTTGAATTTCATCGAAGAAAATAAGGGTTTCACCTGCAAGGAATTCAAAGTTAGGATTTCGGAGTGATATATTTCGCAGTATGGTATCAACATCAAATCCATCATCAAATATATCTTTATATTGCTTTTGAATAGCAAAATTGATTTCTACAACCGATTTATAATTATTTTCAGCAAAGAACTCAATCGCCTTGGTTTTACCGATTTGGCGAGCACCTTTTACAATTAGAGGAAGTTTATCATCACTTTTCTTCCAGTCAATTAAAAACTTATCTATTTTACGAGCAAGTCTTTCCATAAAACACACCTCCTTTTTTATCTCAATTAGAGTATATCACAAAATTCTGTATAAATCAAGCCGTTTTACACACAAAATTCCGATTAAAAATTGAAATATACTTCACATTTTTCCAAAATTCGACTTACGATGTGCTTTATCTGTATAATTTTATTTGTTAAATAACAAGAAACGGCAAAAACATTTAATTCACCCACCCATTCTTGCACCATACATAAAATAGTTATCGGTCTAATATTGGATTTTTTCGGTGTTCATTCACACGACATATATTTTTCCTTTTAAGAATTATAAAAGTTAGAGGGGTGGACGGGTGGCATAGTTTACAATTTGTTAGCCTTTTAAGCCTTGGCTTTAAAGGAGAACTATGGTATAATTAGTATAACAAATGAATAGCACATAACATATAGATTTTTAGACCTACATACAAACTCTGGCGGGAGTTTTTGTATGTAGGTTTTTTCATTTTGACCTTTCTCCTATCAGTGCTCTGTTCTGGCAGCGGAGCAAGTTGTGTGTGTAATTCCATTTCATTCCTCCAACCTAATTCCTCCTTCATTTATCTTTGTTGATACAGGTGCCGAGCCAGCGGCACCACTACATAACATCAGAAAGGAGAATGTTTATGAAGATTTTAGTTTTACAGTACGAAGCCGACGGTAATGGGGTTACCATTCCGTCTCACACAGGACGAGATATTGATATTATCTTGCCCGAAGGTGTTGACCACATTGTAATCGAAAAAGAAGAAATTGCTCCCAAGACCGTTTATAAGATTTACGGTGTTGACGAGAGCGAGTTGAAACGAGGTGGACTATTATAATGCGAAAGACAATTGAGAATTTCTATTATGGCAATTTGGTCCCCTTTGAAAAAGGTCACCCAAAGTCCAGAGAATACCAAACTGCATTAAGCAAAGCAAGTGAGGTGCGGGAAAAACTTGAAAGCACTCTTAATGACGAAGAACGGGCACTACTAAATCAATATTGTGATTTACACGGCACTCTTTCTGCTCTAATGGAGTTCGAGTGCTTTTTGCAGGGCTTTCGTCTTTCTTCCCGATTGCTCTTTGAAGCATTGGCAAGTAAAGACAATGAATAAGGAGGTAATGCTATGAAATACGGATATGCAAGAGTGAGCAGTAAATCACAAGCAGATAACACTTCCTTGAAACTGCAAAAAGAACAACTTGCCAATGCAGGTGCCGAAATTATTATGGAAGAGGTTTTTACAGGTGGCACAATTAAAGACCGACCTGTATTCTCTTCTTTAATCTCAAAATTGCAAAGCGGGGACGAACTTATCGTGGCAAAAATCGACCGTTATGCTCGTACTGTGTCAGAAGGCAGTTTGTTGGCAAAGGAACTATATGAAAAAGGCATTTCACTTAATATTCTTAATATGGGTAAAATTGAAAACAGCACAATTGGGACCTTGCTCCTTAATGTTATGCTCTGCTTCGCCCAATTTGAGAAAGATATGATAAATCAACGGTGTGCTGATGGCAAAAGAATTGCTCGACAAAGCCCCGATTTCCGTGAAGGTCGTCCAAAGAAGTTTACACGAGCACAACTCGACCTTGCCTTAACATTGCAAAGCAATGGGAAGTCATACAGAGAGATTGAAAATATGACGGGCATATCAAAATCGACTATAATCCGTGAAAAACGGAAACGACTTTTGACACCGAGTTATGACACCGTATAAACCCAGTATTTACGGTGCTTAAAAAATCGTGCTAAAACTTAAAAGATTTGACACTCTATTTATTAGGAGAAAGTGAAATAGTGAAGATAATTAAGGCAATATTAAGCATAGTGCTCTGTGTGGCCGTTCTGGCGACAACAGGGGTTGCTTTTTATAATAACTACACCCAGAACCGAGCAGGGCGCTACTCGGCGGTAACGACTATCTCGGACACCGAGCGAGAATGGATACTTGAACGGTTCGGTCGGGAGTATAGCAGTATTGAGGAATATATCTCTACCGTCCAATCTTATGCCAGAGCAAACTTCCAATATCACCACGACAAAACGGTTATCTTTCAACATTTTGACTTTGATGATATTAAAGATGGCAACAGAATTTACGGCATTTGTTTTGACTTTGCCGTTTTATTCAAACACATCACTCTTGTACTTGACGAGGCAGAGTTGCTGCCGATGAAGGACTTTAAGGTTTTTGTAGTTGATATTGCTTATGAAGACATCTTCAAACCACACCACTCGTATAATGTCATATCACTGTCCAATGGCACAAGTTACTACCTCGACCTGACATTATCGGTTTCAAGAGTAGAGAAGAAAATGGAACCGAACGAGGACTATGAGATTTTTACCAGCAGTATTAAAAACTACTGTGCACGATACAAAGAACGATTGCTCAATTTTCATTAAAGGAGGGGTATTATGACCATATTGGTTTTATTTATAAGTTCAATGTGTGCTGCCTGCCTACAACTGCTTTCTCGGAACCTGTTTTATATTCTTGTTGCAATGATGGGTATTATTACTGTGCTTCTGATGTCGTATGCACAAGAAAAAGAATTGCACTGGGGTTGGCAAGTGCCATCGCTCATTGGTAACTTCTTTCTGCTCGGCAATGCAATCGGTATGCACTACAAATTTGGACATATCATCAACGACTATCTGATTATATCGGTAATGTTGGCATTGTTCATTGTGTTGACGGTGGTTGAAATGTTACCGCAAAAGAGAAAACCTTCCCGCAAAGGAAGGTTTTCTGCTTTTAAAGGCACAACTGACATCTTAAACCAGCATTTACTTTTTCCATATGTTCGTCGCTTAAACTCGTAACGAATTCAAGCAGGTCGGTCTTTGCTATAGACATCGGTTGTTCGCAAAGACAAATCGAGTCGTATTTCATTCCAGTTTCGGATGCAGGAAGCGAAATATGTGTCGGCAAGGGATGCTTGGTTTTGGATGTGGTACAGGTCAAAATTGTGATAATCGGACTGTGACGGTTACATTGAGGGTTGGAAATCACGATTATTGGCCTGATTCCACTTTGACGACTTGTGCCATCAGATTTGAGGTTTGCATAAAAGACATCTCCACGATTAATAGTGTGTTTCATAAAATTTCTCCTTTGTAATATAAAAATTGATTACAAAGAAAAATTACGATTTAAATTTTTTTAAATCAAAAAATTCTATTTTGCTTATTTTGTGAGTTTTGAAAAATCACCGTAGCTTCAGCTCTCAAAGATGAAATTAGAATGATTTCAAAAACTTTTTTGCATAAAAAAATCGCAGTACCCATTAAAGGCGCTGCGATTTCGTTTTTTGATTTGTTATTTAAGGTTTTTTCTTAATTATGTAGTGTATGACCGAACCATCTTTGAATGGCTCGAAATAACCTTCAGCACATAAAGATTGCATATTTTCCTCAAAACTTTCGCAATCCATTTCTAATGCAATTCGTGTGTTTGTTTGATGATTGAATCTCCAATGGTCACCCACATTATAATTTCTAGTATCATAAAAAACTTTTTCTTTAAAAACCATATGTTTATCCTCTTATAAAACTCTTTCCTATTTTATTCTACCAAAGTCCAATCGAAAGAACGATAATAACTATTTCGTAGATAGTAAAGGCTAGAACTATATACTATCCTAATAGCAGTAGAATTTCCATCAGATAAATAATTTTGTGCATTTGATGAATTTAAAGTTATATTGTTATAAGCCTTAACAGTAGCACCGTTAGATGGGAAATTATAATATGAACCTCCATCACTTGCTGAAACATAATAATATCCTGTGGCAACTTTGCTAAGTGACCATTTTGTAGAAGTGTCGGAATTCCACATCAATGTGCTAATTCTACTCAATGCACTTGCTCCAATAAATTTTAAGTTCTTTGTTTCAATAGATAACGACAATGACGTGCATTGATTAAATGCGTAAGTTTTAATTTCTGTACATGTTTCAGGTATTTCATATGATAACAAATTACTACATCCATTAAATGCATATTTACCTATTGAGGTGACAAAGTCGGGTGAAGAACAACTAGACAAATTTACACACCCCGAAAATGCATAATCGGGAATAACTTTAATTGTATTAGGAATTTCAATAGAAGATAATGTAGTAATGTTTTCAAAGCCATTTGCCGCAATTGTTGTTACTGCTCTACCATTATATGTCTCTGGTATTATTACATTAGGATAAAAAGCGATGTCTTTTCCTGCTTTGACACAATATGTTCCATCCTCTTGTAGCGTATAATACAAAATCTCATCACTCTGTTTGAGCATATCACTCAAATCATGAATTTCACTTGTATTGTCGGTGTAATAAATAATAAGGTTAGTCCCTGATATTTCGGTCTTTACAATTCCACGACCTGCGGCACCAGTATCACCCTTGTCACCTTTATCACCCTTCGGGCCTTGCTCACCAGTGTCACCTTTATCGCCTTTATCTCCCTTTTCTCCCTTAACAGAACCGAGGTTAACAGCATTGGTATCTGTGGTTTTCTTTACATAAAGGTTGCCGTCCTGAATATAGATTTCATCAATACCGACACCGTCTGCACCATCTTGACCTTTAATATTACCAAGTGGGATGGTTTCACCAGACGAGAATGTCATAGAAAGGTCGCCGTCAACAGTAAGAGTAACTGCGGTAATGCTTACACCTTGTTCGCCTTGGTCGCCTTTATCACCCTTGGCACCCTTAATGTTGCCAAGGTTAATAACAGTGGTATCAGAAAGGGTTATTACAAGTTTATCTTCGATGATTTCAACCTTGGAGACACCTGTACCCGTATCGCCCTTGATACCTTGGTCACCCTTGTCGCCTTTATCACCTTTGGCACCAGTGTCACCCTTTTCACCTTGGATACCCTGAATACCTTGCTGGCCTTGTTCGCCTTTGAGAGAAGCCAACCATTCCTCTTCGGTGCCTACAAAACCGTTTTTCTTGGCAATATCGTAAGCAGAATCACCATTTGTTCCGTTGACACCTGCAGCTTTAATGCCTGTGTCTTCGTCACCGATTTGCCAGTTGCCATTGTCATTGATATAAGGGGTAAGACCGTTCTCACCATTCGTGCCGTTAGTACCATTAGTACCGTTTGTTCCATTGGTACCAGCAGCCTTGATGCCAGTATCTTCGTCACCGATTTGCCAGTTGCCCTCGGCATTAATATACGGGGTTAAACCGTTTGCACCAGTAGCACCAATTTCACCCTTATCGCCTTTGTCGCCTTTGTCGCCTTTTTCACCTTGGATACCCTGTACACCTTGAGGTCCGATGATTTTACCGAGATTTACAGGTTCACCCTCGGTATATGTGATAACAAGTTCGCCATCTTCATTGATATCAATAGAAGCAACACCTACACCAGCAGCACCAGTGTCACCTTTAAGACCTTGCTCGCCCTGTGCACCAGTAGCACCTGTCGCACCAGTTTCGCCCTTGTCGCCCTTATCGCCCTTGGCTCCAATTACATTGCCAAGGTTAATATCGGAACCGTTTGTATATACAATTACAAGTTCACCGTATTCATTGATAGTGGCAGAAGCAATTCCGTTACCAGTTTCGCCTTGAACACCCTGAATACCTTGGTCACCCTTATCGCCTTTTTCGCCTTGTGCACCAGTAGCACCTGTTGCACCAGTATCTCCCTTATCGCCCTTTTCACCCTTGATGTTACCAAGGTCAAGAGTGGTTTCATTAGTGAGGGTTATTTTAAGGTTTCCGTTTTCTATAACGATGGTTTCAATGCCAACACCGTCGTCGCCATCTTGGCCAGCGGCACCCGTTGCACCAGTTTCGCCCTTCTCGCCTTGGACACCCTGAATACCTTGAATACCTTGTTCACCTTGGTCGCCCTTGTCGCCTTTATCTCCTTTTTCGCCCTTGGCACCTACAACGACACCGAGATTAGATACGGTATCATCGGAAAGGGTAATAACGAGTTCGCCTCTCTGGTTGATTTCGGTTTTGGTTACACTTACACCGTCATTACCTGCGGCACCTGTGTCACCCTTGTCGCCTTTATCACCCTTTTCACCCTGCACACCTTGGATACCTTGCTCACCCTGTGCACCAGCAGCACCTGTCGCACCAGTTTCGCCCTTTTCACCTTGGTCGCCCTTGGCTCCAATTACATTGCCGACATTGGTTCTTTGATTGTTAGAAAAAATGAGAACGAGTTCGCCGTTAGAGTTGATTTCAGCACCAGTTACACTGATACCTTGCTCACCTTGGATGCCCTGAATGCCTTGTTCGCCCTGTGCACCAGTGTCACCTTTGTCGCCCTTTTCGCCTTGGGCACCTGTTGCACCAGTAGCACCCGTTTCGCCCTTATCACCCTTGGCACCTACAACGACACCGAGGTTAGACACGGTATCATCGGAAAGAGTGATAACGAGTTCACCCTTGTTATTGATTTCAGTCTTGGTGATGCTTACACCATCGTTACCAGTCGCACCAGTAGCACCTTGGAGACCCTGTTCGCCTTGGTCACCTTTATCACCCTTGTCGCCTTTGTCTCCCTTTTCACCTTGGAGACCCTGCTCACCTTGGGCACCTGTTGCACCAGTAGCACCCGTTGCACCAGTTTCGCCCTTATCACCCTTGGCACCGATAACAACACCAAGGTTAGCAGTCTGGCCGTTTGTATATGTAATTACAAGTTCGCCATCAGTATTGATAGTGGTAGAAGAAATACCGATGCCGTCTGCACCATTCATGCCGACAACTTTATCAAGGTTGACAGTCTTGCCATCAGAGAAAGACAGCACGAGTTGACCCTCGGCATTGATATTTGCCGAAGTAATACCTACACCATCTTTACCATCAGTACCGTTAGCACCATCTTTGCCGTCGGCACCGTCCTTGCCGTTTACACCATCTTTTCCGTTTGTACCGTCCTTGCCATTAAGACCGTCGGCAACACCGAGATTTAAAACAGTGCCATCGGTAAGAGTGATAAGCAGTTCGTTGCTATCAGAGAAAGCAGCGGTCTTAATACCTACACCGTCTTTTCCTGCGGTTGCTTTAAGAGATGCGGTCCAATCGGTCTCGCTACCAGTGTAACCGTTCTCCTTGGCAATATCGTATGCCGATTTGCCGTTCAGACTTTCTAACCACTCTTGAACAGTGCCATCATAACCGTACTTAACAGCCAGTTCATAAGCAGAAAGACCGTTCTCAATAGTGGTCATAGCAGGAACACTTTTCTTATCAATAAGAATAGCAGTACCTGCCGAGATGCCAATAACCAGCACTATTGCTACGATTATTGCGAGTGTTTTTTTGAGTAATGACCCTTTCATTTTTATTCCTCCTGAAAATAAAAAGTGCGGCCACCGAAGTAACCGCACAAAAAATGCAAACTCCGATAGTCGCCAAACTATATCAACACGAAGAACATTAAATTCACTCATACCGATGGAATTTGCATTTTTATCAAATTCAGGGTATGAGAAAAAAGGGTATAATATCCCCACGGACATAAAATGTTCTTCGCTATTCAGTTTTCGGGTTAATATAATTTGGCTATGTTATTATACACCAAAAGGTCTTATTTTACAAGCCTTTTACTAAAATTTCGCCAATAGGTAAAAGAAAGTTTTTAAAAATACCATTTTCTGAACTTTGAGAGATAGGAGCAACCGTGTTTTTAGAAACTTTTTAATGATGAGATTTTATTACTGCAGCTTAGACTGTATCTTCTTATTAAAAGTTTATAAGATTTCGCTATTTTCATTTTTTAGAGATAAAAACGGCTGAAATTTTAAAACTTTTTTAGCATAATAAAAGTTTCATAAAAAATGCCCCTGCGGTCTCTGAAAATCGAATTATGTGTAATTTTGAAAACTTCTTGCTGTGCTGGTAGAATTCTTGATTTAAAAAGCATAGGACAGTATTATTAAATTGTCATTTAGAACTTCCTTTATTATGTAAAATTTTTAGGTAAAGGAAACGGCAACGAGTACTTTCTCGCTGCCGTTTTCTTTGTTACTTGATTTTTTATTACTAATGCTTTACTATTTATACGGAACTCACCGAAGTTCTTTCATCCTTTAATATGAAATAAATGGGATATTGTATTTTGAAAAGGCAAAATACAGGAATAGCGGCCGCTTTTTTTGCGACCGCTATTTTTTTCGGAATTTTTATATAGTTTTTAAAGATATTTGCCATCATCCTGACGGCGATGCTCAAAAAAGTTTTTGATTTTACGGGTATCTGAACTTTGAGAGATGAAATGCAGCATAATTTTCAAAACTCATTTTTCACAAAATTACAAATATTAAAAATTAATCCGCCGAGCATAAGACCTGACACAAATCCACTTTAATTCTTGAAGCAAACATAAAGACGGCGACGAGCACGGTTACCATATCCTGCAACCTGCCATTGTCGGCAATTTCAACTCCATAATTATGATAGGTAAGATAGGTCGTTTCCGATATCGTTAGTTCTCGGCTGTTTTCAATATCAGTGCGAATACTATCGTCTTTGAACATTTTATCAAACCAACCGTCCGACCACAAATCGTAATTCTCAAAAAAGTCGGATACAAGTAATTGCCGTTTCTCAAAATCCTTCTCGCTATCGCAAAGACTTCTAATAATAATCCCACCGTCAAAAACAAAGGATAGTAATTTTTTAGGGTCTTTTTTAGAATGGTCTGGGCACTGATAATAAGTCATAAGCGCCGATACACAACAGTCCATTGCATAATACTCATATTCACGGGTTTTGGTCTTGGGGTGGGCAGGAACGGTATCAAGAACCATATTCAAATTGCGGGTGATGGCTTCAAATAAGTTGTTATTAATATTCATAAAAACACTCCTAAAAATTAGTGTTTAAATTATAGCGCACGGGTTATGAAAAGTCAGCCATATGTTTTAAAAATACTATCCACTCACCGCAATTCTTAAAATAGTGGATGTTATAAAATTAAAAGCGAAAAAATGATACCCTGAAACGATTTTAGACGATTTGCGATTGTTTACAGACGATTGAGCACTAATATCCCTATATGATGGTATTCTACAATCGTTTTTAACCCTTTTTGTTAGTTTATTATAAGAGAGGGCCTCGTTTTTAAAAAGGTCTGATTTATAATTGTATTTTTTAAACGGTATAATTTTGGTAATTTATTCAGTACAATTTTCTTTTTTTGAATTATGAAGGGAGGACGGGTGGAAATATACTTATTGTCAGTTTTATAGGTTAAAATATGGTCCTTAATAACCATATTTTTAACCATACTTATAACCATACTTTGACACACAAAAAACTCCGACGAAATCGAAGTCGGAGTTTTGCTGCTTTATGCAAAAAAGTTTTCAAAAATCTCTGTGTTTTGAACTCTGAAAATTTTTTCAAAATTTATTTTTGCGAAAAAGTTTTTTAAAAGCATATGGTTCTCGCCTCTCAAAAATCAAATTCCCGATTTTATTAAAAACTTTTCGGGAATCACCGATTTTGCTGCACTTGAAATTTTTAAAAAAATGTTGTAATCGTTTCACCACTACATAAAAAGGGAGGTGAAACAGGTATGTTGGACACTATTCACATCAATCTAAAAAATATTATAAGTGACAAAATAAAGCACAAAAATGGTTGGAAGAAAAGCAAGAAGAATTGCTATAAAGTATATAAAAAGGTCAAACTTGAAAACGGTTCAAGCATTTATATTGCATACTACCTTGGTCAATGCAATCTTGAATTGCATTTCTCGGTGCCGAAACTACTTACGGGTACAAATGTAACTGCCTACAATTTTAATCAGTCCGATGCCGTTGAGCACATTATTGTGTCAACCATTGAAAAGGAACTCGGCATAAATGTCAGCACAAAAGATATGGATATTTGCCGTGTCGATATCAACCGTGATTTTGTGTTTGCGAAAAAAGACACTGCCGAGGCAGTTATGGAATTCGCCAGAAAAATATTGCCTCTTGCTTATGAGAAGCGAGAGGACTACCCCACAGGGTTCACTTCTTTAACAGCCAAGGGCAATGGGTTAAGGGTTTATCGTAAGGATTTGGATAAACATATCCCAAAGAAACTTCGTGAGCAGTTAGACCCTACCATCCGATTTGAGTTTCAAATGAATAGAAAATCTGCTACTGCTCTTTGGGGATACCGCCCGAACTTACATCAGGTGCTTACCAATCAGGTGTCGGTTGAACTGGTTTGGAATAAACAACTGGGTAAATACGGTATTGATAAGAAAATCGTTACAAGACAAGAAGTCCATCAAATTGCATTGGAGCATATCACCCAACCATCATTACGACAGTCGCTAAAACAAATTAACGATGAGTCATCGTTTGATAATAAAAAAGAACGGACAAAACAACTTGCAGTAACCCGCAAGTTCAAGGAACTCGGAATATGCCCATATTCTTGCGAAGTGCCGTTCACATTAAAGATTAAAGTTTGCAATACGATAATGACTATACAAAGAAAGAAGAAACGGATATGGAACAATACAGCAAACAATTACCGCAACAACAAATCTATTGTAAGAGATACTGCCAGAAAAACAAAATGGTATCTCGACAGTTCATAGTCCACCCTATAACATACATTCACTTTACATATTGGGTTACGATGTTAGTGTGGATAATATTGCAATACACAAGACTATTTTTCCTTATATTTTTGATTTTTTCAAGTTTCTTTCAAAGATATAAGATGTGATAGTCTGCTTTGCTATGCTTAAATACTTGAAATGAAAACAAAAGTAAAATATTATTTACTTAACGATGTGCATTACAATGTTTTCACTTCTCCTAATTAATATTTATAATAGGCAATTAGGATTGTATCGAAATAATTTCTCCAAATATGTAAATATAGACATCTGTTTTATTATCCTAAAAAATTATATGTAGTAAACGATTGCTGTACCATCGACCTCTGCACATCGGGGTCGTGTACAGCAATTTTTTGTGTTTAAAATTGCTGTTTGTTAAAAAAGTTTATAAAATATCGGCTCTCGCCGTTTCTCAAAAACGAAATTAATACAATTTTGCAAAACTTGTTTTTAGAAGCAAAAATCCAAAGAAAAATGCCTCGAAAAAATTTTTAAAAAAGTACTAATTATTTTTGAGAGACGAAAAAACTATGTTTTTTTAAAACTTAATTTTAGAAAGTTTTTCGAAATATCCCGTAGCGGTTTTTGAGAGACAAAATGAGTATTTTTTCGAAAACTTTTTCTTTAAGAACCCAAAAAAGTTTTGAAAATTGGCACTTTGACAGTGGTTTTGGGATGGTCTATAATAACTGCACAGCCAAGCAAAACAATACCAAAATCCAGACCGAAAGGAGTGTACAGAATTGGTTATGCTGGTTTGTCTGGATTATATCAAAGCGAACGATTTGTTTTATTTTGATTGGGTTTGCACTTAATCATACCCAATCTACATTCCTCCTTCAAATAATAAAACAAGTTCCTTTGATAAGTCCATTTGTTTCCACGGCACATATCTTACCCCCCAGCATTTCGTAAGAAGGGGGGTTGGTATGTAGGCAGCAATGCCAAAAAATTATTTCAAGGAGGTCATCTGTATGACTAAAACAAAAATTAGCATTCAAAGTAATGATATATTCATTAAAGCAACCGAAGTTGCGGAGATTATGGATGTATCTCGTGCCTATGCTTACCGTATAATCAATAGGTTAAACGATGAGTTGGAAAAAGAAGGTTATCTTACTTTATCGGGTAAAACCAATCGCCAGTATTTTTACGAGCGAATTGGTTTGGAAGCAGTCGTTACGGGAGTGGGTGCATAAGTATGAGCGAGTATAGTGCAAGTATCAACAAGTATGGTGAACGACTTTACAGGGTCTTTTACAGTTACAGCGATGTAAAGGGTAAGAGGCATCGTACCTGCAAAAGAGGTTTCGGTAGTTACAAGACAGCAAAGGAATGGATGCAAAGCGACCTTCCTTTGCTCATCCCAAAACTCATACAAGGCAATTCTCCCAAAATTATCACTGATGCAAATATGACTATGGCAGAACTCGTTGAAAGGTATCTGTCTCATTTTCGTTCTGATGATGATAATAAAGAAACTTCTTACGAGAATAAAGTTAATATTATTAATACCAAAATTCTTAAATCGGTTGATGAAAGTATTACCCCTTTGGGAGATATGATTGTTCACGAAATAACACCCGACGATATTTTAACTTGGCAAGATACATTAAAGAAATATCGGCAAAAAAACGGAAAAGCATATGCTAAATCGTACCTTCGGACAGTGGAAAATCAATTGTCGGCGATTTTTAATTTCGCTGTTAAATATCATAACTTACCAAAAAATCCAATCGTTGATAGGATTTGCGGAAAACCCAAAAGGTCTAAAACAAAATATTGGCAATTATCTCAATATTATAAGTTTATAGAAGAAGCCCAATACAGACCAGAGTATTACTATGCTTTTCAAGTGTTTTTCTGGTGTGGTCTTCGCACGGGAGAATTATTAGCATTAACCCCAGCAGATTTAGACCTTGAAAGAGGTATTATCTCCGTAAGAAAAAATTATCAAGTTGTTAAAGGTAAGCAGTTGATTACCTCGCCAAAAACAGAGTTCAGTAATCGGGATGTATATATGCCAGATTTCTTAACCGAAGAACTCAAAGAATATATGAACAGCATATATGGTTTAGCACCAAATCAGAGGGTTTTCCCTTTGAGTAAGAGCAGAATTAAAAGTTTCAAAGACAAATGCTGTTCCAAAATCAATATGGAACCTATCACTGTTCACGGATTAAGGCATTCCCATGCTTCTATGCTGGCGACAATGGGCATTTCCTTACAATTCATTGGCGAAAGATTGGGTCACAAGTCAGATGATGAAGGAAAAAACAAAATAACCGAAAATTATGCCCATATATACAACAAGAAACAACGGAGAATTGCCACAATACTTGATGAAATTCACGATGGTAAAATTTCAATAGACGAGGATTTCGTTGGACTTCATCCCAATATCGGTCTCATTGAAGATAAGGAGGATTTGGATGTCTGATAAAAACAGAGATGAAAAGAGAAGATGGCGAAACAAGACATTGGCTTTCAGGGTATCGCCAGAGGAATACGATAAAATCTCGATGATGGCAAACACCTCTGGAATGTCTAAACAGAGTTATCTTATTAAAAGAGCACTTTGTGAAGATGTTATTGTTCATCCTAATATTCGGGTTCAGAAATTCCTTTCGCAATTTTTGGTAGAACTTACTGCCGAACTTAAACGATTGGAACGAATAGAGCAAACATCAGATGTGCTTGAAAATATAGCATACCTTCTCCAACTGATTAAGAAGTTGGATAATAATTATAATGCCGTTGACACATATAAGTTCACGGTAAATGCAGATTTTTCTGAAAAAAATAATACTAAAATTACAAAGGAGAATAAAATATGTTTAAAGTAAATGATTGTGTAAAAGTGAAAAATTATAATAGATTACCTACAAAAGTCAAGCACAGAGGACTAGGTAAGGTTTGCGGTAAAGTTGGCTATGTTAGTGATGTAGTGCTCTCGGAAAAAACGGGAGAGCACTACTACATAGTGAAACTAAATGGTTCTTCTGGTCCCTCTACCATTAAGTTCACTGATGAGATGTTAACATTCGCACCTAAAAGGAATGATTACTTTGTAAAGGTTTTTTGTGATATGGATGCAGTTATTGCAAAACTGTATGACAAAGATGGTAACTTAATTTCCGAAGGACATGGTCATATTTTTAAAGGCAATTCTGCCGATAGAGTTGCTCAAGCAGTATCAATTGCATGCAAACGATTGTATGCAGAACTTGACCACGAGTTCGCTAAAAAAATCGGTTATACTCCCATCAAAAGTGTATCGTGACCAAAAAAGAAGATGCTCTGCCGTAAAAAGCAGAGCATTTTATATTTTAGCAAAACAGATATAAGTTGAGAAAACCGTCGAAATATGGTATAATACCCACAGAAGGAGTGATGTTATGCACGATAGTACAAATGAAATATTATTATTAGGCAATGGCTTTGATATTGCACATAAATTTCCAACGAGATATATTGATTTTTTAAACGTATTTCAAACAATTAATAAGCACAAAAGCAATCACATATTTAACGAAGACTATAACTTAGGTGCTTTTTTTAGAGAAGTATTCCCAAAAGAGAGAAACGATTTTGCTGTTGAATGCTATGAAAAACACAAAGAGGCATATGACAACATAAATATTTCTTTTGAGGATTTGTGTGACATTGTAGATTTTACTAATAACAATTTTTGGTTTAAATATTTAAGTTCCTGTCTTAATGCTGATATTGTATGGGTGGATTTCGAAAAGGAAATTGCATTGGTAATAAAAACATTCGATGAAATATTAAAAAGCAATAATTATCAGCGAGGAGATGATTACCAATTATCTCCTCCAAAATTAGGACCAAACGAAAGGAATGTTCTGAAAAATTTTTCTTTTTTCTATGAAACAAACCAAAACGAATATAATAACAGTATAAGAAGAAGTGTACATAAAGATTATTTGCTCAAACATCCATATAATAATACATATCGTATGAATAAAGATAAAATAATAGAATATCTATACGATTCATTGTGTGAATTAGAAACTATCTTCTCATTATATATATCATACTTTATTGAAAAGGTTTTAGACTACGAAAATAATGAAAACAATAAATTAAAAGAGATTTTCAAACTAAAAGATAGAAAATGTGATGTTATATCTTTTAATTACACCACTACATATGAAAAAATATATGGAAACGAAAATGAAATAGTTTCACATATACATGGCAGCCAAAAATACAACAATGCTATATTAGGAATTCAACCATCAGATGAACATGATGTTATTGAAGGAGATACCTCTTTTATAGAATTTAAAAAATATTACCAAAGGATAAAAAGAAAAACAGATTTGGATTATTTAGCAATCATACAGAGAATAAAAGGAAAAACCGAAAGCAAAAAGTTTTATTTATATGTTATAGGTCATTCACTAGATGTAACAGATTCGGATATCTTACGTTTTTTAATGGATAATGTTGATTGTATGGTTATATACTATCATAATGATATCGCTTTTGGCGACTATGTCAAAAACATCGTTAGAATATATGGAAAAGATAAAATGGATGAAATGCGATTGAGTGGAAAACTTGTGTTTCTC
This sequence comes from Acutalibacteraceae bacterium, assembly GCA_045546915.1. Classification (GTDB taxonomy): domain Bacteria; phylum Bacillota; class Clostridia; order Oscillospirales; family Acutalibacteraceae; genus UMGS172. The sequence goes on along the minus strand of JAZQDU010000025.1, from coordinate 32,257 downwards.
CCACTTGAAACTTTGTATATGAAATAATTTAATATTTATTTAATTAAAAATGCTCTGCTTTTTACGGCAGAGCATTTAGTCATTAGATATATTAGTTCCAAAAACAAGTTGTAGTCAAATTGTAGTCACTAACCAAAATAGGAACTCAAAAAGCCCGTAAAATCAAGGGTTTTCGAGGATACCTTATTATTCCCACTCGATAGTGCCGACGGGCTTCGGGGTGAGGTCTAAAAGTACGCGGTTGATTCCCTCAACCTCATGAGTAATACGGTCGGTTATCTTATGAAGCACTTCATAAGGAATCTCCTCAATCGTGGCGGTCATAGCGTCTTTGGTATTTACTGCACGAATAATTGCGGGCCAACCTTCGTAACGGCTTTCGTTTTTAACGCCAACGCTCTTAATATCGGGCACTACAACAAAATATTGCCAAACTTTTTCGCTAAGTTTGCATTTGTCAAATTCATCTCTCAAAATTGCATCGGCTTCTCTGAGTGCGTGCAAGCGGTCGCGTGTAATTGCGCCCAAGCATCTTACACCAAGGCCGGGACCGGGGAACGGCTGACGATAAACCATAGCATGCGGAAGTCCCAATGCTTCGCCCACAACACGAACCTCGTCTTTAAACAAAAGTTTAATGGGTTCTACCAACTCAAATTTAAGGTCTTCAGGCAAGCCACCAACATTATGATGCGATTTTACAGCCTGTTTGCCTTCGGCTGCTTTTATACTCTCTAAAATATCGGGATAAATGGTGCCTTGTGCCAAAAACTCTACACCCTCTAATTTTCTTGCTTCATCGGCAAAAACTTCGATAAACTCTTTGCCTATGATTTTGCGCTTGCTCTCAGGGTCAGAAACATTTTCAAGAAGTCCTAAAAATCTATCGGTTGCATCAACATATATAAGGTTTGCGTCAAGTTCTTGACCGAAAACCTTTATTACATTTTCAGATTCGTCTTTACGCATGAGCCCGTGATTTACGTGCACGCAAACAAGTTGTTTGCCGATGGCTTTAATTAAAAGTGCGGCAACTACCGACGAATCAACACCGCCGGACAACGCTAACAACACCTTTTTATCGCCCACCTGCTGTCTTACAGCCTTAACCTGCTCATCGATAAACGCGTTGGCAAGTTCAAAATTTGTGATACGAGCCATTGAATCGGGTCTTTTATTATTATCCATTTATAACTCCTCCTTATATTAATTAAGAAAAATTTGCAATACTTTATAACAACTTTGCTCGTTGCTCTTCAAACGATGCGGGGTGCATATACTTAGGTGCAATATCAAACACCGTCTTGCAACCGCTTATACCCTCATTATTCATACGGTAAGCGGCTCTCGCATAAGCCACCAGCACGCTTGATGTAAACTCAGGATTAGAATCAAGTTTCAATTTATACTCAACAACATGATTGTTTTCGTTGTTTAAACCTGTGTTGCCACTGCAAATCACCATTCCGCCGTGCGGTATGCCTTTATGGTTTGCGTCCAACTCCTCTTGCGAAATGAAATTAACGGTTGTATCATAATCTGCAAAATAGTTTGGCATGGTTACAATCTGCTGACGGATTTTTTCTAAATCGGCGCCTTCCTTTGCCACAACAAAACATTCTCTTGTATGCTTTTGCCTTGTAGAAAGTTCAGGATTTTCACCACGACGCACGCTTTCAACCGCACTATCAACCGGCACCGTGTACTGCCTTGCGTCTGCAACACCGTCAATCCTTCTTATGGCATCTGAATGGCCTTGGCTGACACCTTTGCCCCAAAAAGTATAAGTCTTACTATCGGGTAAAATCGCCTCACCTATAAGACGGTTAAGCGAGAACATACCTGGGTCCCACCCTGCCGAAATAACGGCCACCTTGCCGCTTTTTATTGCAGCATTATTAACATTTTTAAAATGCTCGGGGATTTTTGCATGGGTATCGAAACTGTCGACAATATTGAAATACTGTGCAAGTTCGGGACTTTGAGTTGGCAGGTCGTTTGCACTGCCTCCGCAAAGAATTAACACGTCGATATCATTTTTAAAATTTTCAATCTCGTCCATAGAATAAACGGGAATGTCGATAACAGGTTTTAAAGTTTTGGGGTCACGTCGGGTAAAAACAGCGACGGCCTCTAAATCATCACACTTATTAAGGGCACACAGAACACCTCGGCCTAAGTTACCGTATCCTGCAATAGCGACTCTTATTTTCATTAGCAATCTCCCCTTTAATATAAAAATATTATATTACTTTTTTACAAAAAATCAACAAATTTTTCGCAAAAAATCCTCTTGCTCCTGCGTTTTTTATACTTTATATCTCTTGCTATTGCTTTTTAATTGCCTATCATTTATAATTAAGGAAATTTTTGATAATTGTGACGAAACTTAATGACAACACATATTGTATAGAGGTGGGGAGGAATTACTCGTGATATATAATAACATATTAGAGGCTATCGGGCATACCCCTATGATAAAACTGCAAAAAATAACGGGGCCTGATGATGCCGATATATTAGTAAAATTTGAAGGCCTTAACGTTGGAGGTTCAATTAAAACTCGAACTGCACTTAATATGATTTTGGATGCCGAGAAAAAAGGACTTTTGAATTCCGATACCATAATCGTTGAGCCCACAAGCGGAAACCAAGGCATTGGCCTCGCATTGGTGGGTGCCGTAAAGGGTTATAAAGTAAAAATCATTATGCCTGACTCGGTTAGTGAAGAGCGTCGCAAACTTGTTCGTCACTACGGAGCCGAGGTTGTTTTGGTACATGACGACGGCAACATAGGACTTTGTATTGAAGAATGTCTCGCCCTTGCACTAAAAATGAAAGCAGAAAACAAAAACGTATTCGTTCCGCAACAGTTTGAAAATCCTGCCAACCCCGCCATTCAGCGATTTGCTACGGGTATGGAAATTTTAGAGCAGGTTGGAGGGCCTATTCACGGTTTTTGCAGTGGCATCGGTACCGGCGGTACCATTACCGGCATCGGTGAAACCTTAAAGGCACAAAACCCAAACATTACCATTTGGGCCGCCGAACCCGAAAATGCCGCTATTTTATCGGGCGGTTCTATTGGAACACATATTCAGATGGGCATTGGCGACGGCATTATTCCCGACATTTTAAACACCGAAATATATGACGACGTTTGTATTATAAAAGACGAAGAAGCGTTACAGGTTTCAAAAGACCTCGCCTCAAAAGAAGGTATTATGTGCGGTATCAGCAGCGGAACCAACGTTGCCGCAGCACTAAGGCTTGCTAAAATTTTAGGCAAAGGCAAAACCGTTGTTACGGTATTACCCGACACCGCCGAACGCTACTTTTCCACCCCTCTTTTTGAAGAATAAGCAAAAAGCATTGCGTATAAAATGTACGCAATGCTTTTTTTATTTATGGGTTTTCGATACCGCTTTTAAAATTATATTTTTAATTATAACCAAAATCATGCCGACGGCGATAGCGACCACGAGGTCGAAAATAACAGTAAGGACAAAGGTTATGACCATTATTCCTGTATCGTAAAACTTTTCGGTCTTTACGATATGCACAAACTTTCGCCATTCGCTCATATTATAGGCAACGATAAATAAAATCGCTGCAATTGTAGGCATTGGAATAAGTGCCGCATACGGCATTAAAACGAGCAACACAAGCAACAAAACTACCGAATGTACCATACCTGCTACCGGTGTTCGGCCGCCATTTTTAATATTGGCTGCAGTACGGGCTATTGCACCTGTTGCCGGGATTCCGCCAAACATAACCGACGATATATTGGCAAGGCCTTGAGCAGTCAGTTCGGCATTGGGGTTGTGTTTTGCATCTATCATACCATCGGCAACAACGCACGATAAAAGCGACTCAATTCCCGCCAAAACCGCAATGGTCACAGCGTTGGGAACAAGCGCAATTATTCGCTCAACCGACAAATCAACCGAGCCCAAAGTAAACCTTGGGAAACCCGACGGGATATCGTAAAGTTCACCTATTGTATATGCCCCGTTATTAATAAATGGAATACAGCCAACAAGCACAGCGCCTATAACCACCGCTATTAATGACGGCGGTATCTTTTTCTCAAGTTTTGGATATAAAATTAAAATCGCAAGACTTATTACGCCTATTATCACCGCTTGCACGCTGACGGTTGATATATTATGTATATTGGCCTCAACTTTTTCTATGGCTTCTATCGGCCTTTCGGAATTTTGATATGTAATCCCTAAAAAATCTTTAATTTGTCCCAAAAAAATGGTAACGGCAATACCTGCTGTAAAACCGACCGTTATGGTTTCGGGAATAAAGCGGATGAGCGAACCCAATTTTAAAACACCCATAATTATAAGCAAAATGCCCGCCATTACAGATGCAATAATAAGACCTTCCATGCCCTCTTTGGCAACAATTGATGCCACCACTGTGGCAAATGCAGCCGTAGGGCCTGCAATTTGAACATTACTTCCGCCAAAAAGCGCAACTACAAAACCTGCAAAAATAGCGGTATAAACACCACACTCCGGATTTACACCCGAAGCAAGCGCAAGAGCAATTGACAACGGAAGCGCAATTATAGCCACAATTATTCCGGCTACTAAGTCCTTTACAAACTGAGACTTTGTATAACCTTTAATTGTAGAGAAAAATTTGGGTTTTAAATAAAATTCCACTACACTTGACCCCTTCTTAAAAACTATAGCGCGTAAATTTTATCACCACCGCACTTTTAAGTCAATATTTTTATCGTCAAAACATTTGAATATCTATAAACAAAGCACTGTGTAACGGGTGTTACGCAGTGCTTTTTAGTTTACTTTTCTGCCTTTTCAGGAGTCGATCCGCCAGCCTTTTGTGCCGACAACGAAAGGTCTGATGCAGGTTCGTGACGGTGGTACGGTGATTTTGCATAAGCCGAAGCGTATTTTCCGTAACCGTAGCGGTATCTTCCATATCCGTAACCGTAACGACGGCTGTACGAATAATAATAATGACCGTAACGGTATTTTCCGCCTATCATTTCGTCAGGTGAAATGAGGTTTAAAACAAATCCCATGAAATGCGACGAACTGAACGACATATATTTTACTGCATTGAGTATCTTTTCATAAGATACTCCGTTCCATCTTACAACAAACAATACCTCTTCGCAAAGGTCAGCCGTTGCAGCACTTTCGGATGCACCATCACAACTTGCAAGGTCAACAATTATGTAGTCATACGAATCCTTAATGCTGTCAAACACTTCTTTAAACTTTGCTTTATGGAACTTGATTTGCTCAGAGCCGGCAAACAATACATCAAATTTATCGTGAACAGAATTTATACATTCACTTATTGTAGTTTTATTGGCAACAATATCGCAAATACCGAGGTCAGAAACCTCTTTCTTGCGGTTAAGGTATTCTTGAAGCGAACGGTCGCGAAGGTCCATATCAACCAAAAGCACACGCGAAGAACCAGCCGCCAATGCACGTGCCAAGTTATATGCTACGGTTGTCTTACCTTCACCGTCGGCAGTACTTGTAACACCGATTATCTTTCGTCCGGTCAATTTACAACGACTTAGCACACGCTGTTTAAGCAAGCGGAACGCCTCGGAAAAATCGGTAAAACCAACACCCGAACGAACAATCGTTTTGGTTTTGGTCTTTTTCTTTTTAACAAGCGGAATTTCGCTGATACAATCACCGTTGAGTTTTTGTTCAATATCGTTCTTAGAAACGATGGATTTATGGCAAATTGAATGAATACATACTATTAAAACACCAATAGCCAAACCTAAAATTGCGGCAAATCCGGCATTTACGAAACGAGCATTGGTATTATAAGGCGCCGTTGCCTTTTCAGGCAGCGAACCTTCAATAACCGACATTCTCGTATCACCGATAACATACTCAGCAACTTTAGGATAATTTTCTATAAGCAAAAGAATAAACTCATATGCTTCATCCGGCGAATTGGCAGTAACACTTACCTCAAAAATATTAGTTTTAGATACAGCCTTTGAGTTAACAACAACGCTAATCGGACGACCCATTTCATTGCGTATAATATCGTATAATATTCCCGATTTCATTATGTGCGGGAATGTGGCAGCCATCTGAGAAGCAAGACCGGCATTATAGTTAAAATTATAAACCGAAGCACCATTAGAAGAGTTACTGCTGACCAACGGGGTAATGGTAAAACGAACCGTTGAGCGATATTTAGGGACGAAAGTCACGGTACTGACAGTAAAGACCACGAGTGCAAAAACAACAGTCAAAACGCCTATAATCCAGCCGATCGCCTTTAAGGACTTAACAAAACTGCTTAACTGAAACGACCAGCTTAAAATCTGAACAGTATTTTCCTTTTTCATAAGCTTACTCTCCTTCCCTATTGAATATCGCCGTGGTAATAATATTTTGCCTGGTCACCTACAGGCTCGGATGAAACTTTACGCACAGTGCGTACATCATTAAACACGCATCCGGCAACGTAAGTTTTATTAAAGTTTTCAATGTGGTCATTGATTTCCGTAATATGAACACCGTCTTGACGGACAACCATAATCATAGCATCTACCGACTCTGATACTATTTCAGCATCAACTGTAATACCGCAAGGCGGGGTATCGACAATAATAAAGTCAAACTGCTCTTTCAAAGCCGCAATAGTCTCACCAAAACGTGCGTGAGAAAGTTTTTCGGAAGAGCCGTCACAAGGCTTATTAGAATCGGCGATATAAAGACCGGTGTCGGTATCACGATAAAGGAAATCCGAAATATCTCCACCCTCGGCAATAAAATTATGGAAGTTGCGATTCTCAAGACGGTCTTCTCTTGGGAAGAAGTGCTGAATTGAGGGGTTTTTAAAGTCGCAGTCGATAAGCAAGACCCTGTGATTGTTTTGTGCCAAAGCCATAGCAATATTGGTAGAAACGGTGGTTTTACCCTCATTTTCGGCAACCGACGTAACAGCAAAAACCTTAAATCCTTTAGTGCGTTTTAAACTTTCAACCTTAATTGCCATTCGACGGTAACTTTCACTGAAATTATACCCTGCAAGCGGATTGTTTATCTTCAGTTTCTTAGGTGATTCAAGCGCCTTTTTACCCTTGGATTTTACGTGATAAACTACACCGAACAATTTTGCGCTAAGGTCAGAATCAACCTCGCTGATATTCTTAACGGTGTCACGCAGGAACGAAATAAGCACCATTATAAACGCTACAATTGCTGCCGCTACAAAACCAAAGAGAATGCCCATTGTATAAGGCGAAACGCGGTTTGACGGAGCGGTGGGCATAGACGGGTTTACAACAGCACGAATAACAACGTTAGTAAATACGAAATCGGTAATTTTTTCATAATTTTCAAGAACCGAACGAAGCGTATCGTATGCAGCCTGAGCAGTGTTGCCGGTGGCCGAAACACTAATAAGGTTTGTACTGCTTAATTGGGTTGCTGAAATTGTTCCGATTTTTTCAGTTCCAAGGTCACCCTTTACAACCTCTATCAAAGCGTCACTCTTAAAAACATCATCAAGCGACTGTGCAATATCTATAGTACGAGAAAGAGTAAGCGCAGTAGACGAACTTGTATAACCGCTTAAGTTTACCGACAAGGTCATGGTGCTTGTAAACTCTTTATCACGGATATGGTTAAAATATGTAAAACTTCCCATAAAACCAACATAAGCCGCAAGGACAATTACCCAGAAATTACGGGTGAGGTCGGCTAATATAGTATAAAAATTTATGCGCGAATATTCAAACGCTTTCATTTAATTAGCCTCCTCTACAATAATAACCGTTCTCGACATACTAATGGTTTCTTTATCTTCATCTTCCCCGGAGAAAATACGATAATAAACATCGTAACAACCGGGGGTGTTAATATCGACCTCAGAATAATCGATAACAACATCATCAACAGTATAGTTAGTGTTGTTCTTATTTATAACGTTAACAAGGTTTGCTTTATAATCAGGCTCAACACCTACGGGAGTATAAATCATATAATCCTGCAAACGAACACGGTAAAGACCGTAGTCATCATTTGTAACGAATGCCTTTATATTTACCTCGGTAGTATCAGCCATGCTGTTTGAAACCTTGATAATAACATTATAAGAGCCGTCGGCAGTAGAATAGTCGGTAGAAATAATTTTAAGATGGTCGGTAAGGTCACCGTCTATAACGCACTCGGCAGTTACATAGTCACTAAGGTCAAAGTTAAGACCTGACGGGAAAATAAAGTCATTTTTAAGTGAAATTTTAGGTGCGGTATAGTCTTCAAAATATACCTTTCTCTGCAACGAAGCAACGTTATTATCGCTATCACTTACCGAGTATGTAACAAGTGTTGTTTTATTGCCGACAAAGAACATTTTACGTGTTAGTGCAACACGGCTTGTAAGGTCTCCGTCTTGCTGGTCATATGCAGTGACGTAAGAAAGCAACTCTTCATCGGTACTGTGAACCGATGTCACAATAATCTCGTTCTCCGAACATTTAATGGTCGGCGCCACGTTTTCTCCTCTGGTAGAAAACTTAAAGGCCACTCCGACTATTGTTACGACAAGTGCCATAATCAATACCAACAATTTTAAAATTCTCATACCTTTAATAAACTCCTATCATGAATTTTGAAACATTTATAGCAAAATGCCGCCTTTTAAAACAGCAAGCGGATTACTGCGAAACAACGCTTCGGCACACTCGGGCGAAAACTCCGACGAAACAAACGAAAACGTCTCGGCAAGGTCAGGTGTGCGGTACGAAATACTATGGCTATCACTCGCGACCATTGTTGCAAGGCCGCTATCTATCAGCGAAAGTGCCATTTCTCTTGAGTAATTTCCGTTTTGACCCATAATACTTGAAGCATTAAGTTGCAAAAGGGCACCCTCGTCAAGGAACGGCAATAGTCCTGCAGGGTTGTATAAAAAGAACGGATATCTTTCAGGGTGGGCAATAATAACCGAATATCCCGACGATATTATTAATTTAGTAATATCGAGTGCTCGTTTTGACGAATCGTCAAAGCCAAACTCTAACAGCACATACTTACTGTCACCGAGCGGCAACATTAAGTCTTCCTGAATGTAATCGGAAATATTTGCAGCCGCAAACGTTTCGGCACCAAGATAAAGATTAAGATTTGGTAACTTGTCCGCAACAGCCTTTTTTAAACTGTCAAACGTAGCGATAAGTTGTTGCTTTGAAGCACCTGTAGACCTGACGTCACGAGTAAGATAATGCGGGGTCAGCACTACATCAGTCGTTCCGCTTTCATAAGCAAGATTTAACATTTCAAGAGAAACACCAAGTGTTTCTGCGCCGTCGTCAACCCCGGGAAGGATGTGAGTATGAAGGTCAACCAAACAAAAGCCCCCCTTTTAGACTATAATTCACTTTATTGTACCACACAACCCTCTACAATTCAAGGGAAATTTTTTCTTGTTTTGTTAACTCTTATAAATAAAGGTCTTGTAAAGCGGATTAATTTACTGTATTATATTTATAGATTAGTTTCAATTATTGTAATGGGAGCGGTTTAATGGGAACATTTAAGGCTACGTTAGCACCGATGATGGTAATGTTTTTATGCATGGTTATAGGCTATGTTCTTAAACGAAAAAAATTATCACCCGACGGTACCGATAAGATACTCTCAAAACTTGAAAATTTCGTTTTTGTCCCTGCGCTTATCCTTAGCACCTTTAACGAATACTGCACCGTCGCTTCGCTCAAAAATAATGCTATACTTATAGGTTACAGTGTTATAGGGCTCATTATAGCGCTTGCAATGTCTATACCTTTGTCTTTTGTTTTTGTAAAAACTGGTGATTATTACCAGCGCAACGTTTATAAATATGCCCTTTCTTTTGGTAATTTCAGTTTTATGGGCAGTGCTATTGTTCCCGCGATTTTAGGCGGCTCTGTTTTCGGTACCGACAACGAAGTGCTTTACTACTACCTTCTTTTCACCCTTCCGCTTAACCTTGCAGTATACACTTGGGGTATACTTATTCTTATACCAAAGGGCAGTCGGCAAAAAAGAAACCCTTTGAGCAACCTGCTTAATCCCATTTTTATTTCAATTGTTATAGGCGCAACTTTAGGCCTTACCGGATGGGGCAAGTTTTTACCCGAGGCAGTCACCTCCACTATAAATTACTGTAAAGGTTGTATGGCTCCGCTTGCCATGATTCTTACCGGATTTGTAATAGGAGAATATGAACTGCCCAAACTAATGCGTAACGGCCGTGTTTACATTGCAACCCTTTTGCGTCTTGTGATTTTCCCGCTTTTGATTTTAACGGCACTTAAACTGTTGGCGGCAAGCGACCTTGTTATTGTGCTTGCTTTGTTTGCTTATGCCACACCTTTAGGACTTAATACGGTTGTTTTCCCCGCTGCTTACGGAGGTGAAACCGAAACCGGCGCTTCAATGGCACTGATTTCACATACTCTTTGTATTATCTCTATTCCACTTATGTATACTCTGATTGACTGGTTGCTAACTATTATTTAATTACAACGCTTACGGAGGACACGCTATGACTGAGGACAATCTTAAAACCATATGCCAAAAGAAAAAAAGTCTTGGCCTTACAACTTTTTTAATAGCGCTCGGGACCGCAGCAGCGTTCTTTTTGCCGTCTATAGTTCAAGGCAACGGCTATTTTATCTTTTACGGCGACTTTAACGTACAGCAAATACCTTTTTATCAGTATTGTCACGCAATGCTTCGTTCGGGTGACTATGCTTTCAGTTGGATGACCGACCTCGGTTCTAACTTTATCGGTTCATATAGTTTTTACCTGCTGGGAAGCCCGTTTTTCTGGCTTACTTTGCCGTTCCCTAATTGGATGGTTCCGTATTTGATGGGCCCGTTGCTCATTTTAAAATTCGCCTGTGCCGCACTCACGGCATACCTGTTTATCCGTCGCTTTACCTCTCGTGCCGAAACGGCTATGATTGGCGGACTTATCTATGCTTTTAGCGGATTTTCGGTTTACAATGTGTTCTTTAACCATTTCCACGAGGCGATTATTTTCTTCCCTTTGCTTATGTTGGCTATGGAAGTATTTTGGGCGGAAAAGAAACGCGGAGCCCTTATATTTGCCGTATTTTTCTGCGCTTTAACTAACTACTATTTCTTCTTCGGAATGGTTGTTTTTGCTATTATATATTGGTTTATACGCATTTGCTCAAAGAGTTTTAAATTTAGTTGGGGGCAATTTTTCCTCATGCTTTTTGAGTGCGTTTTAGGACTTTTGCTTGCCGCAGCAATACTCTACCCCTCCATCCTCGTCGTACTTCAGAACGAGCGTCTTAACAGTATTATGTCGGGTTGGAGTTTCCTGCTTTACGGCAAGGAACAGATTTTCCTTAATGTTATTGAGTGTTTCTTCTTCCCGCCCGACCTGCCTGCCCGTCCTGTCTTCTTCCCGGGTTCTGATGTAAAGTGGTCATCATTGGGCGGTTGGCTTCCTCTTTTTGGTATGACCGGCGTTATAACTGCTCTTTTGGGCAACAAAAAAGGCACCTGGCTTCGCCGTTTATTAGTGACTTGTATTTTTATGGCATTAGTACCGGGTCTTAACAGTGTATTTTCACTGCTTAACGTCAATTACTACGCTCGCTGGTTTTATATGCCGATACTTATGATGGCACTTGCCACCTCAATTGCTCTCGAAGACACCGAGGCTAACTGGAACACCGCTTGGAAATGGTCGGCTGCCATTGTTATCGGTCTTACTGCTGCTATCGGTTTTATGCCGCGTATAAACGGTGAAGAATTTGAAGGCATTGGCCTTTACACCGATGCTTCTACAAATCCGTTTAAATTTATATACCAAAGTCTGCGCCATGCGTTTGACCCAAGCGTTAAGGTCGAAGGCGGCGTTTATGACCTGAGATTTTGGATAACCTGCATTATATCGTTGCTCTGCTTGTTTATTTTAAAGGCACTTATCCCCTTTATTCGCGAAAAACAAACCTTTATTTTTAAGCCGATTATTGCCATCGTTTGTGCGGTTTCGATACTGTATTCGGCGTTTTTCCTCATATCGGGACAAACACACGCATACGATATTGATAGTGTAATGATAGATTCGCTTATTGAAGGCGAAGTGTCTCTTGACATTGATGATGACGAGTTTGCTCGAATTGACGTGTTTGACGGAGTTGACAATACGGGCCTTTATTTAGGATATCCTTCGGTCAACTTCTTCCATTCGTTAGTTTCGCCCTCCACAGTTGAGTTTTACAACTATATCGGCGTTCCGCGTTCGGTCGGCAGTCGACCGGAAAGTGAATATTTTGCCGCCAAATCTTTGCTTTCGGTAAAATATTTGCTTGACCCGTTAATTGAAAACTCCAAAGAGTTCCGCAATGAAACGAACGAAACCGATATGCCCGACTACACCTTCTATAAGCAAGAGGGCGGATACAATATATATATTAATGAAAGTTATATTCCCATGGGCTTTACCTACGATTATTACATGACCGAGGAGCAACTTAACAATTATAACAATCACCGTAAATCCCAGATAATGCTAAAAGCCTTGCTTATAGAAGATGAGGATATTGCCGATTTTAAACTTTATATGAAGGACTTTGATGCCGACTATAACCTGGTCGGATATGACCCCGAAAAATTATCGGTTGATTTGACATATTCTGGCTATTCCCAAGACTGCAAACAAAGAAGTTCCACATCGGGCGACAGTTTCGTTTATAACTCACGCGGTTTTGAGTCGCACATAACTCTTGACAAAGGCAACTACGTTTTCTATTCGGTACCATACGATGAGGGTTGGACGGCTTATGTCAATGGTAAACAAACCGAAATTAAGCGCGTTAACAAGGGATTTGTTGCCGTTTTGGCTCCTGAAGGCGAAAACGTAATTGAGTTCTGCTACGAAACACCGGGGCTAATGCTCGGTATAAACATCACACTCGGTGCCGCTGCAATTACCATGCTTTACTTAGTGACTGTGCTGATTATCAGAAAATTTCGTCCCGTGACAATGCCCGAATACCCCGAAGGTGACACGATATCTACAAGAACCGCCTTGTTTGAAGCCGCCGCAGGTATTGCCGAAGAAAATGACGGCGACCTGCTTGACGACATCGACCACAATAAAATTAACGCGTATCCCGGTTTTGAAGGCGGGTTTGTTATAGACGACTCGGCACTGCTCAAATTTAACTCGTTTACTCAAACACATGGCGAAACCGAACCACAAACCGAACCACAAACCGAACCGGAAACCGAAATTCAAGATGGCGAACAGCCAACCGAAGATAAATAAAAGGAGATTGTTATGTATATAATGTCGGTCGATGTGGGTACCGCAAGAACAGGTATTGCGCTAAGCGACAAAAGTGAGGGTTTTGCCTTTCCAAAAGGCGTTATAACCGAATATAACCGCGATAAATTAATCGTTACCCTCACCGAAAAAGCCAAAGAACTTGGTGCAGAAATGATAGTTGTAGGTTACCCTAAAAATATGGACGGCAGCGAAGGGTTTAAGGCTAAAGAATGTGCTTTAGTCGCCGAAAAGTTGCGCGAAACAACAAACCTTCCCGTTGAACTCTGGGATGAACGTTGCACCACAATCAGTGCCCATACCGCACTTAATTACACCGATACAAGGGGTAAAAAGCGCAAAGCGGTGGTCGATGCCGTTGCCGCAACCATAATTTTGGAAGATTTTATGAAAAGACGAAAAGTTAACCTATAACTTTGACTTGATATTATGCGTTTTGTGTGGTACAATACCTCACGTTATTAAGATTTTTAATTGATTGGAGTAAACTTTATGTCAGGACATTCCAAATGGAGCACAATTAAAAGAAAGAAAGAAAAAACCGACCAGGCAAGGGCTAAAATTTTCACCCGTATCGGTCGCGAACTCGCAATGGTTGTTAGAACCGGTGGCCCCGACCCCAACGTAAACGGTAAACTTCGTGACGTTATTGCTAAGGCAAAGGCTAACAATGTTCCTAATGATAACATTGACCGCATCATCAAGAAAGCCGCAGGAGAAACCGGTGGCGCAGAATATGAGCAACTCATCTACGAAGGATATGGTCCTTCGGGTGTTGCCGTTATTGTTGAGACCTTGTCGGATAACCGCAACCGTACTGCAGGTGAAATGCGCCATTATTTTGATAAGTGCGGAGGTAATCTCGGTCAGTCGGGCTCGGTTATGTTTATGTTCGAGCACAAAGGCCTTATTGTTATTGAAGCCGAAGGTCTTGACGAAGACAAGGTTATGGAAGACGCTTTGGAAGCCGGTGCTGACGACTTTAATTTTGACGGCGACGTTTTTGAAATTTCGACCGACGTTAACTCGGTTGGTGCCGTAAGCGAAGTTTTAAGCAGCAAGGGTTATTCTTTCCTTTCTGCTGAAGCAACTTATGTTCCCGCCACCACTACCGCCATTGAAGACCCTGAACTTGTTACCAAAATGGAAAAACTTATTGATATGTTAGACGAAAACGACGACGTTCAGAACGTTTGGCATAACTGGGAAACACCCGACGGCGAGTAATCTCGCTTTTTGTCGACTTTTAATATTTACTCTTGCATTTTTTACAAAATGTGATAAAATGAACTTGAGATTAATGTTGTGTGGAGGTGTAACAAATGGCATTTAAGATTACTGACGCTTGCATCAGCTGTGGTGCTTGTGCAGGTACCTGCCCCGTAGAGGCTATTAAAGAAGGCGACGATAAGTTCGTTATCGATGCTGACGCTTGCCTTGGCTGTGGTGCTTGCGCTGACGGTTGCCCCGTAGAGGCTATTGTTGAGGAATAATTTTTTCCTTAAAATCACTTACATAACAAAAGAAGTGAACGTAACCGTTCACTTCTTTGTTTTTATTTTCCTGTTGTATTATCGTTTTTTGTGTGTTATAATTCAAAAAGAATACGAGATTTTCCCCAAAGGAGGCAATTTTATGAAAATTAAAAAATTACTTTCGTTGGTACTCTCCCTTGCGGTTGTTTTGGCGTTTTTGCCTACAACTGTCACAGCAAACACAACCGATACTTCGGCCGAGCCTACCGAGACTCAACAACTTGCAACATATCAGGTGCGTCACTACTTCCGCCTTCACACCGAACCTGTAAATGCGCTATATAAAGTTGAAACGCTCGAGGGTTATGTGGGTGAAAAGACTGCCGCCGTTCCGTTAGAATTTTTAGGCTACAAGGCATCGAGCGTAAC
Source organism: Acutalibacteraceae bacterium (assembly GCA_045546915.1). GTDB lineage: Bacteria > Bacillota > Clostridia > Oscillospirales > Acutalibacteraceae > UMGS172. The sequence continues at coordinate 17,009 of JAZQDU010000025.1, read as the reverse complement.
TCAAAGGAATATTGCAGCCGACGGTTCAACAATTATCAACATAACTTATAGCATTATTGAGTATAAATCAAGCGATGTCAATTACGACGGTGAGGTCGACATGCTTGACGCTATTACGCTTGAGCGTTTTTTGGCAGGTTGGGACGGTTACGACCAAAGCAGCGTATGCATTTACGGTGCCGATGTTAACGTCGATGCGAAACTTAACGCCAACGACGTTCTGACACTTTTACATCTGCTTGTTGGCAACAACCCTGCCGTTGGCAAACCCGATTTGGAAGAAGATTGGGGCGAATGGGTTTAAATTAAAAAAAAAGACTTAAAGGGCGTTGCCCTTTAAGTCTTTTTTGTTTTATTCTTTAATTACGTTTATTTTAAATTTGTTGAGTTTTTCGGTAGAACTAAATTCGGCCCAGTCTATTGCTCCAAAATCATCAATATATCCGGGAGCCGAAACACCGTCAACGGTAAATGATAGTTCTATTTTTTGGTGCGTTCCCAAAGTGTTCAGTCTTGCGATTAAATTGTTGCCGAGAACCGACCTGGTCACTTCATCACTACCTTCGGTCAGATTTCCGTCCTTATCGAAAACACAAGCCGTAGAACCGTATGCAGAATAAACCTTGATACCTGTATACTCTGCTTTTTCAAACCCTAAATATTTATAAAGGTTAGCCGCCATCTGCTCGCCCATTTTATTGAATGTTGCCTGAGAATAATGAATAGTATTGCCTTGGTCCATTTGAGCATGTGAGCAGGTTTCGCTGAGGCTCGAAAGCATAAATAAGTCATCATTATCATTACAGAGTTTATACTGAGCGGCACGTGCGATTGTATAAGAATTGCTACCCTCTGCCGTACTGCCTGCTTTATCGGCTCTGACTACCGAGATTCCGCCAAAATCAAGATTTAACTGCGACACAAATCCGTTGTGCATTTCCATATAAGCATCATAATAACTTTTAGCATCACAAACGGTATTACCGGGTTTTCCGTACACCTCTTCGTGCTCGCCCTGATTCCAAACATAACCGGTATAAACAATATTATACTTTTGGGAAAGGGCATTATATGCTCTCTTATATGCGGTTACAGCGTCAAAATAAAGTCTGCCCTGACCGTTGTTACTGCAAGTACAGGTGTATTTTGAAGGTTCGGGCACCCATTCGTGCATACCAACAGCACCGACTGCAGCCTGAACAAACACAACCTTAGTGTTTGTAAGATTGTTCCACTTAATTGCAAATGAGGGCGACATTCCACCAAGCGTAGAGGTGCCACGGGAAGGGTTGCAAAGAACACTCATATCCCTTGCGTCATTCAATGTAAACTCAGTAGCGCTTGTGTTAAAGGAATATGCTATACCCTTTTTTGGTAAAACCGGTGCATCGGAAAGAGTTTGGGCTGTACCTTGGTTAACTGCTCCCAATTCTGCCGCATAACCTACCGACGTAGTAAAGTTTGACTGACCTGTTACAAGAATGAGCGTGATATCCTCTTTTTTACTGTCATAAGGACGGTTGCTTTTAAATACATCCGTTTTACCATCTTTTACTTTTATATTTAACACAGCAGGTATCTCTCCTTTATTTGATACATTTGCATTTTGCGACTCGGCAGGTGTAGATTCGGTATCAGAGGCAGTATCAGCATTTTTGCCCGAACAACCGCAACACACCGCAAACAAAACTAAAACGACAACCGTCGCCACAAACCTTTTAAACATAAAAAACCTCCAAAGCAGTACATTATAAGACAATTTTAATGCATGGCACCATTAAAGTCAACCAAAACACACTAATTTTGGCAGGACTTTTGGTTCGGTCAATTAGTGCTTTACATAAAGGGCAAAATGTGTTATAATACGTGAAAACCGATACTAAACTTTTAACGGAGTGATATAATGCTTGATTTTTTGACCTATAAAGGAAAACCCATTGTTCGTAAGGGCGACACTATTTATTACGGTGATACCGCAGAAAAATATATCGTCATGCTTAAAATACTTACCACTAAGGACTTAGGCGGCGAAAAGGTTGCCGATAAGGTTTCGGTGCAGTTAATTCTTTCCGACCCTAACGCCAAAGAAAAAGATAAGGTTGTAAAAAGCAGTGAAAAAACAGGCCTTTACAACGCAATGGATATCGGAGCCATCTGGCTTGAACGTGCTTTAAAGAGTGAATAACAAAAAAGCGGTGCAAGAACTTTCTCTTGCACTGCTTTTTGTTATTGTTCAGATTTTAACCTGTTTTCATCAACGCCTAACCCGGAGCCTATAAGCATTAACATAAGACCGGGTTGTATCCATATCATGGCAGTATCAATAAGTCCGTGAACGGCAACCGCCACACCCATAGCACACACAAAGGTTATCATTGTATAGTCTTTGTTGTGCTTTTTTAATCCCTCTCTGCAAACAAATGCATCTTTTATAAAACTTATAAAAAAGCCTGCTAAAAGCAGTGTGCCTGCAACACCATAAGACAAAAGGCTATCAATTAGCAGATTATGTGAAAGCATGGCAGGATAAAGTTCAGAACGGGTCGGTGCCTCAATGTTATACATAAAGTTATAAGTGGCAAATCCGCGACCGAAAATAGGTGCCTCACCTATTTTTTCAATGGCAAAAGTCCAGATATCAACGCGATTTTCAATGGTTGCCGTAAGTTCGTTAAGACGTGAGATTAATTGCGGAATTAAAATTACGGTTATAACACAAGCCGTCACAACACCCAAGAACACCGCCAACAATTTATACTTATGGTTTAAAAGCAACAAAACAAGCACGCCCACAAAAACTATTACCCAAAGCATCATACTGCCGCAAAGATAAAGGCTGACGGCATTAATAATAGCGGCAACATAATAAAGCGGTATGTTTTTCTTGGCTACTACAACCTTATATGCGCAAATAAGTATAATTATCATTATCGGCACACCAAAGCAGTTTGGGTTAACCGAAAAACATTGGCAACGGTAACCGGCTATATGGCGATTGACATATTTTTCAATTACGCAAACAACCGTCGAAACGCATCCGCCAATGCACATTATGTCAAACATGCGGTCAAAAAACTCTTTGGTTGCAAGGCTTCTTGCCACCAGATGAATTATCATCATAAGTGCAAAAAGTATGCTTATAAGCACACCTATATAATTTTTGTAATACACCGCCGTAATTATGGACATCACGACGTATGCCACAATAAAAAGCGTGCCTTTGTGCACAAAGATTTTATCCCTGATACCCGGCAGTATGCAAAACGATATGGCGGTAAGAGTGACCACCGCAATGCCGATGTAGAAATGCAAAAACGTAGACATTACCGCAACTATTATGGCATTTTGTGCAAATTTAGTTGTTGCGTCGTTTTTGACAATTGCTTTATTGCTTAGATTTTGGTTGTGCCTTTTAAAAGACATACTCATTACCTATCCTTCACTTTCATAGCGATAGACGATATTATCATAAACACTACCTGGAACACCGTAAGAGCAAACGAAGTTATCAGCGAAAGTTTACCGATTATGCCTAAATAAATCAGTAAAATTGCTCCCAAAACGGCAGCGACAACATAAACAGCAGTAAGCACTGCAACTATTGAACTTAACTTTATTGCCGATGTAATAGCGGCAAATTTGCCTGTTACATTATCTCCTCCAACGGCAGGAGCAGTAACATTTTCTTCAAAACGGGCTTCCTTCTCATAGACAACCCTTGCGTTATGATTCATAACCTTTAAAGCATCGTCAGGAATTGAGAAGTAATCACAAATCATGGTTTGAGAAGCGTTAGGGTCTTGTGGATTAACCAGCACCGTCATACCGGTATTGCAAAGTCTTGCAAGTTCGGCTTTTACCTGCTCGTCAACCTCGTACTTAACAACAAAAAGCAGACAAGGCGAGCCCTTAAAAGCAATATAAACAGGGAAATATCCTGCTCTTAATATTTTTTTGTCAACCGTTGAAGGCGGAACAGGAATGTTATGTCCTTGCATAAGATTTCGGTTGCCTATAAGCACAGTATTTGCACCTATCCAGCCCGAAATACCCATTTTATCCTCATACTGCACACCGTTTACTTTGGGCATTTCGTTTTCGGACGAAACACCTACCATTTCACGAAAAATTCCCGCCAACGGGCTGTTAGCGGCAATAGCAACAGCGGCGGCAGCCAAAAGTGTAGGACCTAACTCGTTTTTGCCGAGTGTTTTCATGTTATAAAGTTTAACGGTACCCTCAGGGAACAAGTCCGACGTGTTGACCGACACAATGTTTGCACGGTTGAGTTCAAAAGCCCCCTTAAACCCTGCTAAAGCGGCGCCCTTTTCGGCAAGTCTGTTTGCAATACGGTTCATGGGCATTTCTGAACTTAAACAAGCCGAAATGGGAAAAGCGCAACACAACATGGCAGTAAAGAAGGTAAGACCTGCTCCAAAACCTGCAATAATACCTGCTACAACACCTGCTGCTGCCGAAACAGACATTCCAACAATAAATAATATTTTAAACTTCAAGTCAAACGGTGTTTTATAGTTTGAACTTTTAATAAATCCTCTTACGTTGACGGCAGGTTTTGAAACAATGCCGACAACCTCACCCTCAACAGCACCTGATGCAATAATCTTTGATGCTTTTGAATCCGACACAAAAAGTGCCGATTTTGTATCCAAATTGGCTATTTTTTCAACACCTAACGCCAAGCGTTTTACCTTAGCGCGTTTCATATAACGGTTAACCGCCAACAAAAGTGCGGCATAGGCTGCAAGAAAACCAAAAGCCCCGTCATAAACAAAGGCACTAACAGCCGTCTGAACAAGTGCTGCTACCGAAGTCACGGCAACCGCACAGTCAAACCTGAAAACCTTAGTAATTCTTTTAAACTCGTTAAAAACATCAAGGTTGACAGCTATTGATACTACAAGCAACAATATTGAAATAAAACCGCCCGCTTTAACGGGTAAGAGGTCCATTATCGGCAACGACAACAGCAACATTACAACAAAAACAATGAACGATACAGTGGTACGTATCGACTGCGCCGACAAGTTTGCCTGCAACGAAGTTTTTATATCAGCAGCATCGTTTATATCGTTATAATCCTCAATATCACTTAAGTCGCTGTCCTCAGTTTCGTAATAGGATATTTCTTCGGTTTGGTTTTCGTCCTCACCATTATAAATTTCCTGTGCCTCGTTAAACGAATCATCGGCCTTTTGGGAAATTACATCGTCAAGTCCGTCAAACATACGGGTGGCGCCCAATTCTTCCTCGGCTTGCCTTTGTGCCTTTATAAGTTCGCCAACATCAATTGTACCGTCAGGCGTTTCCTGAACAACCTTGCCGTTTATTACCTTACCGTAAACTTTTACGTCATTTGCCGGCTCCTCCGGTTCAACAGGAACATCCGAATTTGTTTCAGAATACATGATTTCTGCCGGTGCATCTTCGGGTATTATTTCAACCTCAATTTTGGGTTCGGTGTTGTTTTCAACCGGTTCTTCCTCACCTCTTAAACGACGAATAACCGCATCAAAATCGTCAGTCTTTTGGGCTTGAGGTTGAGCCGTTTCCCTCTCAACCGGCTCGGTTTTAAACATGGGCACCTTTATCGGTGAGGTTCTTGGCTCCTCTGCCTCGCCCAAAACAGCCTTTTTGCAACGCTCCAAAAACGGATTGGTCTCAACATTTGCGGTTGTTTCATCAATATTAAGTACAACCGCACCTTCCTCGCTGTCCAAATCATTTTTATCGTTATACGGTGCCGATTCGGTCCTTACGTTGGTGCTCTTGAGTATTTCTTCTGCACGCTTGGCGGCATCAGCGTTATCCACCGACGATGATTTAAACTTTGCACGGTCGGAAAACTGCGAAAAATCGGTTTCCTCAGCCGACTTATTTGCCCAAGAAGGAACATAATCGTCTTCGATTGCTGTTACTCTGTTGTGTTTTTCATGCTCTCTCATGCTCTCGTAAACCGAATTTGCAACCGGTCTTTCGTGCGATTGCATGGGGATATTTTCCACCGTACCTGAAAGTTCGTCAGCAGTAATGGCATGAGGTGCCGAAATTTTTCGCTCACCCGTAACCATGCGATGCTGCATCGGTGCTATGTAATCGTCATCATCCGAAAACAGGCTGTTGTTATGCCCGTCCTCAAAGTCGTTTTTTATTCCTTTTTTAAACAAACCCACACCGTTCATCCCCCTTATATTACAACGTTTTCAAACCGTTTCGCTGCCGCACTATTTCATACATAAGTATTCCTGCGGCAACCGACGCATTTAAAGAATTAATATTTCCCATCATGGGAAGTGACACAATCTGGTCACATTTTTCTTTAACAAGACGGCTGACTCCTCTGCCTTCCGAGCCGATTACAAGCCCACAAGCACCCCTCATATCGGTTGCGCACCACGAAGTTCCGTCCATATCGGCGGCATATATCCACATTCCGCCCTCTTTTAACCGCTCGATTTCTGAATTAAGGTTCGTAACCCTTGCAACACGCATATATTCCAAAGCACCTGCTGCCGATTTTGCCACAACGGCATTAAGCGACGCGCTTCTGCGTTGCGGAATAATTATTCCATGTACGCCCGAAGCCTCGGCAGTACGAATTATGGCACCTAAGTTATGCGGGTCTTCAATCCCGTCGCAAATCACCACAAATGGCGGTTCGTTCTTAGAAGCGGCATAGTCTAAAATTTCCTGCACTTCGCAATATTTATGAGCCGCAACCATGAGTGCTACGCCTTGATGCGATGCACCGCCGCTTAAAAAATCAAGTTTTTGAGACGATACCTCTTTTACCAAAATACCTCTTTCGCGACATTTGGCAATAAGTGCTTTTGTCGAGCCTTCGGCAGCACCGTGTGCCACCAAAAGTTTATCTATTTCACGTCCCGAACGCAGAGCCTCGGCAACAGGATTCCTTCCGACTATAACATCAGAAAACCGTTCTTCACCGGTTACTCCCTGCTTTTCATCAAACAAGTCAGTCATTATTTATTTCCTTTTTCATATTTCTTTCCGGTAAGTGCCTCATACGAGGTTTTTACCGCATCTTCACTCATATCACATTCAAGCCTATACACCGGCACCGAACGAATAAATTTATCTAAAAGGTCGGCCATACGGTCGGTGTTCTCACGTTTAGGTGGGAAAAACGTCTGCCTTAATAACGACATTACGGCACGGCGTGTTTCGGCAGGTTCTATTTTGTTAACCAAACCTCTTTCCAACAGCACAACACCGCCAACAGGAACGATAACATTTTCATTTTCTGCGGTTTTGCCACTCCACGGAGTACCGATGGCACAGAAAACACCGTCGATTAAGCGAACGGCAGGTTTATCATCATTAATTTTGGTAACGGCATCACCCAAATACTCACACCACAGTCTTGTATGGGTTGATTTGCCCGTACCGCAGTCGGCCGAAAACAAATATGCCTTACCGTCATAACTTATCGCCGATGAATGAAGCAAAAACCCGTCATATTCCAACAAATAATTATAAAAGTGTGCTGCCGTAACGATATACTCACGCTGAGCATCGTTCAAAACGGGCGACTCACGACGTAATTTTTCCATTTTGTCTTCGGGAGCCTCTATAACAAAATCAGGTTCACCGTCAAAATCGGCTAGATATTTGCTGCTGCGTTGCTCTAACATATCGTAGTGCGCTGTCATCAGCACTTTAAGGCCGGCGATGATATATTTATTCGTGCTCATAATTCCTCCCTAATAGCAGTATATACCTACATATATAATAAATCTTTACAGCCCAAATGTCAAAGGGAAATTAGCATTTTTTCACTATTTACATATATTTGCCAAAAGCGGTCAATACTACCCTTGTAAAACACATCAAAAACTGCTTGAAAGGAAGATTTTATGATATCAAACATAACAGGATTTGAGGTCCTTGATTCGAGAGGAAACCCCACAGTTGCAGCCGAAGTAACACTAAACGACGGTTGCCGTGCCGTTGCCATTTCACCGTCGGGTGCATCTACGGGAAAGTTTGAGGCTCACGAACTGCGTGACAACGAATCCCGTTTTGGCGGCAAGGGTGTTTTAAGGGCGGTTGAAAACATTAACAACCGCATTTCTCCCCTTGTTTGCTCCTTAAATACGCTCAACCAAAAAACCATCGACAGCGAAATGATAAAACTTGACGGCACCGCTACGAAATCAAACCTTGGTGCCAATGCGATGCTTGCAGTATCATTGGCGGTCGCACGTGCGGCTGCAAGGCACTATCGCGTACCGCTATACAGATACCTTGGCGGCATAAGCGGGCTTTGCCTGCCAAGCCCTATGATGAATATTTTAAACGGCGGTGCACATGCCGACAATAACATCGACATTCAAGAGTTTATGATTGTTCCGCAAGTCGGTGACTTTTCGGAAAACTTGCGAACAGGTGCTGAGATTTACCACGCGTTAAAGGCTATTTTAAAGGCTGACAAAAAGGCAACCGCGGTGGGTGACGAAGGCGGTTTTGCACCCGATTTAAAAGATGACCGCGAAGCGATTGAGTATATTATAAAAGCGATAGAAAAGGCAGGTTTTTCAACCGAAAACGTAAAACTTGCTTTAGATGTGGCTTCCAGCGAATGGTACGATAACGGCAGGTATAATTTGCCAAAATCGGGCGAAATTTTAACCTCAGAACAACTCGGTGACAAAATTGAAAAACTTGTGTCCGACTACCCTATAATTTCGGTCGAAGACCCTCTTGCAGAGGATGATTATGATGGCTGGCAAGATTTGACCGAACGTTTGGGACAACGCGTAATGCTGGTTGGCGACGACCTTTTTGTAACAAACCCACAAAGGCTGAGAGAAGGAATTTCTCAAAAAAGAGCAAACTCGATTTTGGTAAAATTAAACCAAATCGGAACGTTGACCGAAACACTAAGGGTTATTGAAATGGCGAAAAAGTCGGGCTACACACCTATAATTTCGCACCGCTCAGGCGAAAGCGAAGACACCTTTATTGCCGACCTTTCGGTAGCCGTGGGAGCAGGTTTTATAAAATCCGGTGCCCCCTGCCGAACCGACCGAACAGCAAAGTACAACCGCTTACTCAAAATAGAGTCCGAACTAAAACCAAACAAACAATAAAACAGCGTAAAACGGGCGGATATATCCGCCCGTTTTTAGCGTCTGGCGACCGAAATCAAGAGTCAAATTAATGCTTGACAATCAACAACCCCAAATGTATAATAATCGTTGCGGACTTGCGATAAAAATAGTTCTTTACTTCTTCACTTTTCACTATTACTTATTACTTAAATTTGCGGGTATGGCGGAATTGGCAGTTTTTGACCGAGCGCCCACTTAGGTGGGATAAAGCGACGGTCAAAAAGGCGCAGCGGTCGACGGAGACGAAGACGTGTACCGACGTCTGAGTAAACGTCGGGCACCGCAAGAGTATCGCGGAGCGCGGATGCGCCCCAAACCATAAAACTTAATATATGCGGGTATGGCGGAATTGGCAGACGCGCTAGATTCAGGTTCTAGTCGGGGCAACTCGGTGCAGGTTCAAGTCCTGTTACCCGCACCACTTAAAACAACCACCGGTTTTAATTCCGGTGGTTGTTTTTTTAATAATTTTAATTTGCTTTCTACAATTACTGACCTACGCTTGAGGCGTTCCTCTCATATCCCATTTCATTTATGGCTGTCAGTACGCCGTCGGTTACCGAGAACACCGTCCAAAGTGTTCCCTCCTCGGTAGGCGCATTAAATACATACGGGGTTTCAACCCCTGCTATATATACTTTTACTATCGCGCCTGAAGTTGACATCTGATTGCAGGATTGAGAATTTCGGTTAGTAAAATCGTGCACATAAAACGTATATGTTCCGCCGCTGACACCAACATAAACCGACGTGGTCTCAGGGCCGTAACTTGTTATATCATCAACATCAAGATTTACGTGTTTTGTGCCATTGTAATGACTGTTTTTGCTTTCAAAATAGGTGTGGAACTTTCCGCCGTCGGGTGTTGGGCCTACAAGGTGAGAATCAAGGTCTCTCGGATATTGTCCCCATGTAAGTACCACCCTTATCTCACCATCTTTGAGTTTCGGCGTAAGGGTTGTATCCTGATTTGATGTTGTTCTGTCCGAAATAATGATTACGTTTGATACACCTCTTGAATAACCCTCGGCTGTAACCACCAATGTATAGTTACCGGGGGCTAAATCGAGCGTATATTTGCCTTGTGCGTTAGCCTTTGTAACAAGTACAGGTGTACCGCTTGTATTATCAACTCCCTTATAAACCGAGATATCGGCATTGGCTATTGACGATGCGTCAAAAGCATCTACCACACGGCCTTGTGCTGTACCTTGAGGCTCGGTTTCTGACTCGCTCTCAGGAATAAGGTTTAACAAAACATTATATTTTACAACACCGTTTGTTACCTCAACATTATATACCGTTTCATCATAATATCCTTCAGCTTTAAAATGCATGGTATAGTTACCTGCATCGGCATAAATATAATATTCACCCGTACCAAGCAACGCCGCAAGCGATACCTCATTGGTTTCATTGTTTACAAGTTCTACCACTGCATTTGTTATAATATTTTCGGTTGCGGCATCCTTTACTATGCCCGTTACGAAGCCGACGGTCGGCTCGGTGGTCTCAGGAACTGTGGTTTCGGTATTAAGTGCATATTCAACCGCCAATTTTGCGTTTACCACAGGATACACGGTGCCTCGTTTTGCACTGTATTTTTCAACCCGGCTTATAAGTATTGACTTAACGGCATCGTAGGTAATATCGGGATTTACCGAATACACAAGACTTGCAACACCCGCAACAACAGGTGATGCCATTGACGTTCCGCTGGCGTATGTGTAATCACCCAACACGGTACTGTAAACAGCCGAACCGGGAGCAAGAATGTCAACCAAATCGCCGTAATTTGAAAAACTTGAAACACTGTAAAGCGTCATGGCTGCGTTATTCTGAGTTGCCGGGATTTCATGATGTTCGAGCGAGCCGACAATAATCGTGTGTGCTTTGGCACGTTCACCGTAGGTCATTACGCGGTTAATACGGTAGTTTGATGCATCGTCATTATGATTGCCCGCCGCCTTTACCAAAAGGAAATCGTATCCTGCATCCTCAAGACGTTTAATGTTGTATTCAAACTGCTCGGCTTCCTCGATTTCCCCTTCATCCTGCTCGGAACTTTCAATCGAGCCAATGCTCATATTTATAACCTTACACTCACTCATAACAAGATATGCAATGCTGTATTGCATATTGAACCATGTACTTTCGGCTCTGAGTTGGTTGCCTGGTTCTTTATAATAATACCAAGCATTTGAGAAATAAATGTCAGACTTCCAGTTAACGCCGCAAACACCTTTGCCATTATTGGCAAGTGCACCGATTATGCCTGAAACATGGGTTCCGTGCATACTGTGGGCACAAAAATCGCAATCGGTACGGTCAATACAAACATGGGCCGTCTTACTTTCCTTTAAATAATTTAAAACACTGCTCATTGTGGTAAAATCTTCGGTAGGAATATAGCAAATCTTACCGGGGTCTACCTCGATATCCTCGTGATTAAACTGTAAAACCGAATCGAGTACTCCAACCTTAACGGTACTCATTTTATCGTTATAATCCCATGCTCCAATCGAATTTATGCACTCGTGATGCCAGTTGTTTCCGGCAGGAACATTACCGTCCCAACCGTCGTAATTGCCGTCATTAGGAGTAGTCAACGGGTCTTTACTGTAAACAACATTATAAAAAACAGCACGGATTTTTTCGTTGTTTTTAAGAGTTACCATCTTACCTGCAAGGTCGGAAATGTTGCTGTCCTGATAACGGACCTGGTACTGATTAAACGCATAAACCGCACCGACAACCTTACCACCCGAAGTTTCGACCGCTTTTTTTGCCTCGGCAGAAGATACGCCGTCGTTAAAGCAAACTATAAGTTCGTTGCCTACAACCGACGTGCCGTCCTGAAGCGTTGTAATGGCATTAAGTTCAGGTGCTGTGGCATAACCCACACGGCAAGAAAGTTCTAATTCATACTTAAAATTGCCAAACCATGTTTCGACCTGTATGTAAAGCGTAACGTCACCGGGAAGAACCTTAAACGACTCAACATTCATGGTTTTGTTGAACATTCCGCCTTCTAATTCGGCTTCGGTATAAAGTTCAAGATTGTCAGGGTCTTTTGGCTCAAGTGCATACTTAACCGACTTTATGGGTTGGTTAGCCTCAAAAGACATGCTGAAATCATGGATTATACCGGTAGTGGTCGAAGTAGTATACGGGTCTTTTACCGATACAGTAAGCGGAAATGTTTTAAAAAGCAACACCGTAACGGCCGATATAATTGCTATTGCAACAGCAATAGCCACTACAAGCCCTACGGGGAATTTCTTTCTGCTTTTTTCTTTCTTTTTGGTTTCGGGTTCGCTTTTTATTGCCTCAACATCGGCAGGCGGAACCTCGGTAGGTGCTGTTTGCACCTGTTCAGTCTGTTGTTCCTCAGATATTTCGGTTACCTCTGCTCCGCAAACAGCACAAAATTTTGAACCGTCCTCTATTTTGTTTCCGCAATTTTCACAGAACAAAAAACCATCTCCCTATCGTAAATTACATAAAAATTATAAAATCAAAGCAAACAAAAGTCAACAAAAAAACTGCTCTTTCATCTATTTATCCCCTATACTTAACGATGTTTACTTTAAAATATACCATTTTTGTTGCAAAATCAAAATGTTGGTGGTAAAATATTATACAATAATGCAAATGGGAGGATTTCAGATGAACATTGTAATTGTCGGATGCTCGTCTTTGGGTGTAACTTTAGCATCTGAACTGTGCAAAAACGGCTTTGAAGTTGCTGTAATCGACCGTGATGCAAATCACTTTTGTGACCTGCCGTCGTTTTTTAACGGCGTTACCGTAACGGGTGTTGCAATGGATATTGAAACCTTAGAAAAAGCAGGTATTGCCGACTGCGACGCTTTTATTGCCGTTTCTGACGACGATAACCTTAATATTGTTGCGGCACAACTGGCTAAAGAAATGTATAAAGTGCCAAACGTAATTGCCCGCATTGTAGACCCTGTTCGCGAAAAAGTTTTCGAGAACATCGGGCTTAAAACCGTTTGTCCGACTAACATTGAAGCCGCAAGCATTTATAACCTTGTAACGGGTGAAGATTATGACAGTATTGTAGGGTTCGGCAATCGCAAAGCGAGGTTTATAACCCGTGAGGACAAGCGTTTTTACGGCAAACGCGTTTGCGATATACCCGTTTTTGACGGCGAAATTGTGTATGCTATTATCGACTCAAACGGCGAACTCACCTTAGCAGACGACCGTGCAAGGATTATTATGGAAGACGAAAAAATTATTTTTTCCGTACTTGCCGATTAAAAAATCTTGACTGACGTTTAGAATAACATATTGTTAAAACTTCAAAGGAGAACGGTATGAAAATTGTTGTTGTAGGCGGTGGCAAGGTCGGTTACTATGTTGCCAAGACCTTACTTGAAAGCGGTAACGAAGTCAGCGTTATTGAACAAAACGACACGACCGCGCGTATTATTGCCGATGAACTTGATATTCCCGTAATTTGTGACGACGGCACTACCGTTGAGGCTTTACTTGCCGCAGGTACAGTCAATGCGGACGCACTTGTGGCTGTAACGGGCAGCGACGAAGCAAATATTGTGACGGCTCAAATTGCCAAACGAAAGTTTGAGGTTGACCGCGTTATAACCCGCGCTAACGACCCGAAAAACGTTGCAGCCATGCGTATGCTTGGCACCGATATTGCCGTCAGTTCAACCCAGATTATAACCGACCTTATTGATTCGGAAATTGATATTGACGTTAAAATGTTGGCAACACTTAACAACGGCGAGGCTAAAATAATTGAACTTACCGCAAAAAAAGACTTTAATCCTGAAAAAAAGCCTCTTTCTATGCTTGAAATTCCGCAAAATTGCGTTATAATAGCAGTTGTATCACACGGAGAGTTGATAATTCCTCGCGGCGGAACGGTGATTTCACCGGGAGACCGTATTACCGCTATTGCTAAAGGCAATGAGCAAAAAGCACTTAAAAAACTGTTTATGTAACAAATAAAGAAAGGCGCTGTATATCAGCGAAAGGTGAAACAGATGAATTCACATATCGATACCAAATGTCTTCACGAAGGATGGAAACCTGCTCAGGGCGAACCCCGTCAATTGCCTGTTTATCAAAGCACCACTTTTAAATATGATACCAGCGATTATATGGGAAAACTTTTTGACCTTGAGGCTACCGGATATTTTTACACCCGCTTGCAGAATCCAACCAATGATTTCGTAGCAGAAAAAATTTGCGCTATGGAGGGTGGCGTTGCCGCAATGCTTACCTCTTCCGGTCAGGCAGCAAACTTCTATGCTATATTCAATATTTGCGAGGCAGGAGACCATTTTATAACATCTTCTGCAATTTATGGCGGTACATATAATTTGTTTAACGTTACTATGAGAAAGATGGGTATTGAATGTACCTTTGTTGACCAAAACTTGCCCGAAGAAGAGTTGGCAAAATACTTCAAGCCAAACACAAAGGCTGTTTTCGGTGAAACAGTAACCAATCCTACTGTTACGGTTTTTGATTTTGAAAAGTTTGCACGTCTTGCTCACAGTCACGGCGTTCCGCTTATTGTTGATAACACCTTTGCAACTCCTGTCAACTGCCGACCTTTTGAGTGGGGCGCAGATATTGTTACACACTCCACAACCAAATATATGGACGGTCAAGGCGTAAGTGTTGGCGGTTGTATCGTTGATAGCGGTAATTTTGATTGGATGGCGCATAAAGAAAAGTTCCCGGGATTGTGCACTCCTGACGAATCATACCATGGTATCACCTATGCAGAACGTTTTGGAAAAGGCGCATATATTACAAAAGCAACCGCACAGTTAATGCGTGACCTTGGTTCTATTCAAGCACCTCAAAATGCATTTTATCTTAATCTCGGTCTTGAAACACTCTCCGTTCGTATGGAGCGTCACTGCAAAAACGCATTAAAGGTTGCCAAATATTTAAAGGAAAACGATAAAATTGACTGGGTTCATTTTGCCGACTTAGAAGGCGATGAATACCACGAACTTGCTAAAAAATATATGCCGAACGGCACCTGTGGTGTACTTGCTTTTGCAGTTAAAGGCGGCCGTGAAAAATCCATTAAATTTATGGATGCGCTTAATTTTATCAGCATCGCTACTCACGTTGCCGATGCCAAATCTTGTTTGCTCCACCCCGCTTCGCATACTCACAGACAACTTACTGACGAACAATTAAGAGAGGCGGGTATCGCACCTGACCTTATCAGATTATCAGTTGGTATCGAGGATGCAGATGATATTATCGCCGATATCGAGCAGGCTTTGGAAAAATGTTAACTTTTAACCCCCAACGCAAGTTGGGGGTTTTTTGATGAATTCAAGGTTTATTGACATTTTACTGTTACTATGTTATAATCTGCACGACAAAAGAATAAACACAGGTCAAAGTTTTACTTTATCGGACATATCGCCAGACGGTATGTTAGATGTTGAGGGAATCGCGGTGAGAATCCGCAGCAACAGCCATTACCGTATCTTTCGTTTTGAATCAAGTCGGAATGCTCTTCGGCCTGTGACTCGTAAAAGACTCTTGGGCAAATGAAGGGCGGTTTTTATAATTTAGGTATGGCAGGATACCTTAAAAAGCACCCTTAAAGAAGGGTGCTTTTACTTTATCCTTTTGTAAAAAAGAAAGGATATGAAAATTATGAAAAAATCGACCAAAATTTTTACTCTTCTGCTGTCACTCGCACTTGTTTTCTGTTTTACGGCCTGCAACGTGTCCGATATCACTTCTTCGGATGCTTCAAGCACTACCAGCACCCAGACTGTTAACACCGTTCAAAAGGTCGGTGTTTGGGAAGATGCCGTTTACCTCAGTGACGCAACGGTTGGTGAAGGTGAAAAAACCTTAACGCTCCGGATTTCGGCAGAAAATCAAATCATTACACTCAAAGTGCTCACAAATGCCGAAACCGTTGGCGATGCTCTTCTTAACGAAGGCATAATTGACGGTGAAAAAAGTCAATACGGTCTTTACATTAAAAAGGTCAACGGTATCACCGCCGATTATGATGTAAACAAGGCTTATTGGGCTTTTTATACCGACGGAAATTATGCCTCTGCAGGTGTTGACCAGACCAAAATTGACGAGAAAGTGACCTATAAACTTGAATACACAAAATAAGTTGTTAAAGACAAAAGAAATCGCACTTTTTGCCGTTTTGGGCACAATAATGTTCTGCTCAAAATTGTTAATGGATGCCTTGCCAAACGTTCACCTGCTCGGAATGTTTATTATGGCTTTTACCATAACTTTTCGCAAAAAAGCGTTAATACCTATATATGTTTACGTTTTCTTATGCGGAATTTACGGCGGTTTTGCCACCTGGTGGGTGCCTAACCTATATATCTGGACTGTGCTTTGGGGCATTACAATGCTCCTGCCAAATTTTAAATCAAAAACAACGGCTGCCATTGTCTACCCTATCGTCTGTTGCCTGCACGGACTATTGTACGGCATACTTTATGCACCCGCACAAGCCCTGTTTTTTGGTCTTAACTTCAAAGCAACTATTGCATGGATAATAGCAGGTCTGCCGTTTGATGCAATTCATGCAATCAGTAACCTGCTGACCGGCACGCTTGTGTTACCTATTTCACGGTTACTCAAAAAAATAAGATAAAACAAAAACACCCGAAAGGGTGTTTTTGTTTTATCTGTTGTAATTCCACTTAGCGTTTTTAAACCTTGCGTTGTATGTTCCAATAGAAATATTATTTTTGTTTGCCTGAGTTCCTGCATAATTAACGGTGCTTAAAGCATTACATCCGTTAAAGGCATACTGACCTACCGTTGTAAGCGTTTTAGGTATAG
>JAZQDU010000024.1:0-21185 GCA_045546915.1 Acutalibacteraceae bacterium | reverse complement strand
TACTTTGAGTTTTAACTCATTAAAATTTTCGGGTTCTCTTACAAAGTTTTATCGTTGTTTAATTTTCAAGGTCCGCCTGCTCCCTTTTTGCGGGCGCCCGATTATATTAACACATCACTTCTGCTTTGTCAACTGTTTTTTAAAACTTTTTTTAAAAAATTTTTAGACTGAATTTTGCCTTTATATCGGGCTTTTTGGGCACTTTCGGGGTTCATTTTTTGAGTATGCCCACAGTTTGTGTTTTTATTCATAAAAAGACACATTATCTTGTAAAATTTTAAAAATTTAAAGTTGCGTGTTGAAAAACGGATATATATATATTATAATGTATAGGATTTATTATTTATAATACTTTTAAGAAGGTTTTGCTATGAATTATTCTTTTTCAAAAGGTGTTGCCGAATTAAAGCCCTCGGCAATTCGTGAAATTTTAAAATTTACCTCAATGCCGGGTTACATCCCCTTTGCTGCAGGTAATCCCGCGCCTGAGGCTTTACCGACTGACCGCATTGCAAAAATCAGTGCTGACATTATGTCACGTCAACCGGTTGATGCCTTGCAATATTCGGTTACCGAAGGCTATACACCGCTTCGTACATATTTAAAGGAATACATGAAATCCAATCACAACATCGGACGAGATTTGGACGAGCTTATCATCACTTCGGGTGCACAACAGGTTATGAGCCTTACTGCCATGGTGCTTTGTAATGCAGGCGATACCGTTATCTGCGAAAATCCGAGTTTTATTGGCTCACTCAACGCTTTCAGGGCGCAAGGACTTAATCTTGTCGGTGTTGACATGGAAGATGACGGCATGAATATTGATATGTTGGAATCGGCATTAAAAGCCAACCCCAACACCCGCTTTATTTACACAATACCTACCTTCCAAAATCCATCGGGTGTTTGTATGAGCCTTCAAAAGCGCAAGGCTGTTTATGAACTTGCCAAAAAATACGGTGTTATAATTTTAGAAGACAATCCTTACAGCGACACTCGATTTGCAGGCGAAAGTTTGCCGACCATTAAAAGTTTTGACGAAGACGGCATAGTAGTTTATGCCGGCACCACCTCGAAAGTAATTTCACCCGGACTTCGTGTTGGTTTTACCGTGGCTCCTAAGGAAATAGTTGCAAAAATGGTTGTTTGCAAACAGACTGCCGACGTGCACACTGGAATTTTTGGTCAGATGATTTGCCATGAGTTTATGACCGACGGTCACTATGACGAGCATCTTGACAAAAACCGCGAGATTTACCGCAAAAAATGTAATCTCATGTCGGGACTTATTGACGAGCATTTAGGCAAATACGTTCAATATGTAAAACCCGAAGGCGGTTTGTTTATTTGGCTTAAACTTCCCGAAACTGCCAATATGGTTGACTTCTGCACAAAGGCTGTTGAAAACAAGGTTGCCACCGTTCCGGGCACAGCCTTTACGGTCGACACTAACGCCGAAAGTCACTGTTTCAGAATCAACTACTCTACACCTACCGACGAACAGATTGTAAAAGGTATGGAAATTTTGGGCAAAACTGCCAAGGATTTTTTTAAGTAATATAATGTAGGGGTTTGTGATTTTTAAAACCCTTTTAAGGAGAAAACTATGGAAAACAATAACATTCCACAAAAAAAGAGGGCGCTAAGTTTTATTCAGTCCAGCGGTATGTTTACTTTGGGAAATTATCTTGGTGCCGTTAAAAATTGGAACAATATGCAAGAGGAGTTTGACTGTGTTTTTGGTATTGCCGACCTACACGCAATCACCGTTCGTCAAGAACCGGCAGAACTAAGAAAACAAATTTACTCCGCTGCAGCCATGTTGCTCAGCACCGGCCTTGACCCCGAAAAAGCCCTGATTTTTATTCAGTCACACGTTGCGGCACATTCACAACTTGCTTGGATTTTAAACTGCTACACCCAGTTTGGTGAACTTTCAAGAATGACACAGTTTAAAGACAAATCGCAAAAACATGCCGACAACGTTAACGCGGGACTTTTTACTTATCCGGTTTTAATGGCAGCCGACATTCTTCTTTATAAGCCCGACTTGGTTCCCGTCGGTGCCGACCAAAAGCAGCATCTTGAAATTGCCCGCGATATCGCCAAGCGTTTTAACGGCATTTATGGTGACGTTTTTACCATTCCCGAACCTTATATTGCACCCGTTGGTGCTAAGGTTATGTCGTTGCAGGAGCCGGAGAAAAAAATGTCGAAATCGGATGAAAACGAAAACGCAAAGGTATTGCTTACCGATGCGCCCGACGTTATTATGCGCAAATTCAAACGTGCCGTTACCGATTCGGAGGCAAGAGTTTGCGTTGGCGAAAATAAGGCAGGTATTAACAACCTTATTGAGATTTACTCATGTATTACCTGCAAAACCGCCGACCAAATTACTGCAGAATTTGAGGGTAAGGGCTACGGCGATTTCAAAACAGCCGTAGGAGAGGCCGTTGTGGAGGAACTTCGCCCCGTTCAAGAAAAATATAATATGTATATTTCCGATAAAGCACAACTCGAAAAAATTTATAAAGAGGGCGCCGAAAAAGCCGATTGGTACGCTCGTCGCACTCTTTCGAAAGTTATGAAAAAGGTCGGTTACGTTTTATAATCGCTTTACCGTTTTGGAAAGGAGGGGTTTTATGTTTGAAAACTTTATAGGCAACTTCGACCTGGTAGAACTTATTAAAAACGCTGTCGCAAGCGGTCGTTTTCCTCACGCTTTCATTATAGAGGGTGAAGAGGGCAGCGGAAGGCACACTTTTGCTAAAATAATAGCCGCTGCTGCCGTTTGCAAACAGACTACAGCCCCTTGCGGAACCTGCCGAGAATGTGAACTTGTGAAAAAAGACGGGCACAGCGATTGTTTGACCTATGCCCCCGACGGCGCGACCTTCAAGGTTGATTTGGTACGAAACATACGCGACAATGCGTTTGTTTTGCCGATTGAAGCCAAGCGAAAGGTTAACATTTTGCTTGACTGCGATAAAATGAACGAATCGGCTCAAAATGCTTTTTTAAAGATTTTGGAAGAACCGCCATCATTCATGGTTTTCATACTTATCTGCCGTAACGCCTCAGCCTTGCTTCCGACCGTCAGGTCGCGTTGTGTTACATTGTCGCTTAAAAACCCTGACAGAGATGACGCATTTAATTATATTAAAACCAAAACAGGACATGACGAAAACGATATAAACGAAGCACTTGACGTTTCACATGGTAACATCGGCCGTGCTTTGGCAATTCTCGACGGTAGCGTTAGCGGTGCGGCTACTGCCTCAAAGGAGTTTTTAGAGGCAATAAAAAATACCGACCGCTTAGAGGCCATAAAAATCATACAGCGTTTTGAAAAAGACCGCGCAGGGCTTAACGTATTTTTTGACGAAACCGACCGACGCTTAAAAACTTTACTAAAAGATTATGCTGTCAAAAACGATACGACGCTTAGCAAACAAACCTTAATAAACGCATTAAACTGTACCGAAAAATACTGTGACCGTTTGCGCAGACACGTAGGCGCGCCGTTGTCGTTACCAATTTTTTGCACCGCATTCGTAGCGGAAATATTTAGATAAACCGCATTTTTTGTTGTAAAGTTTGAAAACTTGTGTTACAATTTTTTTAGCAAAATAACACTTAAATTAACCTGTATAGGAGAACATAAATGGTAGAAGTTATTGGCGTAAAATTCCGTTCTGACGGACGAATATACTCGTTTAGCCCAAAAGGGCAGAAATTTTCGGCAGGCTCGTACGTTATCGTTACCACCGCTCGCGGTACCGAATGCGGTGAGGTTGCCAGCGAAAACCACAATGTGCCTGATAATCAAATAGTAGGTCAACTCAAAGAGGTTGTCCGCGCCGCAACCGAAGAAGACCTTAAAAAAATGCGTGAAAACCGCGCCAAAGAATCGGGTGCTTTTGAGTTTTGCGAAAAGAAAATCGCCGAACGAGGCCTTGAAATGAAACTGGTTGACGTTGAAATTTCTTTTGACGGCACCAAAATACTTTTCTTCTTCACCGCCGACGGACGTGTTGACTTCCGCGAACTTGTAAAAGACCTTGCAAGTCATTTCCACACCCGAATTGAATTAAGACAAATCGGCGTTCGTGACGAAGCCAAAATGATGGGTGGACTTGGTATTTGCGGTCAACCTTTTTGTTGCTCGCGCTTTTTATCCGATTTTCAGCCGGTATCTATAAAAATGGCAAAAGAACAAGGACTGTCACTTAACCCCACAAAAATTTCGGGCACCTGCGGAAGACTTATGTGCTGTTTAAAATATGAGCAGGATGCTTACGAGTTCTTAGACCGCATCACACCGCGTCAAGGCAGTTATGTTGATACCCCCAGTGGCAAAGGAACCGTTGTTGATGTTGCTTTGCTGACCGGTAAAATTAAGGTTTCGCTCGACGGTTCGGACGGACTGCCTATTGTTTTGCACCGTGACCAGGTTACGGTTTTGCGTCCCGCAAAAGGCTGTAAGAAAAACATTCAAATTTCGTCAGACGACGAAAATCAATAAAAACAGGCTGTCTCGTCACAACGCGAGACAGCCTGTTCAAAATACAAAACTATTCTTTTTCAGGCAAAAACTTTACACAAAAGTTTTGCATATCAACATGGGTTTCGTCTAAAAACAATACCCCTTCGTTTTTAAGCAGTTGCACCTGCACGTTTTCACCGCCGAAAACAAATGCACTCGACACTCTGCCTTCACGGTTTACCACCCGATAACACGGAATGTTTTGAGGGTCGGGGTTACAATGCAACGCATAACCTACAACCCGCGCCCATCTCGGATTCCCCGCCGCTGTGGCAACCTGACCGTATGTGGCAACCTTGCCCTTTGGTATACTTTTTACTACATCATATATACGTAAGAAAACCGATTGATTATTTTTCATCTATTTCGGGCAACGGCGGATAATTTCCCGCCATGATGTTTTCCAAATCTACGCCCGCTTCCTCCTTGGCAATAGAAAAAACTATTTGCGTCTGGGTGCTTCCGAAGGTTTGTAACTGACCAATAAATACGTCCAATGCCTCGGTGCTTTCAAAAGCAACCTTTATAAGCATGGAATAGTGACCCGTAACACAACAACACTCTAAAACGTTTGGATGTTGCTTAATAAACGGATAAAAAATGCTTTTTTGCTGAGGTTTTACCTCAAGATTAACAAACGCAGTTATGGGATAACCCAACATTTTATGGTCGACCTTAACACCGTATCCGCTGATAATTCCGCTTTTTTCAAGCCTCTCAAGTCTCGCTGCGGTAGCAGGCGACGATAAAAACACCTTTTCTGCCAACTGTTTTAATGGCATACGGGCGTTTTCCTGAAGCAGGCTGATTAATCGGTAATCTATCTTATCCATTATTATTCCCCATTTTTAAAAGTTTTAAAGCAATTACACCCTTAAGTTTGGTTGCTTTCACTTAATTTTATTAAGTTTATTATACACTTTCCTTAAAATTTGTCAACCGCGATTTTAACCCTGTTAAGGAGTCTACTTTATGTTAGATTTTGAAAATTCCTGTTGTTTTACCGGTTATAGACCTGATAAATTCGATTTTTTGTTCGACAAAAACGAGCCACTGTACGTAAAATTCACAAGCCGATTGGTTTCAGCTATTTCGGCAAAGATTGTTGACGGTTGTACCGTGTTTTATACCGGCATGGCAAAAGGCTTTGACATTGAGGCTGCAGAATATGTAGAACTTATAAAACGGCGTAACAAAAAAATAAAACTCATCGCCGTTATTCCTTATGAAGGTCAGGAAAACGGTTGGGACGAGTTTTGGAAAAACCGATACACGAAACTTTTATCTCGGTGCGATGAGGTTGTTGTAATAAACAAAAATTACGAAAAATGGGTGTTTGGCAAACGCAATCAATATATGGTTGACCGAAGCCGTTACGTTATCACCTACTTTGACGGAAAACCCGGCGGGACAGCAAACACACTGAAATATGCCCTCAAAAACAATCGCGAAATCATTAATATTTTCGATACCGACCCCTTGGAAAAGGAAAAGTCGCGTTACAAGTGTTATTTTAGGCTTATACCCCCCGACAAAGAATAATCTAAATAAAATAAAGCAAAAGTTTTGCAATAAAAAGGCCTAAAACAAAGCATGCAGGAAAGGTTAAAACCCACGTGGCAAACAGTAAAAATGACTTTTTTGTTTGCCCGTGGCCCGTGCCTATTAAGGCCGACGTTTTTGCCGAAGTGGTGCTTGCCGGAATACCTGCTAACGACATTAATAAAAGCACAAAAGACGAAGTTAAATCGGCAGAAAAGCCTGCTACTGCATCGTGTGAAGACACCTGCGATAGCGTATCGACGATTTTTTTACCGCCCAACATCATACCGAGCGAAATAAAAACCGCACTGATGCAAACGGCATAAAACGGAACCGAAAAATCTTGCCCGCTTGATAAAAGCAACGATACCTGAACGGCAAAAACCCCTGCAAACTTCTGACCGTCTTGTGCACCGTGGGCAAATGCCGACATCACGGCGCCAAAAACCAATAATTTTTTTAAATTTTTATCCGACGAACTGCCTTTAAACCGCTTTTTTAAGATGTGGGTTACCTTTTTTGTGAGGAAAATAAGCGGTGCTGTTGATAATCCCAAACCAACAAGCACTTTTGCCCATTCGCTGAAATTCACTTCATTAAATCCCGCTACCGCTACAAAAGCACCCGATAATGCCGCTAAAAGCGCGTGGCTTTCACTTGTGGGTATGCCAAATTTTAACGATAAAAGCGACCACACGGCAACGCTTAACATAGCCGCCGTAAAACTGACGGCACCAAAATTTTGAGAAAACTTTGATACACCCGAAATTTCGGCAACACTTTTTGCTACAGAATTACCTAAAAATCCTACGAAAAGAGCACCTAATAAATTAAAAAAAGCCGATAAAACCACCGCTTTTTTTAAACTAATTGCCTGACTGTTGACTGCCGAAGCAATGCCGACGGGGGCATCTGTCCACCCGTTAATTAACATAAGCGCTACCGCCGAAAATACCGCAACAAGGCTAAACGGCGACGATAATATTAAATGTAAAATCTGCAAAACTATCACCTTTAGGGGGTAAATTTTATGGACTATGTGCCCTACCACTCAAGAAATACGATGTTTAAAAAACCGTTCGGTGCAGTAAAAGAAGGTTCGGTTGTAACCTTTAGAATTGTGCTTGACGACGCTCTTTCGCCCGAAAAAGCAGTAATAAACTACCGTCCCGACCAAGGCGAAACCGTAACACGCACCTTAAAACCCTGTGAAATTTATGAGGGCACTTTGCGTTTTTACGAAACCAAAATAAAATTCGCCGAAGGACTTTATTGGTATAATTTCGGATATTATGACAAGTTTGGATATGTGCCTATTTCAAGGCAAAAATATTCGCTTGGTGCATTTGGTCCGGGTGGTGACTGGCAACTTACCGTGTATGAAAAAGACTATAAAACACCCACCGATTATGCCGGAGGAATTATTTATCAGATTTTTCCCGACCGCTTTTTTGCCTCAAAACAGCCAAAGAAAAATGTGCCCGACGACCGTTTTATGCAAGAAAATATGGATGCCGTACCCGAATACCGTCAGCATAACGGCGCATGTTCCTTAGGCAACGACTATTATGGCGGCGACCTCGAAGGTATAAGACAAAAACTGCCCTATCTTGCCTCTTTAGGGGTTAGTATTCTCTACCTCAACCCCATTTTTGAGGCTCATTCCAACCATCGCTACAACACTGCCGATTATATGAAGATTGACCCGTTGCTTGGTACCGAAGCCGATTTTACTAAACTTTGCCAAGAGGCTAAGAAGTTTAATATTGCGGTTGTTCTTGACGGCGTTTTTTCACACACCGGTGCCGACAGTATTTATTTTGATAAATATGGCAGATACGGTGGCAAAGGTGCATACAGTTCTCCGAATTCAAAATACAGTAACTGGTTTAAATTTAAAAACCGCCCCGACAATTACAGTTGTTGGTGGGGCGTTCCGAGTCTACCCGAAACGGTTGAAGAAAACCCCGATTTTGCCGAATTTATCACTGGCGAAAACGGTGTTCTTCGCCATTGGATGAGGCTTGGTGCCTCGGGTTGGCGTTTAGACGTTGCCGACGAACTGCCCGACTGTTTTCTTGACAAAATTCGCACAGCCGTAAAGACCGAAAACGAAAAAGGTCTTATAATCGGCGAGGTTTGGGAAGACGCAACCAATAAAATCAGTTACGATGAGCGTCGCAGATATTTGCGTGGCCGACAACTCGACTCGGTTATGAACTATCCTCTTGCCACCGCTATAATCAGTTTTGTAACCGGTGGTAACGCGGAAGATTTGTGCGACCAAGTTATGACGCTTTGCGAAAATTATCCCCGTCAGGCACTTTGTTTGCTTATGAACCATGTTGGCACCCACGACACTCCGCGAATTTTAACGGCTTTGGGCGGTGAAAACGATATGGGACGAGGCAGAGCGTGGCAATCGACGGCAACACTCAGCCCCGAAAAATTGGAACGCAGTAAAAAACTTTTGTACCTTACAGCCCTTTTGCAATACACTCTTCCCGGTATTCCGTCGCTTTACTACGGCGACGAAGCCGCAACGGAAGGCTATGGCGACCCGTTTTGCCGTTCGTTTTACCCTTGGGGCAAGGAAGACCATTATCTTTTGGATTTTTACAAAAAACTTGGGCTTTTCAGAAGAACCTGTAAGGCATTTAAAGACGGTGATTTTATACCGTTGCACACCTCTCTCGGTATGTTTTCGTTTATCCGCCGTTCGGCTACCGAACAGGTATTAATCTGCGTAAACCGTTGGTTTGAGACCGATTATATTACCGCACCCGACGGTTGGGAAAAGGCAAAAGTTGTGTTCGGATACCTGCCGAAAGACGGAAAAATCCGTGTAGATGCACTTGGATTTACGGTTCTTACCATGCCGACCGACGCTACATCAAAAGACCCAAAGTAAGCATTTCCTTTATCTGCTCATAAATAAACTCACCGCTTTCGGGCGGCAGAGGATTACTTCCCTTGCCGACCTCGATGGTAAATCCCGGTCGGCGGTAGTTTTTTATAAACCAATCTTTAAACCCTCCGCCAACGGCAAGCCCTGTGGGGACATCTAAGGCGTATCCTGATGAAGCGGCGAAAATCTCTGCCATCTTTTTACCGCGTAAAGTAGGGATATTATCGTAATCCCAATAAATAACCTCACCCTGCGAATGCAACGCCATGCAATACCTTATAGTAAACCGACGGCACAACCCGACAAGCGCCTCGGTTTCGGGTTCGCTATGAGGTTTGTGACCGCCGTAACGGGTGGGTGCCGGACCGAAAATACCCTCTTTTTTCTCTAATTCGTGAAGTTCTTCCCATCCTGCATCAAAATTGTGGTTAAGGTCGACACCCCTTAAATTTGCGTTCCAATGTTCAAAATCTCCGCCGCAAAGTTTATAGATTCTGCCCGCGTGTCCGACACAACCCATTACACCTTTTTGCGATATTTCGCATCCGTCAGGGTTGCAAAGCGGTACAAAAACCGCCCCTCTGCCATACATTGCCTTATTTATATCAACGTCGGACAAGTTTCCGCCCTTTTTTATGGCTTGGCAAAGTTCGGCTATAAACTTTAGCAAAATGGTGGCAGTTATACGTTCGCTTCCGTGAATCGCAGCGGTATAGAGCACGTACTCACCCGAATTACCGATGCGAAGTGACGGAATGGCACGTCCAAAAACCGTTTTGCCTATATTTTCATACTTTAAAAAACTATATGTATCGCAAAGATTTTGAATTATTTTGCAATACCCATTGTAATCGTAATCAATATGTTCTATAATATTTTCCATAATAATCAGTCCCTTTTCTTTTTATTAATGTTTATGAAAGACAGGTCGTTTTAATGAAACTCACCGAAGAAACTTTGAGTAAAAATTATATATATAAAGGCAAAATTATTAATTTGCGTGTTGATGACGCACTTCTGCCTGACGGTAAAACCGCAAAACGTGAAATTGTAGAGCACAACGGCGGTGTTTGTGTCGCAGCCGTTACCGAAAATGATGAGATTTTGCTTGTAAAACAGTTTAGATATCCTTACGGTGAGATAATTTACGAAATCCCCGCCGGAAAACGCGACGGTGACGAAGACCCGCTTTTATGCGGAAAACGTGAATTAAGAGAAGAAACAGGTGCCGAAGCTAAAACCTACATGAGTTTAGGACTTCTTTACCCAACACCCGGTTATTGCGGTGAAATCATATGGCTTTTTGCCGCTAAAGACATTACTTTTGGTCAGAATAACCCTGACGAAGACGAGTTTGTTGAAGTTGAAAAAGTTCCTTTTAAAACGGCTGTTGAAATGGTTATGTCGGGTGAAATCCGCGATGCCAAAACTCAAACAGCCATACTTAAAATTAATGAACTTCGCCGAAATGGTGAATTTTAGGAGGTATTATTTATGAAAAAACAAAATATTTTTAAAATGTGTTGCTCAGCTCTTTTTGCTGCAGTAATTTGCGCTTCAATTGTCGCAGTTCCCATTCCGTTACCGGGTAATGGTTATTTCAATCTTGGTGACTGTTTTATAATTATTTCTTCCCTTTGTTTAGGCCCTGTTTGGGGTGGACTCGCGGGAGGTATCGGCGCTTCTTTATCTGACCTTGTTTTAGGATACGGGCTTTATGCGCCGGCAACATTTGTAATTAAATTTTTAATGGCAATTGTTGTTTACTTTGTTTATAAAGCCATACTTAAAATAAACCCCCGATACTTTATTTTGGCGCTGACATTAAGTTCTTTGTTGGCCGAAATGGTTATGGTTTTGGGATATTTTATTTTTGAAATACCCGTTTTAGGCTTTGCCGTCGCTACTGCTAACATCATCGGAAACCTTATTCAAGGATGTTGCGGTTTTATTGCATCGGTACTTATCTATTCACTTTTGTATAAATTAGGTGCAATACAAAAAATATTTAAAAACATAGAAAAATAATTTTGGAGTGACTATGAACCAACAATTTTCGCGCTCAAATATCATTTTAGGTGAAAATTCGATTGAAAAATTAAGTAACAGTCGCGTTGCTGTTTTTGGAGTTGGCGGAGTTGGCGGTTACACCGTCGAAGCATTAGCAAGAGCCGGTGTTGGTGCTGTTGACCTTATTGACAGCGACAAGGTATCTTTAAGCAATATTAACCGCCAGATAATTGCTCTTCACAGTACTATTGGTCAATATAAGGTTGATGTTGCCAAGGAAAGAATTGCCGACATTAACCCTGAGTGTAACGTTACCGTTTATAAATGCTTTTACTTGCCCGAAACTGCCGAACAATTTGATTTTTCAAAATACGACTATGTTGTTGACGCGGTTGATACCGTCACCGCAAAAATCGACATTATTTGCAGAGCAAAATCACTCAATATTCCCATAATTTCGGCTATGGGAGCAGGCAACAAGCAAGACCCAACCCGTTTTAGATTGGCTGATATTTATTCGACCAAAGTTTGCCCGCTCGCCCGCGTTATGCGAGCAGAACTTAAAAAACGCGGGATAAAAGACCTTTTGGTAGTTTATTCTGAAGAAGAACCTATTGTTTCAACAGAAAAAGATGAAAAAACAGGCAAATCAATACCGGGGTCGTTACCGTTTGTTCCGTCGGTCGCAGGACTTATTATTGCAGGTCAGGTCATAAAAGACCTTGTGAAAAAATAAATTTTAAAATCTTTATAAGGTGGGCGTTATGCCAAGAGAACTCGAAAAATATGCACTTATTGAACGCAGTATAAATAAAAAATTTCGCAAAGAAATTTGGAACCGATTTATCACTGCAATAAAACAATATGAACTGATAAGCGAAGGCGATAAAATTGCCGTTTGCATTTCGGGCGGTAAAGATTCAATGCTTTTAGGCCTGCTTATGAAAATGCTTTGCCGTTACAGTGAAATAAACTTTTCGCTTGAATTTATTGTAATGGACCCTGGTTACACCCCCGAAAACCGACAAAAAATTGCCGATAACGCAAACAGTTTAGGGTTGCCCGTGACTTTCTTTGAGTCCGATATTTTTGCTGTCGCTGAAAACGCCGGCGGCGAATCGCCCTGTTACCTTTGCGCCAGAATGAGACGCGGTCATCTTTACGCCAAGGCAAAAGACATGGGGTGCAACAAAATAGCACTCGGCCACCACATGAGCGACGTTATTGAAACCACCGTAATGGCAATGATGTACGGCTCGCAACTTCAAGGTATGTTACCACGTCTTAAAAGCACCAATTTTGAAGGAATGGAACTTATAAGACCGCTATACTGCATACTTGAAGAAGACATTATAAAATGGTGCGAATATAACGACCTTTCATTTATCCGTTGCGCCTGCCGTTTTACCGAAAAAGCCTCGTGCGACAGCGACGCTTCTAAAAGGCTTGAAACTAAACTTCTTATAAAAGAACTTAAAAAGACCAACCCCGAAATTGAGCGTAATATTTTTAACAGCATTCACCGTTGCCATGTTGATACAATGGTCGGTTATAAGCAAGATGGCGTGTTACACTCGTTTTTGGAAAAATTAAAATAGTAAAACACCGTTTGGAGCGCCAAACGGTGTTTTTTTGTTCACATTTCGTTCAATTTGTGATTGACTTATATATATAATAGATATATAATTATAGTGTAAATTAAGCTGCGGAAACGCGTTTTGCGTCAGTTTTTGTCGTTAAAACTTTCTGTAAGCATAATAATAAGGAGGATTTACATGATTATTTGTCCTAATTGTCAAAAACAGTTGCCCGATGGCGCAAATTTCTGTGACGGTTGCGGAACTCAGTTTCAGCAGACGGTGATTTGTCCCCAGTGCGGCAGCCAGAACGATGCTCAAGCACCCTTCTGCCAGACTTGCGGAGTGCAGTTTGCAGCCCCCGCAAAAAGCAAACCCGCTTTCAACCTTGATGTTATCAAGAACCTGCCCAAGAAAACCCTTGCACTCATCGGCGGTGCAGCCGTAGCGGTTGTTGCAATAGTTCTTATTATCTGCATCATTGCAGGCAGCGGTATGCCCAACTACGCTATTTACAGAAAAGACGGTGAGCTCTGCTATAACGACCTTGGCGACAAGAAAACCGGCGTAGAAATTGCAGACGACGCAAATTCTGCTTTCCTTTCTCCCGACGGTAAAACCATTCTTTACACTAAAGACGGTGGTTTGTACTACCGCAATATAAACAAGAAAAATTCTGAAGCGACTAAGTGGCTCAGCAACTACAGTTCTTTAAAACTCAGCGAGAACGGTAAGGTTGCAACCTATATTAAGGATGACGCCCTTTACCAGAAAAAACTCGGTGCTGACGAGGCTGTTAAGGTTGCTTCTGATGTACATAGTTTCACCGTTACTCCCAACGGCGGACAGATTCTTTTCGTAAACAAAGACAGCGACGTTTACTATGTAAAGAAAGCCGGAAAAGAGCCTGTTAAGATTGTCAGCGGTGTTGACGAATACGGCGTTGAATTTATTTCCGAAAATCTTAAAACCATCGTTTACCTCAAAGACAGTGCTCTTTGCGTTGCTACTGCAGGTAAGGAGTCTGAAAAAATCGCTTCCGACGTTACAAGTGTTTATGCTTATGACCTCAAAAACATTTACTACGTAACCAAGGAAGAGGTTAAAGAAGGCGAAACTGTTGTAAAAACAACAAAATCACTCAGTTTCTATAATGGTAAAACCTCTGTTGAACTTGCAAAAGACAACTACGACGGCATTGAGGACACCAATCTTGAGAAGAAAGCCATAATCTATAAAACCAGCGAAACTTCTGAAGATAACACCATCACTACCGTTCAGTACTTCCTTGCAATGGGCAAGAAGACCTACTCTTTCTTCGAGTATACCAGAAAGTATACCGACGGCAAACTGAACAGTTACGACTACATTACCGATACTGTTATCACCGAAAACGGCAAGAAGGTTTACTACCTCGTAAAAACCAACAACCCCGACGCAGAGGTTGACAGTGACAAACCTGCAGTTGGCGACCTTTATGAAGCAAACCTTGGCAGCAAGATTGCTTCTGCCAAGAAGTATGACAACGATGTTTATGCTCTTAACAACTACACCGCTGTTCTTAACAAACCCCTTTACTCTAAGGAATACAAGAAGACCGGCGAAAGCCCCACTTATGACCTCTACTTGAGCAAAAAGTTGGTTTCTAACGATGTTGAAGATGTTATGTACTCCAATTATGCAGAGGCTCTTCTCCTCAAGTCTGACGACTCATTGTTCTTCTTCAAGAATAAGAAAGTTCTTATCACCAACGAGGACTATTCGAGTCTTAATCAGCTTCCTTCCGGCGATATCCTTTATATCACCGATATAAGCGAAACCAGTGGCAAGGGTGACCTCATGCTCTTTAACGGCAAGAAATCCAAGAAGATTGACAGTGACGTAAACAGTGTTCAGTCTATCATGAATCTTGAAGACCAGTATAAAGACAACGCTCACCTTTACGTTTCGGCTCCCGGCGTAAAAACCGAAGGTGACAACCAGACTAACGAATATTAATTAAATATTCTAAATAGTAAAAAAGCCTTCCTGAAAAGGAAGGCTTTTTGTATTTCGGATATAAAAAGGACTTTGGCTGTCCTTAAAATTTATCTCACTGACAGTTTGTATGCCGTTTTGCGACGGTAAATTCTACCCTTTTTAAGAATCGGTGACGGGAAATGCTTATGCTCGGTTGCATTAGGGAAGCCTTGGGTTTCAAGGCAAACCGCACTGTGCTTGTTATAAACAACGTTACCCTTACCAACCAACGAATTTGTATAATTGGCGGTATAAATCTGCACACCCGGTTGGTCGGTATAACAGGTCATCTCAATGCCGGTGTTGTCGCTGTAAAGCACACCGAATTTTTTAAATTTACCCTCGTTTAAAAGCACAAAATTGTGGTCGATGCCGTTTTTCGCCGGCTGGAATCCGGCATTTAAAACATTGCCGAGAATTCTCGGCTCTCTGAAATCAAACGGAGTATTTTTTACTGCCAAAATGTTACCGTTGGCAAGCCCGTTTTCATCCGTTTCACAAAAAGCCGTCGAATCAAGTTGCAACGAATGGCTTAAAACGTCACTGCTTTTGGCAACACCGTTAAGATTAAAATACGCATGGTTTGTGAGATTAATTACGGTATCGGCATCGCTTATTGCATAATAATCAAGCGTCAAAGTGCCGTCGGCTTCAAGCGAATAGGTAATTTTCACATCTAAATTACCGGGGTATCCTTCTTCACCGTCAGGACTTAAAAGACTAAACTCAATCGTGTTGTTATCAATGTCGCGAACACTCCAAACGCGGTGGCTAAAACCTTTTTTTCCGCCATGCAGATGGTTCGGTCCGTTGTTTACGGCAAGCAAATATTCCTTACCTTTGAGGGTGAATTTTCCCTCGCCTATGCGGTTACCGAAACGTCCGATAACGGCACCCATGTAACCCACCGAGCCCAGATAAGGTTCGACCGTTTCAAACCCTAACAACACGTCGGTATTATTGCCGTCACGGTCAGGTCCGCAGAAGCGTACCAATGTTGCGCCAAAATCGGTAATATCTGCACTATAATTACCATTTTTAAGATGATATAAACGAACTTCTTGTCCGTCGGCTGTTTTACCAAAGGAACTTGATTTTATCATATAAAAAACTCCTTATGTGTTTTTTAATCAATACCATATATATTTCTTGCGTTTTGAGCAGTGATTTTAAGCACAGTTTCAAGGTCAGTTTTCTTTATCTCGGCAATTTTTTGTGCCACATAATAAATATATCCCGAATGACAAAGTTTTCCTCTAAACGGCACCGGCGCCAAATACGGCGCATCGGTTTCAAGCAAAATCCTCTCAAGCGGTATCGCTTCGACGGTTTCTACAAGTTTTCGCGCATTATTAAAGGTCACAACCCCGCCAACACCGATATACATACCCATTTCTATATATTTGCACGCAAGGTCAGCGCTACTAGAATAACAATGTATTGTACCTTTTGGTTTTAAATTACGCACAATGTCAAAAGTATCACCATGAGCCTCACGGTCGTGGATAATTACCGGCAGTCCTACCTCGTTTGCCACCTCACACTGCATTAAGAAGGCTTGTTTTTGCTGTTCCTTAAAATCGGTTGACCAGTGGTAATCAAGCCCTATTTCGCCTACCGCTACCACCTTTTTGTGTTTTAAAAGGGATAAAAGTTTGTCCCTTTCGGGCAGTTTGCCTGTGTTTTCAATTGTCCCCGGATGAACGCCGATGGCAGTATAGCAAAAATCAAATGTATCTGACAAATTAAGACATTTTAAGGCCGACTCATTAAGGTCAGTAGCGTTATTTATAATGCAACCGACACCATAATTTTTAAGTTCGCTAAAAAGTTCATGCCTTTTTTCGTCAAAAGCCTCGTCATCAAAATGCGCGTGTGTATCGTAGATTTTTCCGCGAAATAACGGCAAATTTTCGATATTTTCCATTATCTTATAGTGCTTCCTGCAGGTACTCCATCAAGGAAAACTACCTTGATTTCGTCTTCCGAACAATCGGCAGCAAGAATCATACCTTGCGACTCAACACCGCAAAGAACTGCAGGTTTTAAGTTAGCAACACAAATAACGGTTTTGCCAATAAGGTCTTCGGGAGTGTACCACTTTGCAATGCCCGATGCTACGGTTCTCTCGGTTCCGCTACCGTCATCAAGTGTAAGTTTAAGAAGTTTTTTTGCCTTTTTTATGGGCTCACAATTTATAATCTTGCAAGCGCGAAGGTCAATTTTCTGGAACTCGTCAAAGGTTATCTCGGAAAGAAAAGCAACGTTTTCTTTCTTTGCATTTTCTTTTTCGGCGGCCTTAATTTTAGCCTCTTGCTCGGCGGCAAGTTCGCTCAAAACCTTTTCTGCATCAAGTCGAGCAAACAAAGGCACTCCTTCACCAACTGTATACGATGCCACTGCGCCAAATTCGTCACAGTCCAAGGTCTCGTTAATTTGCGCGGTGATTTTTTCGGAACTTTCGGGGCATACAGGGAAAAGTAAAGATGCCAAAATGCGAATGCTTTCAAGCAAATTGTAAAGCACTGCCTCAAGTCTTTTAGTTTGCGATTCGTCTTTTGCCAATGCCCACGGCATAGTTTCGTCAATATACTTATTGCAACGACGAGCCAAGGTCATAATAGCCTCGCAAGCGTCGGCATTGCGGTAAGAATCCATAAGTTCATAATATTTTTTAACACTTTCGGCTGCGGTTAATTTAAGGTCTTTATCAAACTCGTCAAAATCGGCTAGGGGCTTGTTAACAGTGCCGCCGAAATACTTATTTGTCATAGCAACGGTACGGTTTACAAGGTTGCCGAGAGTGTTAGCAAGGTCGGTATTATACTTATTTATAAAGTTTTCGTAAGTTATAACACCATCCTGAGCAAAGGGCATTTCGGATAACAGATAATATCTTACAGCGTCGGTGCCAAAGCGGTTTACCATCTCGTCAGCATAGATAACATTGCCTTTAGATTTACTCATTTTATCGTCACCCGACAAAAGCCAAGGGTGTGCCAAAATGCGTTTGGGCAACGGCTCGCCCAAAGCCATAAGGATAATAGGCCAATAAATTGAATGGAAACGAACAATATCTTTTCCGATAACGTGCAAATCGGCCGGCCAATATTTTTTATAAAGGTCACTACTGCCGTCGGGATTGTAGCCTATACCGTTAATGTAGTTGGTAAGTGCATCAAGCCAAACGTAAACAACGTGTTTATCGTCAAAATCAACGGGAATGCCCCATTTAAACGAAGTACGCGATACGCAAAGGTCGGAAAGACCGGGTTTTATGAAGTTGTTTATCATTTCTGCTTTGCGTGACGAAGGTGTAAAGAAATCAGGATTGCTTTCGTAGTATTCAACCAACTTATCCTGATATTTTGAAAGTTTTAAAAAGTATGCTTCTTCTTTAGAGTCAATACAGTCTCTTCCGCAGTCGGGACATTTACCGTCTTTTAACTGCGAAGAAGTGAAGAATGATTCACAAGGCACACAATATTTACCCTCGTACTCAGATTTATAAATATCGCCTTTTTCATAAAGTTTTTTGAATATCTTTTTAACAGAATCTTCATGGTCGGCATCGGTAGTACGGATAAATCGGTCATAAGTTACGTTAAGGCAATCCCAAACCGATTTTATCTCGCCTGCAACGTTGTCAACCAACTCTTTAGGAGTAATACCGATTGCTTTTGCGTTTTCTTCTATTTTTTGACCGTGCTCGTCAGAACCGGTTAAAAAACGAACGTCAAAACCTTTTTTTCTCTTATAACGGGCAATCATATCGGCAAGAACAATGTCGTAAGAATTGCCAATATGCGGTTTTCTCGATGCATAAGCAATCGCCGTAGTGATGTAGAATTTCTGTTTTTCCATAAATTATCATTCCTTTTTTACTTTTAGGCTAATGGAACCCAAAAGTATAATGTTTCAATATATTTTACCACCATTTATTACTAATTACAAGTGTCCGCAACCAATTTTATTCGGCACAAAATAAGAGTGCGAGCCTTGATTTGTTTATATTTACAAAGTATAATAAATATATATGAATGTACTTTTGTGAAAGGTTTAATATAAATGACTGAAATTATTACTTTTTTACACGAATTTAATTATGTTACCATTGCCATAAGACTGATACTGTCGGTTGTTGTAGGCGGAATTATAGGTTTTGAGCGAGGCAAACACGGCAGTGCTGCAGGACTCAGAACCCATATTCTTGTCTGTATCGGCTCGGCTATGAGTTCTATTACCGGATTTTACGTTTTTAACACTTTAGGCATTCCCGGTGACGTTTTAAGACTTTCGGCACAGGTTGTATCAGGTATCGGTTTTTTGGGTGCGGGTATGATTATTGTTAAAAACAGTAACTTAGTAATCGGCCTTACCACCGCGGCAGGAATGTGGGCAACCTCAGCAATAGGCATTGCTTTGGGTTTTGGTTTTTACAGCGGTGCCGCAATAGCAACTATTCTTTGCTTTTTTACCATTGCCTTTTTAACCGTTTTTGAACGCAGACGCAAAAAATCAGAACACATTTACGCCGAAATTGATTTATCGCAAAAGGTTGAAGATATAATTGACCGAATTCGCACCACTATTGACGCTGACGCGGTTATAGAATCGGCAGAACCCAAAAGTAACGTTCCCAATAGTTTAGGACTTTACATTACGGTTGCTAAATTAAAAGAAAACGAAAACTTAAGAGAAAAATTTGATGAAATTGAAGGTATAAGATTTATTATTATAAATTAATCTATTGGCTCCGAATCAAACTTTTTATATAGCATATAAATTCGCAAAATACTGAGCACCAAATAAACGGCACTTATTATGATAACGGCAATAAAAACGGCAAGTTTTGTATAATAAAGGAAAAATACCGCCGAAAGCACCGACAAGGCGGCATTAAGCGGCAACAAAAACGCTAATTTGTTGTCAGAATATCCCCACATGGTGATGGCTCCCGCCACTATAAGACCGACTAATATCAGCGCAACCGACTCTAACTCTCTTGACGGAAACATTCGCGTGAATATTGCTATAACCCTTGTATTGCCGAATTTTTCGGACATCACAAGGAAAATAAGCGCCGATAAATATGCCGCTGTTAAAATTGAAGACGAAACGGCAACAGCACGGTCAACCGCCTTGAAAAACGACAGTTTTCGATTTGAAAAATCCATTAAAAGACCACCTTTAACCTTCAAAATAATGCTTGACTTTTTATTTTTTATTGTATATAATAACCCTTGCAACTGAAAAAGGACGTTTAGCTCAGCTGGTAGAGCACCCGCTTGACGTGCGGGCGGTCGAGGGTTCGAGTCCCCCAGCGTCCACCAAAAAGAAACGACAATTTTCGACAGAAGGTTGTCGTTTCTTTTTGTTCTTTTCACTTTTTTCTTTTCATTTTTCTCTCTTCTCTCAAAATTGTCGTTTCCAGATAAAAGATAAGAGAGAAGAGATAAAAGAAAAGGTAGCTTTGCTACGCAAAGCATTGAATAATCATACTTTCGAAAGTTCAATCTTATATAATAAAAACTTCTATTATATTCTACCTTTCCAAAATCGACAAATCTCAACAGAGGTTTGTCGATTTTACTTTTTACCTCTTCACTCTTCACTTTTCACTATTCTCTCCCTGCCGATTTCGGAAACAGATTGCCGCCGCAATACGTATCGTGGTACGGTAGCAAAAGTGACTTTCACAAAGAGAATGCATCGGCCTTAGATAAAAGCATAGAAGAATTAAGTATCGTTTGTCCCCCCCTTGAAATTCCAACGAACAGGTGATATAATTTTGTTAGGGGAGGAGAAGGTGAAATGAAACGAATATTCTGCTGTCTGGTTTGTTTATTGCTTTCCTTTTCTCTGGCAGGGTGCAACGCCGAGATCCCCGTCAGCACACCGTTTATGTATCCTCAAGGAGGCCCCGATATGACCAATATAACGGAAAAGATATACGAAAAGGTAAAATCGGCGATGGACGCGTGGTCGGAAGACGGTGTTTATGCCATCTCCTTCTTCGTTTACTCTAACGAAAGTTATCAATACAAGGGTTTCAGCAACGTATCGTATTTTGCCGTCAGTTATAATACCGAATCGGATTGTAACGGGGCAGGCTTATATGATGAAGAGCGCTGGAATTATGCTTTTTGGCGACAGAATGTGGTGCCCATCATTGACCCCGATGAACCCGATGAAACGATCGAGCTGTTGTTTGAGTGGTATGAGCAAAACGGCATTGACAATATCGGCGAAGAAGACGAAAATTGCTACGATGAGCATTCCCGATATATCGGCAAGGGCCCCGTTGGGCATTATGAGCTGTTGCAGATCGTCTCTGAGGTAGCCAAAAAGCTGCAATCGGAAGGATATACGCAGGCACGCTTCGGCAAAAAACTGCCTATCATCATTCACGGGCTTGAATATGCGTGGTATGACATCGAAGCAACGCAGAAAGCCAACCCGAACGGCCAAGCCGACACCTTTATGCAAGCGATGAAGACGTTGGGGATCATTCCCTGATGACAGTATCCAAAAAGCCGCTCCACAGAGCGGCTTTTTCCGTATAAAGCACGCGGGC
>JAZQDU010000023.1:0-57260 GCA_045546915.1 Acutalibacteraceae bacterium | reverse complement strand
CTTGCCACCTACGTATTACCGCGGCTGCTGGCACGTAGTTAGCCGTGGCTTCCTCTTTAGCTACCGTCATTTGTTTCTTCACTAAAAACAGAGGTTTACAATCCGAAAACCTTCTTCCCTCACGCGGCGTTGCTGCATCAGAGTTTCCTCCATTGTGCAATATCCCCCACTGCTGCCTCCCGTAGGAGTCTGGGCCGTGTCTCAGTCCCAATGTGGCCGTTCAACCTCTCAGTCCGGCTACCGATCGTCGACTTGGTGAGCCGTTACCTCACCAACTATCTAATCGGACGCGAGTCCATCATTCAGCGGATTGCTCCTTTGGTACAGTTATGATGCCATCTCTGTACGTTATGCGGTATTAGCAGTCGTTTCCAACTGTTGTCCCCCTCTGAACGGCAGGTTACTCACGCGTTACTCACCCGTCCGCCACTAAGTTTTAAAGTTCTTTGACCGAAGTCTCCAATCTTTAAAACTCCGTTCGACTTGCATGTGTTAGGCACGCCGCCAGCGTTCGTCCTGAGCCAGGATCAAACTCTCTGAAAAATTATATCTTAAAGCCTTAGCTCTAAAATCTTTCCAAAAGCTTGTCGCTTCTCAGTCCAACACTTTTGCGTGTTGTCCCGTGTTATTACTTTGAGTTTTAACTCATTAAAATTTTCGGGTTCTCTTACAAAGTTTTATCGTTGTTTAATTTTCAAGGTCCGCCTGCTCCCTTTTTGCGGGCGCCCGATTATACTAACACACAGACTTCGGTTTGTCAACACTTTTTTTACAATTTTTCAATTTTTTTTCATTTTATTTTTATATGTTCCTAAGTTAACCGAATAATGACTGATTTTGGGGATAAAATGATGTTAAAACACCTTTGTATAGAGGATTAAACTTATGAAAAAACTTAAAAAGTCATTATGTTGTTTGCTTAGTGCATTTGTTTTAGTTATTTCTGCAAATTCAACTGTTTTTAGTTACTCCGCTGTTGGTTCAAGAGGCAATGAAGTTAGAAACATTCAAACCCGTCTCAAAGACTGGGGCTATTACAAAGGAAATGTTGACGGAATATATGGAACCGCAACCAAAAAGGCTGTCATAGCATTTCAAAAAAAGCACGGCATAACCGCTGACGGTGTATGCGGGCCTAAAACGCTTGAACTTATCGGTTTACCTACAGGTACAAACAACAATAATGGATTTAACGGATATTCATCCTCCGACTATCAACTTTTAGCACGGCTTATCTCGGCCGAAGCACGCGGTGAACCATACATCGGTCAGGTTGCCGTAGGTGCTGTTGTATTAAACCGAATCGAGCACCCATCGTTTCCCAACTCTATTTCGGGTGTTGTTTATCAGAAAGGTGCCTTTTCATGCATTGATGACGGACAGTTTTATGTCGATGTTGCAAGCAGTGCGTATTCGGCTGCACGCGATGCCTTAAACGGGCTTGACCCAAGTGGCGGTGCAATATATTATTTTAATCCTGCTACCGCTACCAGCAAATGGATTTGGAGTCGTCCTTTAATTAAGGTTATTGGAAAGCATAGATTTTGTTCTTAAAAATACCGACGGTTAAAAACCGTCGGAGTTTATTTTACATATTTTATATTTTATGGTTGAAATTACGTTATAATAAGTGTATTATAATTTAAAAATAATTATGGTTGTGGCATTTATGATTGGAATTACTACATTGATACAAAAAGTTTTACTGTTATCTATCTCAATCCTTTTAGGCGTAATAATGAGAAAATGTGGAAAAATTGACGGAAACTCAGGAAAAATGTTATCCAATATCGTTATTTATCTATGTCAAACCAGTTTGATAATTTATAGTTTTTTAGATGTTAAATTCAGCACTAAAATCATATATACCGCACTATTTGTACTTGTTTTGGCAACTGTTTTTCATCTTATGTATTATGGTATTGCATGCCTTATTTACAGAAATGTGCCAGAAAAGAAAAAAATCATTTTAACATTTGCAACCATTATAACCAATGCCGGATTTATGGGCATTCCCTTAATTTCTGAACTTTTTGGTTCTGAAGCCGCTATTTATGCAACATTCTATGTAGTTGCGTCAAACATTTTGACCTGGACTTTAGGATGTTACATATACACAAACGACAAAAGTTATATTTCTGTTAAAAAAATGCTGTGGAATCCTGCTGCCGTTCCTACATACATTGGATTGCTGTTCTTTATTTTAGGTGGTTTTATAACTATACCTGAATCGATTGCTCCTATATGGAATAATTTTTTAGTCCCTCTTTTTAAAGACGATGTTCTGTTCTTATTTAAGAGTTGTATTATCCCATTATCTATGGTTATGATTGGTGTACGACTTGCAGAGAGTAGTTTTAAAACATTATTTCAAGATAAACATTTACCCGTTTATGCCTTGATAAGACTCTTGGTTATACCAATTATACTTATGGTTATACTGAAACTGATTTCACTTTGCGGAATATTCCCTCAAAATGTTATCTCCGATGGTGCAGCCGTATTGGTTATTAGTGCTGCAACGCCCGCAGGTGCAATGACAAGTGTTTTTGCCGAACGATATGATGGAGATGTCGTATATGCCGGCAAACTTGTTTCAACCTCGACCATTATATCTATTATAACTCTGCCGATAATTGCACTGATTTTATTGCAATTTAATATATAAATTCTATCAAAAGGTGATATTTATGAAATATTTAGTACTTTTGTGCGACGGAATGGCCGATTACAGTTTTGAGGCATTAGGCGGTAAAACGCCAATGGAATTAGCCAAAAAGCCTTATATGGACAAACTTGCAAAGACCGCAACCGTAGGTGTTGCCAAGACCGTTGCCGACAATTTAAAACCCGGTAGCGACGTAGCTAACCTTTCGGTAATGGGATATGACCCTGCCGAGTGCTATACCGGTCGTTCGCCCTTAGAGGCTGCAAGTATTGGTATTAATTTGACCGATACCGATGTAACTTTGCGCTGCAACCTTGTAACTTTATCGGATGACGAAAATTTTGAAGACAAAACCATGATAGATTACAGCGCGGGTGATATTTCGTCTGCTGAGGCTGCAGAAATTATCAAGACTATAGACGAAGCATTCTCAAATGAGATTTATTCATTCTTTGCGGGCGTCAGTTACCGCCATTGTCTTGTTGTTAAAAACGGCACAACCGATTTAGGTAATATGACTCCTCCTCACGATATCAGCGGTCGAGTTATTGGCGAATATTTAAGCAATCACGAAAACGCTGCACCACTTATCGACCTTATGAAACGCAGCGGTGAAGTACTTAAAAACCATCCCGTAAATATAAAACGAATTGCCGAGGGAAAACGACCTGCAAGCCATATTTGGCTTTGGGGTGAAGGCACAAAACCTCAAATACAATCATTTGAAGAAAAGTTTGGTGTAAAAGCAGGCATTGTTTCGGCAGTTGACCTTATTAAAGGTATTGGAAAGCTTGCAAAATGCGAAGTGGCCGAAGTCAAAGGCGCTACCGGATATATTGATACTGATTTTGACGGCAAAGCCAAAGCGGCAGCAGACCTTTTTGAACGTAATGACCTTGTATATGTTCACGTTGAAGCCCCCGATGAGTGCGGTCACAGAGGTGAGGCTGAAAACAAGGTTAAGTCTATTGAACTTATTGATGAAAAGGTTTTGGGTAGTTTAATACCGGTACTTGATGGTTACGGTGAATACCGCATACTCATTATGCCCGACCACCCCACTCCTCTTATTACTATGACTCATGCTCGTGACCCCGTGCCTTTCCTTATTTATGACAATAAGAAGGCAGTAAACGGTGTTGATTGTTTTACTGAAGCAACGGCTAAATCAACCGGCATTTACTACGACCACGGCCCCGACATTATGAAAGTTTTGCTGGAAAAATAATAAATAAAAAAGTCACCGTAAAACTACGGTGACTTTTTTTAATCCTCAAGATTATCTCGTTCAAAAAGCGGTGAATCAAAAAACTTGGCAAGTGATATTTCTAATCCTTCACATATTTCATATATAATTCGTAATTTCATACTCGGAAAAGTGCAATTCATAATCGTGCTTAAAGTCGATTGCGGAACTCCCGACAACATAAACAACTTATACTGAGTTATGTTTCTCTCTTCACACAACTCTTTTATCCTTGTTGCAACTGCTTCACCTAACTTCATATTCTACACCTCTATACTTCATTTACTCAATAAAGTATACCCGTGAACAAATATAATTTACTTCAAGTACTTGATATTTTGATAAATATCTGATATATTTTGTTTGAGGTGATATTATGAAATGTGAAAATATTTTTTGTGTTTACTGGTATAATAACGAATGTGACTTGCGAGAGATAAGTTTAGATATACAAGGAAATTGCCAAGAGTGTATTTATGTCAACATTAGTGAAAGTACCCTACAAAAGCAAAGACAAAATTTTTTGAATAACAACAAAATAAAAAAGTCACCGTAAAACTACGGTGACTTTTTCATTTATTAGTGAAAATTACATCTTCTCTGCAATCTCAAAAATGCTTGCGGGAAGTTCAGACTCATCCGCCGAAATGGTGATGATAAACTCTGCTTTTGCATCTTCCGAAAGAGCGTTGAGTTTTTTGAGGAACTCTGCAAGTTCGTCATAATTTCTGTTACCGATGCGAAGAACAGCATCGATTCCGATATGAGTTACGTCATAATTGCCGGCGCAAATTCCCGAAATAAAGCCATAAAATGCATCGTATCCCGAAATGCCGTAATGGTCGGTATCAACAAGACGTACACGATGAGTAATATTCAAAGTAAGGGTCGAACTCTTTTCGATACAAACAACGTTACCCTTTGAAACATCTGCTGCTGCTGTAACAGCATCAATGAGTTTCTTGGTTTTTCCGCTACCCTTTTTGCCAATAATGAGTTTTAACATAGTAACATCTCCTTTATATTTTAGGCTTTGGGTTGCCCCTTTGCCTTATTTTCTATTATTTTATTCTGGCTTCCAAAGCGGCTTTCTGCTCTTCGTAACCGGGCTTGCCAAGCATAGCAAACATATTTTTCTTATAGCTTTCAACACCGGGTTGGTCAAACGGATTTACACCGAGCATATAACCCGAAATTGCACAAGCCTTTTCAAAGAAATAAATAAGTCTGCCAAGGTTTTCTTCGTCGGCTTTGTCAACCTCAATAACAAGGTTGGGAACACCGCCGTCGGTATGAGCAAGAACGGTACCCTCAAATGCCTTTTGGTTAACAAACGACATTGGTTTGCCTGCGAGGAAGTTTAAGCCATCGCCATTGACTGCATCTTCTTTGATAATTGTATCAGAACCACAGTCACCAATAGTAACAACGGTTTCAAACATAAGTCTGCGGCCGTCTTGAATGTACTGACCCATAGAGTGAAGGTCGGTCGAGAATGTAACCGATGCCGGGAAAAGACCTTTGCCGTTTTTACCTTCGCTCTCGCCGTAAAGTTGTTTGAACCACTCTGCCATCATAGTAAATCTTGGCTCATACGATACAAGCAATTCAACCTCTTTACCTCTACGGTAGAATGCATTTCTAAGC
This sequence comes from Acutalibacteraceae bacterium, assembly GCA_045546915.1. GTDB lineage: Bacteria > Bacillota > Clostridia > Oscillospirales > Acutalibacteraceae > UMGS172. Next base: position 51,699 of record JAZQDU010000023.1, on the reverse strand, counting down.
GCTGCGTATTTATAGCAATCATTACATTCAACACAGTCTTTATCGTATTCCTCACGTGCTTTTTGAGCGCCTAACATCAACGCATCAATGTCTGCACCTGCAACAGCAATAGGCAAAAGACCAACTGCAGTAAGCACCGAGAAACGGCCGCCAACATCATCGGGAACTACAAAACTTTCATAACCTTCATTATCAGCAAGTTGCTTTAAAGTACCTCTTGCCTTATCGGTGGTACAATAAATTCTCTTAACTGCTTCTTCGTGGCCGTAACGGGTTTCAAGGTATTCTCTGAAAACTCTGAATGCAATAGCAGGCTCGGTAGTGGTGCCCGATTTAGAAATAACGTTAACCGAAACACGTTTGCCTTCACAAATTTTCAAAAGGTCTTGCACTGCGCTACCGCTAATGCTGTTACCGGCAAAATAAATATCGGGTGTGTTTTTAGGTAAATTGTTGTAAAGCGGAGATTTTAAGAACTCAATAGCAGCTCTTGCGCCCAAGTAACTTCCGCCAATACCTATAACTATAAAAACATCGGTATCGGAAATAATCTTTTCTGCGGCTTTTTTAATACGAGCAAACTCTTCTTTGTCGTAATCAACAGGAAGGTCAACCCAACCGAGAAAATCATTTCCGAGACCGGATTTTGAACTTAACATTTTATGTGCTGCGGACACCTGCACTTTTAGTCCTGCGAGGTCCTCCTCGGCTAAAAACTGTGCGGCATAGCCGTCTTTAAACTTAATTGCCATTTTAAACACCCTTTCACCACGACACAAAATCTTGGCATATATATCTTTTATTGTCTTTATTATACAATAACCTTTATACTTTTGCAACTGATATTTATAAAAAGTTTACGAAAAATTGAAGATTTGAGTCTTTAATCAACATATTTTAAAACAACTTTTCAATATAAGTACAAACATATACTTTAATGTCACTTTTTCGACGTTTTCTGACGCCACTATTTTAATTGTTCCAATTTCCTCATCGCCTATATAAATTCTGGTTATACCTACCTGCTGACCTTTAACAATCGGCGCTTTAAGTTCTGTTGGAAGTTCGGTTTTTTGCGAAATAGAATTTAATTTGGATTTTTCTATTAAAAAGGTTTTGGCTTCGTTACATTCCAAAGGTAAATATTCCAAAACTCCCTCAGCCACCTGAATTTCGGTAAGTGCTGATGGGTCGGTTGTTACGGCTACATTAGTCCAATTTGCAAAACCATAATCCAGCAGTTTTCTGGCACCGTTAAATCGGTCATTACTGTTAGCAGCGCCCATAACAACCGCTACGAGTTCGGTTCCCTTTCGCTCGGCAGTAGCGGTAAGACAAGCACCTGCGCCCGATGTGGTACCTGTTTTAAGCCCTGTGCACCCCTCATAAAAACGCACGAGTTTGTTGGTGTTTACGAGTTCTGACTCACCGTTTCTGAGGGAATCCATCCAAACCGTTGAATAGTTTTTTATAAGAGAGTGTTTTATAAGTTCTTTTGACATTACAGCAATATCATGTGCACTTGTCACATGGCCTTCGGCATCAAGTCCCGTACAATTTACAAAATTTGTATCATTTAGTCCCATTTCCACAGCCCTTGCGTTCATTAAAGCCACAAATCCCTCTTCACTACCCGAAATCGCTTCTCCTAATACTACGGTAGCATCGTTAGCACTGCCAATTACAGTTGCTTTGAGCAGGTCGTGTACCGACATTTGTTCATTCGGTTCCAACCATATTTGCGAGCCTCCCATAGAACAAGCGTGAGGGCTTGCCGTAAGCATGGTATCAAGTGTGAATTGTCCTGCCTCAATGGCTTCCATAACCAAAAGTAAAGCCATTACCTTAGTAATGGATGCCGGCGGAAGTTTCATGTGACTTTCTTTTTCAAAAAGCACAGTTCCTGTGGCTACATCCATTAAAATACATGATTTTGCCGGAATTTCTAACGCTGTGCCAACACCTGCAACCGTTTCTGTCACATCAATAATTATCGGTTCTTTAAGGTCTTCGGAATTATATTCCGTAACAATTCCTCTATCGGTATTTTCGTCTTTTGGCACCTCGTCAGCCGAAACGGACAGTGAACATAATGTCATACCCGTCGCCACCAAAAAGCACAAGAGTTTTTTTAGTTTATCCATATTATACACCCCTTTACAATATGGATATGTTTATCGCTCGTATAAAATAACAAGCACCTTAGGAAACCCTAAGGTGCTCAAAATTATTTCTTCATTGCTATAACTTCTTTTGCTTTGGCAACGATATCCTTAGCACGCAAACCAAAAATATCAAGCAAATCGTTAGCGGGACCCGACATACCAAATGTATCGTTAACGCCAACCTTTATAACCGGTACAGGAACGGTCTCCGAAACAACCTCTGAAACTGCAGAACCAAGACCGCCAATAACCGAGTGTTCTTCGGCAGTGACAATGGCGCCTGTTTCCTTAGCGGCTTTAACAATAATATCGCGGTCAATAGGCTTAATGGTAGCCATATTGATTATTCTTGCACTGATACCCTCGGCAGCAAGCAGGTCATAAGCCTTCATTGCTTCGTCAACCATAAGTCCGGTTGCGATAACGGTAACATCGGTACCGCTTTTAAGTTCAACACCCTTACCAATCTCAAACTTATATGTTTCATCAAAAACAACGGGAACAGCAAGACGTCCAAATCGCATATAAACAGGACCGTCAAGTTCAGCAGCTGCTAAAGTGGCAAGTCTTGCTTCAACGGCATCGGCAGGGTTGATAATGGTCATTCCTGGGATTGTACGCATTAAAGCGATATCCTCACAGCACTGGTGAGTAGCTCCGTCTTCGCCGACCGATATACCTGCATGGCTTGCGCCGATCTTTACATTGAGTTCGGGGTAAGCAATCGAGTTTCTAATCTGTTCAAATGCACGACCAACCGCAAACATAGCAAACGAACTTGCAAAAACAAGTTTGCCTGTAGCGGCAAAACCCGCAGCGATACTCATCATATTCTGCTCGGCAATACCGCAGTTATAAAACATTTCGGGATGCGCTTTTTTAAATGTACCTGTTTTAGTTGCAGCGGCAAGGTCTGCATCTAAAACGATAAAATCTTTTCTTTTTTCAGCCAGTTCACAAAGAGCCGCACCATAAGCATCTCTTGTAGCAATTTTCTTTACTTCTGCCATTTTTCTTTCCTCCTGCCTTAGTTAAGCTCTGCTAATTTAGCATCAAGTTCTGCCAGAGCCTCGGCCGCCTGTTCATCGTTAGGGCCTGCTCCGTGCCAGTTAACCATATTTTCCATAAAAGAAACATCCTTGCCTTTTATGGTTTTTGCAATAATTGCGGTGGGTTTACCTTTGCAGTTTTCTGCTGCAGCAAAAGCCGCCTCAATCTCATCAAAATTATGACCGTCAATTACAATAACGTTCCAGTTAAATGCCTCGAACTTTTTATCAAGAGGCAACGGAGAGTTGACTTCCTCAATAGTTCCGTCGATTTGAAGATTGTTTAGGTCAACAACGCAAACCAAGTTATCAAGTTTTTTAGCGGCGGCAAACATGGCTGCCTCCCAAACCTGACCTTCCTCCGATTCACCGTCACCAACGATTGTGTAAACACGGTAATCGTCACCAAAATGTTTGGCCGAAAGTGCCATACCGGTTGCAGCCGAAATTCCCTGTCCTAACGAGCCGGTCGACATATCAACACCGGGGATATTTTTTCTATCAGGATGTCCTTGCAACATAGCATAGGGTTTACGAAGTCTTTCAATTTCGCTTATAGGAAAAAAACCACGAACAGCCAACGCACCGTAAAGTGCAGGTGCAGCGTGACCCTTGGACATTACAAACCTGTCACGGCCTTCCATCTGAGGATTTTTAGGGTCAACATTCATTTTCTCGAAATAAAGATATGCCAGAATATCGGCGCATGAAAGCGAACCACCGGGATGACCCGACTTTGCTTTATTGGTTCCGATAATAATCTGACGTCTTATCTCAAGAGCCGTCTTTCTAAGTTCTTTTTTTCTCTGCTCGTTCATATTGAACCTCCTGATGTTGATTTGTATATAAAACTATACGTTATTGCTGCTTTGATTTTAAAAATTTCTCAAAATATTCGGGTAACGGTGTTGAAAACTCCATGTACTTATCAGTCCTCGGATGAACAAATCCGATAACCCTTGCATGAAGGCATTGACCGTGAAGTTCGGTTATAATCCTTTTAGGACCGTAAAGCGGGTCGCCCGCTATCGGGTGGCCAAGCGACGCCATATGCACCCTTATCTGATGCGTTCTGCCTGTTTCCAGCCTGAAATTCATATAGGTAAACCCATCAAGCCTTTCAACAACACGATAATGAGTTACTGCTTTTTTTGAATTTGTATAAACAATTGCCATGCGCTGACGGTTTTTGGGGTCACGTCCGATGGGCGCATTAACCGTCCCCTCGTCCGATTTGACGTTACCGTAAACAACGGCACTATATTCTCTTGTAAAAGTATGTTCCTTTATTTGATTAGCAAGTGACTGATGTGCAAAATCATTTTTTGCAACTATCAAAAGACCGCTTGTATCCTTATCAATCCTATGTACGATACCCGGACGCATTATTCCGTTAATACCCGAAAGACACCCTTTACAATGGAAAAGCAACGCATTGACAAGCGTACCGTCCGGGTTACCCGGTGCAGGATGAACAACCATACCCTTAGGCTTATTTACTACCAAAAGGTCGTCGTCCTCATACACTATCTCAAGAGGAATATCCTGTGGTAACGCTTGGGGCTCTTTTAAATCGGGCATGTTGACGGTAATTTCATCACCGTCAACAACCTCGGTCTTTTTTTTAGTTGGTTTGCCGTTTAATAAAACGTGACCGTTTTCAATGAGTTCTGCCGACATTGAGCGTGACAACGACAACTCGGTTGATAAGTAGGCGTCCAACCTTACCCCGCCCGTAATAACACTAAGCGTTTTAGTTGTCATTATCGGTTCCCTTTTCGGTAGATTTATTAAAATCCCCCTTATTAATTTCGGTGGTCTCACTCGAAAGATGCTTTTTCTTCTTAGCATCGCTAATTAAGTCCATTATAAAATAAAGTACTATAAGACCTGCACCGATACATACCGCACAATCAGCGATATTGAAAACAGGAAAATCAAAAAATGCAAACTCTAAAAAGTCTACTACGTTTCCGCCTCTGAAAACTCGGTCAATAAGGTTACCCAAACCTCCCGAAAGAACAAGGCAAAGTGCCCAGAACATAGTGTTGCTGTTAAAGGTTTTGCGTATAAGCATACCTATACAAACCACCATTATTAGGCTTGTTATGGTTATTAAAAACCACGTTTGACCTTGAAAAATTCCAAATGCGGCACCCGTATTTGGCGGAATACGGTTAAAATTAATAATACCGGGAATTACGTTTTCTATAACCTGATTAGGTTGCATTTGGGTTATTACAAGATACTTGCTCACCTGGTCTGCAATCACTATAAGCACACTGCAAACTATTGCTAAAATAGCCGACATTTTTTACTCCTTATTTATTAATAATTGAAGCACAACGGCTGCAAAGTGTAGGATGTTCAACATTTTGACCTACTGTATTTGAGAATCCCCAGCAACGCTCACATTTTCCGCCTTTGGCATGTCTTACAGTGACACCAATGCCGGTTTCACCCTGCATTTCACCGCCGGATGCGTTCTCAATTTTAACATCGGACACAATAAATATGGTTGTAAGCATATCCTTAGCAGACTCTAAGAAACTATACTGCTCACCCTCAGCAAACAGTGTAACCTCGGCCTCAAGCGATGCACCGATAACCTTGTTGGTACGTGCAACCTCAAGTGCCTTCTTAACGTCGTCACGAACATCGTGAAGTTTTTCCCAACGAGCCATAAACTCGGCATCAAACTCGCCGTCAGCCTTGGGGAATTCGTTGAAGATAATATTTCTTACGTCATCGCCCGACTTGTGAGGCATAAACTTCCAGATTTCGTCCGAAGTAAAGGCAAGAATAGGAGCAATAAGACGTGTAAGCACATGGAGAACCTTATAAATAGTGGTTTGTGCTGCACGACGTGTCTCAGAATCGGTAGCCTCTACATAAAGACGGTCTTTTACAGCATCAAGATAGAAGTTTGACATATCGAGTACGCAGAAATTGTGAATAGCATGGAATATAAGATGATATTCAAAATTCTCATAAGCCTCGGTACATTCCTTAACAATACTGTTAAGACGCATAAGTGCAAATTTATCCATTTCAAGCAACTTATCGTCGCTGACTGCATCCTTATCCGGATCAAAATCATTAATACATCCCAAAATAAACCTTGCAGTGTTACGGATTTTTCTGTAAATTTCGCTAAGTTGCTTCAAAATATCCTTAGAAATACGGATATCGGCGTGATAATCGGAAGAAGCAACCCAAAGTCTTAAAATATCGGCACCATACTGACCAACAATCTCATCAGGGTTAATGGTGTTACCGATAGATTTTGACATCTTCTTGCCTTCGCCGTCAACAACCCAACCATGAGTTACAACGGTCTTATAAGGAGTGATGCCATAAGCAGCAACCGAAGTAAGAAGCGAAGACTGGAACCAACCTCTGTACTGGTCGGCACCCTCCAAGTAAAGGTCTGCCGGAGGCACCATTCCGTCACGTCCGTCAAGAACTGCCGAGTGAGAAACACCCGAGTCAAACCAAACGTCCATAATATCGGTTTCCTTTTTGAACTCGGTGCAACCGCACTCACACTTTACACCCTCAGGCATAAGTTCTTTTTCGGGCAATTCGTACCAAGCATCGGCACCCTTATTTTTGAATATCTCTACCACCTTAGCGATGGTTTCTTTATTGATAACTTCCTTACCGCAATCTTTACAGTAGAAAATCGGAATGGGTACACCCCATGTGCGCTGACGTGAAATACACCAGTCACTACGGTCTTTAATCATACCGGAAATGCGGTCTTCACCCCAACCGGGAATCCATTTAACCTTTTTAATTTCTTCCAATGCCTTATCAGCAAAAGCCGAAATCGAGCAGAACCATTGCTCGGTAGCACGGAAAAGTATAGGCGATTTACAACGCCAGCAATGCGGATATTGGTGAATTATCTTTTCAAGTGCAAACAAATGACCTGTTTCATCAAGTTTAATTGCAATCGCCTTGTTGGCAGCATCAGTAGTAAGACCTTTAAACTCACCTGCATCTGCAGTCATAATTCCTTTATGGTCAACCGGCACAACCATTCCAACTTCAGGGTAATTGCGACAAACCTCAAAGTCATCTACACCGTGACCGGGTGCGGTATGAACACAACCTGTACCGCTTTCTAAAGTTACGTGGTTGCCCACAATAACAAGCGAAGTGCGGTCAATAAACGGATGTGCGCATTTCATATATTCAAGTTCGGCACCCTTAATAGTTCCGCAAAGTTCAAAATTCTCAACCTTTGCAGCCTTAAAAGCAGCAGGAGCCAACTCGGTAGCCATTACATAATATTCGCCATTAGCCTTGAAAACACCATACTCATAGTCTGGGCCTACGCAAATAGCGAGGTTAGCCGGCAAAGTCCATGTAGTTGTTGTCCAAATAACGAAGTAGGTCTTACCCATTTCAGCACCAAGTGCTGAAAGTTTACCTGCATCGTCAGTAACAGCAAATTTAACATAAATAGAATGGCAAGGGTCCTCAGCATACTCAATTTCTGCCTCTGCCAAAGCAGTCTGACATTCGGGACACCAGTAAACCGGCTTCAAGCCTTTGTAAATGTAGCCTTTTTCAGCCATAGTGCCGAAAATTTCTACCTGTTTTGCAACATAGTCATTGCGGAGTGTGAGATACGGATTATCCCAATCGCCCAAAACACCTAAACGCTCAAACTGCTTTCTTTGGTCATCAACAAAACCAAGCGCAAAATCCTGACAAATTTTGCGAAGTTCCAACGCAGAAACCTGAGCAGATGAAGAAACACCGGCTTTTTTACGTGCTTTAAGTTCGGTAGGCAAACCGTGTGTATCGTAACCGGGAACATAAGGTGCTTTAAAGCCCGACATATTTTTATATCTCAAAACAAAGTCTTTAAGCGACTTGTTAAGCGCAGTACCCATATGAATAACACCGTTAGCATACGGAGGGCCGTCATGAAGAATGTAAAGCGGTTTGCCCTCATTCTTTTTCATAAGTTCTTCATAGGTGTTATTATCCTGCCACTCTTTTAAAGCCTCGGGCTCACGGGCGGGCAGACCTGCTCTCATAGGAAATTCTGTTTGAGGCAGGTTAAGAGTCTCGTTGTAATCCATTTTTATCTCCATTCCGCTTAAAATGATATAAGCATTAAACTATTATTTCTTTTTTCTTCTGAAGAAAAGTCTTGGCTCGTCGTCCTCGTCGTAATCATCTTCATCGTCAATGCCAAAACTGATACGTCCTTTTGCCTTAGGCACATCAGTCTTGGTCACAACGTTCTTTTTGGGCTTTTCTTCAATATCATCTTCAAAAATAAGTTGCATGTTTGCTACGGCGTCCTCGTTAACGTCCGACCTTATGTTTGAAATTACAGGAATAGCTTCGTCGTCATATGCTTCAACCGCTTCTTCTTTGAGTTCCTCTTCGGCATCTTCTGACACTGACTGGACCTCTTCAATTTCAGCAGGTTCTATAACGACAGTCTGTAAATTATCGTCATTCTCTTTTTCTTTGGCATTCTGCAAAGCCTCTGCCTCAAGTCTTGCTTTTTCCTCAGCCTCAGCCTTTGCTCTTTCTTCTGCTTCTCTCAGAGCCTTTTCTTCTGCCTCTCTTGCGGCTTGCTCCTCAGCAATTCTCTTAGCCTCTGCCTCAAGTCTTGCTTTTTCTTCAGCCTCTCTCTGGGCTATTAACATTTCTTCAGCCTTTACACTTGCAAGTTTTTCATTCACGGCAGCATGTAACAATTCTTCGGGATTGTTAAAATCAATAGCAAGTACAGTTTTTGCACGTTCCATATTAAAAGGGACTTCGCTGGGAAGTTGATTAATAAGTTCCAAAACTGCCGAACACTGAGCAACTGCCTTCTTACGATAATCCGATACTTCAATAATAAGTCGGTCATAAAGTTTTTGCTCAAGGTCAATCGACTCTTTGGCGGAAGTAACCGCCTCCTCAGCCTTAGCGATGCCTTCCTCGATGATTTTTTGAGCCTCTTTTTCAGCGGCTTCACCTAAAAGAACTGCTTTATTTTCTGCATCGGCAATTATATCTTTAGCCTTAATTTCGGCCTGTTTTACATTAAGTTCTGCTTCGGCGGTAATGCTTGCAGCCTGTTCCTTTGCTGCCTCTATCATAGCGTCGGCAGTCAACTGAGCGTTAACAAGAATATTCTCAATTCCTGCTGCCGAAAGTCCACCCTCGGGTGCTTTTTTAGTATATTCCTGAAGTTTACGGTCGGCATCAGCCTTTTGACGACTGAGTATCTCTACTTCAGAAGCGATTTCTTCCAAAAAGAGTTCAACATCACTCTGTTTATAACCTCCCATGGGAGATTTCTGAAATTCCATATTACGAATTTGTTCGGGTGTCTTCATTCTCGTTTCCTCCGTTAATGTCAGTTATATTTTCTGTATTTAAGGACAATCCGTCCCTTTTTTGAATGTCCCGACAGACTGTCAATTATAAATCTGCCTTTTTTACGAATAGTTACGGTATCGCCCTCTGCTATTTCCTTAGATGCTTTTTGCACCTCTAAACCGTTGACTGCAACCACACCTGCCAAAACAAGTTCAACTGCAGTACTTCTTGAACACTTTGCCAGTGAAGACACTACCGCATCGACCCTTGCCGACGCCACGGTATCACTCAACTCGGTAAATCCTTTGGGTGCCGGCATATAATCCGAATCGTCAACGATTAAATCCACCCCGCATGAGGCAATTTTAGTCACCTCATTAACAATAAACTCAGCCACTGTATCGCTTACAAAAACAACAGCATCTTTTTGGTCGGGCAAAATATCGCCTACCGTATCCCGTTCAATGCCGAGCGACATCAAAGTCCCCAAGATTTCTCTGTGTTCAAGTGGTCGCGAACTGCGATTAATAATACGTAATTTCTTTATAGGAAACAACTCATTATCAATATCGCACCAATCGGGAAAGACGCCGAAATACACTCTTTCGGCATCCTCATAACCGCCGAAAAGCCTCCACCCTGCCTTTTCGTTTTTGGCAACAGCGGAAGCTACTGCGGCACCTGAAGAATCGAGAAACCCGACAAACTTAGGTGTCATTCGTACCTGACTCATGCGAACTGCATCCCTAAGCCTTGCTGTAAGAATTTCTTTCTCGCCTGAGTTCATTTATTACATATACTGACTTGCGTCCATTTCATCAAGAAGAAGTTCACCCATCACATCAACATTACTGGGGGTGATAATAAAAGTGCTGTTTGCAACCCTCTTAATTCTTCCGCCGTGTGCGTATGCGGCACCCGAAAGGAAGTCAATAAGTCTGCGCTGAACATCCTTTCCTGTTGCCTCAAGGTTAAGCACAACCGTTCTGCGGTCGGCAAGATGGTCAGCAATTGCAATAGCATCGTCAAAACGCTCAGGTTTAACGAGAGCAACCTGAATTTGAGTACCTGTCTTAACAGTACCTATGCTCTGTGCTTTACCTCTGCGGTCACTGGGGAACTGAGTGGTTTTCTCCTTCTCATAACGTTCAAAGCGAGAGGTAGACGACGAATAATAGTCCTCCTTTGCAGCCTCGCCTTTGGTAGGAAGCACAGCCTCCTCAAACTCGTCTTCCTCGTCGGTAGCGCTCATGATGTCCTTAATCTTATCAAAAAAGCTCATCTGATGTTTTCTCCTTTGCTTTTATTTATAAATTCTTTGTCCAAAAAGGCGTGTCCCTATCCTGACAATATTGGCACCGTACAAAATTGCAGTATCAAAATCGTCCGACATACCCATCGACAAATATTCCATATTTACATTATCCATATTTTTACCCCTAATGTCAATAAACAGTTTGCGCATTTTGTCAAAATATTGTGCAACTTCCGCATTATTTTCACAAATTGGGGGTATAGTCATTAATCCTTTGACCTTAATGTGCTCCATTTTGGCAATTTGCGACAACGCATCTTCAACTTCGTTTGCATCAAAACCTGATTTACTTTGTTCGTTTCCGATGTTGACTTCGACCAAAATTTCGGTCACGACACCCTTTATCGCCGAAACACGGTCAATTTCTGCCGCCAATTTTAACGAATGAACCGACTCAATCATTTCTACCTTGCCGACAATATCCTTAACCTTATTAGTCTGAAGGTGACCGATAAAATGGCGGTGAGCAGTTTTATCAAGTTCATCAAACTTTTGCAAAAACTCCTGCACACGGTTTTCGCCGATATAATTTATCCCCTGCTTTATTGCGTGATTAATAACCTCGGTCGGTACAGTTTTAGTGGCGGCAAGCAATATAATCTCTTTGGGTTCCTTGCCCGCAGTCTTACAAGCCTCGTTGATTTTCTCGGTTACTTCGAGAAAGTTTTTATCAAACCACTCTACCCGGGACGCTATATCAGTTGATAACTTTTCCGTCATACAAATTCTTTCCTTTAACAATTATCTCATCATATATCCTGAGTACCTTCTTATCGGCACTTTGGCGTTCGACAATAGAATAATTTTCACCTGTCCAAATTACGTTAACCTCAACAAACTTAACCTGGCTTGCCGTAAGCACGTAAACGCCCTTAACACCGTCAACCACACGAATCGCGCGGTTATCAACCTTTAAACCGTCATACTGCTCATACACAACCGTCATTTCAAGCCAACGCATCGATGCAAGTTCGGTATTCATATTACTGCACGAGAACACCACGACTGCATTGTCCTGCACCGATTGTTTATTAATATGTTTAACCGTAACCTTAATTTCAGGTGATGACGGCAAGGCTGTTTTAAGTGTAACAGTAGAACCCTCTCTTAAATTAAGCACCTCGTCAAACGGCATTTCGGCTGCTATGTACCACTCATAATCGCTTACTATTTTACATACCTCGTTACCACTCGGTTGGCTATATGCAATGCTTTGCATATCCTCTGCCGTAAGGGTTGAAACATCCGCTGTAGTTACCGAGTTTTCATAACCGTCAACCGAGTAGATAACATAACCCGATTCGGGAGATTTTATACTGTCAATCGGTGCGGTCATTGATGCCTTTAACGCATCCCTTTCAACTTTAAGCGAGTTAATAAGCGAATTAAAGTTGCTGACCTTGCCCGTTATTATCTGGTAGCGGTTAATGGTAGCAAGTAATTGTTCGATTGACGCATTTTCTGTATCAACGTAACCGTTTTGTGTACCTCGCATTGCAGAAATAAGCGCAACATGAATATTTGACTTAAGTGCACCAATATCAGCAGCATTAAGGTCGTTATAACTTTGAATGTTCTCAAGCGACTGTATGCGCTCGTCAAGTTGCTCAAGCAACACTTTATTTTCAGCATCAGTACTGCTTTGATAAATGTTTGCAATAGTACCCTTTTTCGAAACACGTCCCCCGTTTTGGACCTCATACCCCAACGCACCGTCAACATTAGAATTTATAACGGTTTCATTACGAATAATATATCCTAAAGCATTATACCCCGAAAACGACGAGTGATTATAAACCGTGTCGGTGGTAACGGGATTAATCAGTACATTATAAAGTTGCGCGACAATAAATACGGCTATAAAAAAGCCTGCAAGCCACTTCACAAGTCTTACTACCGATTTGTTCATTGTCACACTTCCTTTCAAATTGTGTTTATTATTCTCTCTGCCTCTGCCCCAATGTCGGGTATTTCATCAGCATATATCCAGTTAATTTTTTGATTGCGACGGAACCATGTAAGTTGACGCTTGGCATACCGCCTTGTTTCGGTTTTAAGGTTTTCTACCGCTTGTTCTAAAGTTATTTCACCCTCGAAATACGGAAAAAATTCCTTATGTCCTATTGCCTGTACTGCCGTTTGGCCTTTATTTCCAAAATATGTTGTTTTAGCCTCTGAAAGCAACCCTTTTTCGAGCATTATATCAACCCTCTTATTGATACGCTCATACAATTTTTCGCGGTCACGATAGGTAATCCCAATCCAGACCACATCAAACGGTGACTGCTCCGGTTTTGAAGTTAAATTCATTTCACTAATGCTTTTGCCGTGAAATTCATACACTTCAAGCGCTCTTATTATTCGCTTTTTATCGTTAATGTGTAATTTATCAGCGGTTTTGGGGTCGATATTTTTAAGCCTTTCAAAAAGCACTTCTATACCCTTTTCACAGGCTTCCGTTTCAAGTTTTTCGCGGATTTTGGTTGAATCCTCATCACAAAACTGAACCCCTTGTAAAAGTGAATCTATATAAAGACCTGTACCGCCTACTATTATAGGTAATTTCCCTTTTTCAGAAATTTCATCAATAGCCTCTTTGCCAAGTTTTATAAATTCTGCTACCGAAAACTTCTGAGTGCACGGCAAAAAGTTTATAAGATGGTGTTTTACACCCATCATTTCTTCTTCCGACGGTGACGCTGATGCAATAGGCATATTATTATAAACCTGCATTGAATCGGCTGAAATAACCTCACCGTTAAATTTGAGTGCCGTCTGCACACCCAATGCCGTTTTGCCTGATGCGGTAGGCCCTACAATGGCTACCACCCTTTGTTTTTGCATTACTGTATCCTTCCGAATTGCTTTTCTATTTCACGTTTTTTTAGTTCGATTGCCACAGGACGTCCGTGAGGGCAATACATTATATCTTTGTTGCTTAAAACGGCTTTTGCCAACAATTCCAACTCTTTAGGTGTGGATAAATTACCTGCTTTTACCGCTGCACGGCACGACATGGTTTCAAAAAGTCGTTCAAGTCGCTCAATTTCAACACTCTGTTTTGACGAAAGGCTTGCTGCCGCCTCAAAAATGAGTGATGAAACATCCTCGTCTATAAGTACCGACGGCACTGCTCTCACCAAAACAGCCGAATTACCAAAATCCTCAACCTCAAAACCTGCTTTATTAAGCAAATCAATACTTTCGGTTATTACTGTATAATCATCCTTGCTCAGTACAACCCTAACGGGTGTTAACAACATCTGTTGAAAACTTTCTTCACCGGCTTTGAGCTTATTAAACAACATTCTCTCGTGTGCTGCATGTTTATCAAGCAGGTAAAGGCTTTGACCTTTTTGAACGATAACATAGGTGGCAAACGCCTCACCGATGTATCTTATTTCTTCTTCCTCTGCTGTTTCGGTCAGATTTTCAGGTTGCTTTTCTGCTGCCGGCTCGTCCTCTATTAAATCCAAAACATTCGGCTTTGTTGCAAATTCTTCCCTAATTTTTACTTCTTCAGCGGGTTTCTGAGCAGTTGGCTTAGTAACCTCTGCTTCATTCTGCATATCAAAAGCCGATGTAACGTCAACACAATATCCACTCTTAGCACTCGGCGAGTGCATGACAACAGGTGGCGCTTTTTTGGCGGTATCATAAACAAGTTTTTCAAACTGCTTTAACGGGTCTTGCTTTGCTTTTTCTATCCCTGGCAATACCGTTTGACGATATTCCTCGGTAGTCATGCGTATTTGACGCGGTTTCTCTATGATTTTCATTTCGGGACGCTCATCCCCACGGCTCAAAGCGTTTTTTATGCCATAATGAACACAATCAAAAATCCTGCGGTCATCCGAAAACCTTACCTCGGTTTTGGCAGGATGAACGTTTATATCAACCGCACCAAACGGCACTGTAAGATGTAATACAGCAGCGGGGAATCTTCCAACCATTGCTGAATTTTTATAAGCGACATCCAGTGCCTGTGCAACGGTGCCAGAACGCACATAACGACCATTAAGAAAAACAAACTGTGCGTTTTTCTTAGGTCTGCAAGCAGACGGTTTACAGGTATAACCGCTGAGTTTTATCCCCTGTAACTCAAAATCAACCGGTATAAGCGTTGAAGCAAATTCTCTGCCACAAACCGAATATATTGCCGAAAGAAGTTTACCGTCACCGGGTGTAGACATGACATTTTTGCCATCGCGAATAAATTGTACCGATATTTCAGGATGCGACAATGCAATATGGTCTAAAATTGCCGCTACAGCATTGCCCTCGGCAACGTCCTTTTTAAGAAACTTCATGCGTGCAGGAGTATTAAAAAATAAGTCTCTTACAATAATGGTCGTACCGTCAGGACAACCTGCATCATCCACAGTTATCTCGTTTGAACCCTCACTGCGGTAGACCGAGCCTATCTCGGCAGTCTTGGTTTTGGTTATCATTTCAACCCTTGACACCGAAGAAATTGCCGCCAAAGCCTCGCCTCTAAACCCCAACGTAGCAATAGCATTAAGGTCGTCCTTAACACGCACCTTGCTTGTCGCATGGCGGAGAAATGCAGTTGCAACAAAGTCACGTTCTATTCCGCAGCCGTTGTCGGTGACACGCATAAAGGTAACACCGCCGTTTTTTATTTCAACGGTTATTTTGGTAGACCCCGCATCTATTGAATTTTCAACCAATTCTTTTATAACAGAGGCAGGTCTTTCAACCACCTCACCTGCCGCAATAAGTTCGGCAACCTGTTTAGGTAACACTTTAATTTCGGGCATTTCGGGGCCTCCTTTCAAATTTTTAATTATTCTTCAAAAGATGATATTAAAAGTTGTTCAAACTCTGTCACCATAGGTTCTATATCTGAACGGCGTTCTTTGTATCCAAAAAGTGAAAAAATTCCAAACGCCGCTATTAAAAGCAAGGGTATGTATAATGCAAGATGAATCATCTCGCGCATTGCGAATTTAAAATAAACAAGCGCCGCGGCCGAAAGCGGAACTGCAAAACAAATAATCGATAACACTTTTGTATACCAACTCATAACACGGTCGTACACAAACACATACTCTATCTTGGTCATGCCGTCATCAAGTTCAATAACCTCAACGAGCAAGCAGAAAGTTTCGTATGTATCCTTCTTATCAGCGCGAAGTTTATACTCTATTTTAAAAATTCCATTTTCGTGATTAATACTTGCAACAAGTCGTGATTCGTTACTGTTAGCCAAAGCATTCTCAAATGTATCCATAACTTCATCGTACGGAATATCAAGCAACGCGTGACGTTTTTTGCCAACCTGTTTATATCGTCCACCCAATTTCATCTACAACACCTCCACGTCATGTTTCTTTTGCTTTTTTAACAAAATCATTAAGCACTGTCATACATTCAATAGGCGTTAAAGTGTTAACGTCTAAAACCTTAAGTTCTTCTAAAATTTGACGGGCACCATGCAACTGGAAAGTCATCTGCATACCGGCTTCGTCACCCGTGATATTACGAGGTAACGCACTTTCGCCATTTTCAAGCCCTGCCAAAATTTCCTTTGCTCTTACTATAACCGAATCAGGAATTCCCGACAATTTGGCAACCTCTACACCGTAACTGTCATCTGCGCCCCCACGAACAATTCGACGTAAAAACGTAATATCGTCACCACGTTTTTTTACAGCAATATTATAGTTTTTTACACCTTCAAGTTGTCCTTCCAATGCCGTCAACTCATGGTAATGGGTAGCAAACATTGTTTTTGCGCCGATTTTTTTCTTATCACTCACAAATTCAAGCACGGCACGGGCTATTGACATACCATCATAGGTTGAGGTTCCTCTGCCAATTTCGTCAAGAATAAGCAAACTTTTAGAAGTTGCATTTTTCAAAATACTTGCAACCTCACTCATTTCGACCATAAAGGTTGACTGACCCGATGCCAAATCGTCCGATGCACCGACTCGCGTAAAAATAGCATCAGTAATCGAAATATCCGCCGACTGTGCAGGAACAAAACAGCCTATTTGTGCCATAAGCACAATAATGGCAACCTGCCTCATATATGTTGATTTACCTGCCATATTAGGACCTGTTATAATTGCACAACGGTTATTTGTGCAATCAAGTACGGTATCATTGGGTACAAACGGCAAAGAACTCAAAAGTTCAACAACCGGATGACGACCGGCAACTATATTAAGCGAACCCGTTGTGTTAAGTGACGGACGGCAGTAATTGTTACGTACCGAAACTTCGGCAAACGAGGCTAAAACATCGGTAAGTGCTAATGCGTCAGCAGTTTTTTGCACACGAGGCAACGCTTCGGCAACAGTTTTTCTTATGCCGTCAAAAATCTGATATTCCAATCCGGCACTACGTTCTTTTGCGCCCAAAACCCTTGCTTCAATTTGTTTTAATTCATCGGTAATATAGCGTTCACAGTTTGTAAGTGTCTGTTTTCTTATGTAATGTTCAGGTACCATATCTTTGAAAGAATTGGTGACCTCTATATAATAACCAAAAACTTTATTGTAACGGACTTTAAGCGTTTTTATGCCGGTTAACTCCTTTTCTTTGGCCTCTATTTCGGCAATAATCCTTGTACCGCCCGTCATATCAGAACGTAAAGCATCAAGTTCTTCGTTATAACCTTCTTTTATAATTCCGCCTTCGCGAACCGAAAACGGCGGTTCGTCGACTATTGCATCGTCAATAAGTTTACAAAGGTCCTGCATCAAGTCAATATCCTGACATGCAGTGCTTAATAATCGGCTTTTTAGTACCGACAACTGCTCTTTTATTTGCGGTAACATAAAAAGCGTAGAACAAAGCGCACGAAGTTCTTTACCACCGGCAGTTCCGTAAACAATACGAGTCATAAGTCTTTCTATATCCTTAACACCGGTAAGCAACTCTCTTATTTCACCGCATAAAACCGTGTTGGCGGTTAACTCTTCTACCGCATTAAGCCTTGTTTCAATTTCCATTCTTTCCATGAGCGGTTGCTCTAAAAAGCGACGAATAAGGCGTTTACCCATGGCAGTACGAGTTTTATCGATAACCCACAAAAGCGACCCTTTTTTATCTTTACCGCGCATGGTCTCACAAAGTTCCAGATTACGCATTGCGGTGATATCAATACGCATAAATTGATTGTCGGTATAAATATTTACATCAGAAATACGTTCAAGCCCACTCATCTGGGTACTTTTAAGATAACCTAATGACGCACCCACAACCCTTAAAGGCATAGAAGACGGTGCAAATCCCTTTTCGGCACTACCGGTAATGCCAAATTGCCTGCAAACCTCAAGTTCTGCCACAGAATCATCAAAATTTTCGTCAGGCAACACTGTAACACAACACTGCAAGCGGTCTTTGACAAAATTCATCAATGCCTTTTTTTCGGCAATACCGTTGATAGTGATTATTTCTTTGGGATTAAATCGACCAAGTTCAGCAATAACGCGTTGCTCAGCATCCGAACCCGTAATTTCAGTAACATTAACCGTTCCGGTCGAAGCATCGACAAAGCAAAGTCCAAAATTCTTGCGTTCAAAGTAAATTGCAGCAAGATAATTGTTACGGGTTTCATCAAGCATACTGTCCTCAAAAACCGTACCGGGCGTGACTATTCTGATTACGTCACGTCGTACAAGACCTTTTGCGGTAGCGGGGTCCTCGGTCTGCTCGCAAATGGCAACCTTATAACCTTTTTCAATAAGACGCGCAATATATCCTTCGCAACTGTGGTAAGGAACACCGCACATAGGCGCCCTTTTTTCAAGGCCACATTCTTTGCCTGTAAGCACGATTTCAAGTTCTTCCGAAGCCTTGATAGCATCGTCGAAAAACATCTCATAAAAATCGCCCACACGGAAAAACAAAAGGCAGTCTTTGTTCTGCTCTTTTATTTCGAGATACTGGCGCATCATAGGTGAAAGTTCAGCCAATTTCAATTCCTCCAAAAGCCTTTTTAGACTTCTACTTTAAAAATTAGTGGCAACCGCCACAAGTTGCACAACTGCCGGTACAACCCTCTTCAGGTTCGCAAGTTAAAGGATTTTCACCGTCAATCGAAAGTTCAATAATGCCGTTGACCTTACGCATCAACGACTCAAACTCGGCCTTAGCCTTGTTAAACTCAATCATATTTTCATTGCACATTATTCTGCCGTAAATGCGACGAAGCGTTGCATTATATTCCTTTATCTTTTCCTCGTCCTTTTCATCGCCTTTTGCAAGTTCATTATCAATGCTCATGCTTGCAACATTAAACTCACCGATTATCTCTTGAAGTTCTTTATCGGCATCGTTAGCACGTCTTGCCTCTACAAGAGCCTTATATCTTGCGTCCTCTTGAATTGCCACGCCCAAAGCGCGAACTGCATCCATAATATCCATTTTTATATCTCCTTTTTGTTTTACATTGATTTTCCATGAAGTATTCCATCGAATGAAGTTATTTGCACATCAACAAATGTACCTACTTTTAGTGTTTCACCCTCAAGATGAACCACAAAATTTTCACTCGAACGGCCAACGGCAACACCATTATCATACTCTTCTATAAGTAAATTAACCGTTTTGCCGACAAGCGCATTGTTGGTTTCTTTTGAGATTTCCTCTTGAACCCTTAAAAGTTCGGCAAACCTACGGGACTTGTCCTTCTTATCCTCTGTATCTTCCATCTCCGCCGCCGGTGTTCCGGGTCGAGGTGAGAAAATAAAGGTGAATAAAGAATAATACCTGACCTCTTTTACAAGGTTTAACGTTTGATTAAAATCCTCCTCGGTTTCACCAGGAAAGCCAACAATAATATCACTTGTAAACTGTATTTCAGGCATAAGTTCACGCGCTCTATTAATAAGTTTTAAATACCCGTCTTTTGTATACCTACGGTTCATAAGTGACAAAATCCGGTCGCTTCCGCATTGAACAGGTAAGTGCAAATGCTTTTCAACCTTTTGACAATCCCTCATGGCAAGAAGTAATTCTTCCGAACAATCTTTTGGATGTGACGTCATAAACCTAATTCTAAAATCACCCTCAAGGTCATTAACCGCTCTTAAAAGTGTTGGAAAATCGGTCGGTGTTTTACAACCTCTGCCGTAAGAATTCACGTTTTGGCCAAGCAACATAATTTCTTTAGCGCCCGAATCAATAAGCATTTTTGCTTCTTTTAAAACTTCGGATTGCTCACGGGAATGTTCGCGACCTCTTGTATAAGGCACAATACAGTAAGAGCAAAAATTGTTGCACCCTTGCATTATGGGCAACCAAGATTTAATTGTACCGTCACGTCTTATGGGCACCCCTTCAACAAAATCTTCATTTCTTTCGGGGTTTTCAAAAATTCTACCGCTTCCGGTCATTCTACGATAAACAAATTCCGGAAGCTTATGCCTTACGTGTGTGCCAAAAAGAATATCCACATAAGGATAACTTTTTTTAATTTTTTCAGCCACTCTCGGTTCTTGCGCCATGCAACCGCAAACACAAATCAGCATACCGGGACGTTTTCTTTTATTGGCTTTAAGTATTCCCACATTGCCAAAAACCCTATCCTCAGCGTGCTCGCGCACTGCACAAGTGTTGTAAAGCACCAAATCAGCCTCGCTCAAGTCCTCTGTAAACCCATATCCCATAAGTTCCATAAGGCCTTTAAGACGTTCGCTGTCACTCACGTTTTGCTGGCAACCATATGTGTGAACATAGGCTAAAGGCTTGCTTGAATACCGCTCGTTTATTATCTGACGTACCCGTTCGGCAAAGCCAAATTGCACCTCGAGTTCGTGCTTTAAATCTATAGAATTAACGTTATCTATCACAGGTAAAATCTCTCCAAAATACACTTCTCCATAATATAAATTATTATACCTCAAATGCATCATAAGTGCAAGTATAAAATGCTAAAAAAATAATAAATCCCCAAAGCGCAAAATGTTAAAATCGCAACTCTTTTAACACTGCACTTTGAGGTGTTTTATAGAAATAAAAAAGGGCGATTTATAAACCGCCCTTATATTAATTTAACTGAAATTTCGCCTGTAAACAGCGTGGTTTTGCCACCGTCTTTGTGTTCTACAATAAGGCCACCGTTATTATCTATCCCAACAGCCGTTGCGGTGTGTTCAACTCCGTGTATTATGTAAACCACTTCTTTGCCTAAAACCGCCGAATGTTTTATATAATCTTCAATAAAAGTCCGGTCGGACAATTGACTAATCAATATTTGCAAATGCTTTACAATCGTTTGGGCAAGAATTTCTCTTGACATAGTTTTACCGAGCGACCCCGCAATACACGTCAACTCATGTGGAAAATCGGTAGTATTAATATTTAAACCTATTCCCACTATAACCGAAGTGATTCCATTTTTATCGGTAACGGCTTCGGTTAAAATTCCACAAACTTTTTTGGAGTCTACATAAATATCATTTACCCATTTTATTTTGGGCTCTAAATCGGTTAGTTCTTCTATTGCTCTTACAACCGCCACCGCTGCCGCGCTTGTTACGGTCACATTATCGGCAAAATTGCCGGTCACTTTATAAAGATACGACATATAAAGCCCTGTACCATCGGGCGAATAGAAACTTCTGCCCATTCTGCCTTTTCCCGCAGTCTGACTATCGGTAACAAAAAGCACAGGTGAAGTATACCCTTTAAGTGCTACCTCTTTTGCCCTTAAATTAGTCGAATCGGTAACATTAAAATGAACTACCTCAACCCCTAAATCTTTTAATTTAGAAAATTGCAAAGAAATCACCTTTTAGTGTTTTATTATATGAGTGAACCCTTGCATTAAGCAAGGGTTCCAATTTTATTTAATTAACTTATGCCCACCACATTTCGCCTGCAGTCTCGGCGATAATAAGGGGTTTTAAGAAGTTGGCAGCTTTTTCAAGGCCCTCGGTTTTGCTCATAAGAGCATCTTCATGCTCGATGCTGATAGCATAATCGTAGCCATTGAGTTTTAAAGCGCTGATAATATCTCTCCAGTATGCCTCGTCATTACCATAGCCAACAGTTCTAAAGAGCCAAGAACGGTTTTTAAGGTCGCCGTAACTCTGAGTATCAAGAACACCGTTTATAGCAGTGTTGTACTTATCAATTCTCGAATCTTTTGCATGTACGTGGAATATGGCGTCACCCATCTCGTTAATAACTTTAACGGGGTCCATACCCTGCCATACAAGGTGGCTTGGGTCAAAGTTTGCGCCAAGTTCGGGGCCTACTGCTGCACGAATTTTCTTAAGAGAATCGGTGTTGTAAACGCAGAAACCGGGATGAAGTTCGAAAGCAATCTTGTTTACGCCGTGAGCTTTTGCAAACTCTACAGTCTTTTTCCAATAAGGAATAAGTACTTCGTTCCACTGCCAATCAAGAATAGCCAAAAAGTCTTCAGGCCAAGGGCAAGTTACCCAGTTGGGATACTTGGATTCAGCACAGTCACCGGGGCAACCTGAGAAGGTATTAATCTGATGAAGTCCCATCTTTTCAGCCAAAAGAATGGTATTGCGGATGGTTTTGTCATACATTTCGGCAAGTTCCTTTTGCGGATGCACAGGGTTGCCATGGCACGAAAGCGCACTAACTTCAAGCCCTGCATCTTTAATGGTAGCCATAAACTCGTTAAAAGCAGCCTCATCGTTAAGTAACTTTTCAGGGTCTGCATGAGCGTTGCCGGGATAACCGCCGCAACCAATTTCAATCATATCACAACCGATAGATTTAAAATACTTACAAGCATCCTTTAAAGGCATATCGCTCATAAGGGTTGTAAAAACACCTAACTTCATAAATTTTCCTCCAAAACTATTTAGTTTAATTATATAATACTTTATTTACAAATAATTTGCAAGTCCTTTAAATGATGATTATTGTAAATTTAAAAAAATATGATATACTTAAAAAAAGAGGTGTTGATTTATGATTAATTACGCGACTATCGGTTCAAGTTGGATAGCAAGGTCGTTTATAAACGGTTGCATGCTTCATCAAGACAAATTTAATCTTGCCGCCGTTTATTCAAGGACCTATGAAAAAGGTGCCGAATTTGGTGCATTGTTCGGTTGCAACAAGGTTTATACCGACCTAAACAAACTTGCTTTAGACCCTACAATCGACGCTGTTTATGTTGCAAGTCCGAATTCATTTCATTTTGCTCAAAGTAAATTAATGCTTGAAAACGGAAAACACGTAATTTGTGAAAAGCCTATTACTGTCACTCCCGAGGAACTCTCGGCTTTGCAAAACCTTGCTCGAATAAAAGGCGTTATTTATATGGAAGCGCTTATGGCTCAACACCTACCCTGCCGGAAAACTTTGATTGACGCTGTAAACAAAATCGGCAGAATCAGTCACGCGCGTTTTGATTTTTCACAACGTTCAACTAAATATGATAGTTTTAAAAGCGGTGAACAGCAGAATATTTTCGACCCTAAAATGGCAACCGGTGCATTGATGGATTTAGGTATATATTGTGTGTACCCCTGCATTGACCTTTTTGGTAAGCCTAACAAAATCTACACCTACTGTGTAAAACTCAATAACGGTATCGATGGTGAAGGTGGTGCCATCTTCCATTATGATGATTTTCCCGTCGAACTCACATATTCAAAAACAGGCACAAGTCATATAGGCTCGGAAATTATCGGTGACAACGGCAGTATAATAATCCCATCAATCTCAAAACAAACTGATATGGTGCTAAAACTAACTGACGGAACTGAAACAAAACTATCGGGTGATATGCAAAAGCATGAACTTATGAGTTATGAGGCGGTTGATTTTTACAATTACATCACCGAACCCGAAAAATACGCTGAAGAATATAAAAGAACAAGCAAACTAGCACTCGATGT
The DNA here is from genome assembly GCA_045546915.1 of Acutalibacteraceae bacterium. Taxonomy (GTDB): domain Bacteria; phylum Bacillota; class Clostridia; order Oscillospirales; family Acutalibacteraceae; genus UMGS172. The sequence goes on along the minus strand of JAZQDU010000023.1, from coordinate 27,962 downwards.
ATGCAAGGCGATGTTTGAAATGCGAAAACTTGCTAATATAGAATTTAAATAGAGGCATTTATGATAAACAATCAACTAAAATCGAACTTTCTTAATCATAATTTTGACAACGATGGAGCCGAACAATATTTCGACAAATTACAACTATATAGAGAAATGATTATGCGTTATGAATGCGCAATTTTAGAGGTGCAAACCAAGTTGCAAGTTCTCAATAACGATATGTCGGTACGTTATAAGCGTAATCCAATTGAATCGGTTAAGACAAGAATTAAAAGTCCTTTAAGCATTGTCGAAAAACTAAACCGACATGGATTTGACGTTACGGTTGACAGCATGATGCAAAATCTTAATGACGTTGCCGGAGTACGCGTTATATGTTCGTTTATTGATGATATTTATGAAATCGCCAAAATGCTCGCGCGTCAAGACGATATTAAGGTTATTGAAATTAAAGATTACATAAAATCACCAAAAGAAAACGGCTATCGAAGTTATCATATGATAATCGAAATACCGGTTTTCTTTTCAGACAAAACTATGAACATGCGTGTGGAAATACAACTTCGCACCATAGCCATGGACTCATGGGCAAGCGTAGAGCATGATCTAAAATATAAAAAAGATGACATCTGGGATAAAGACATAAGCAACGAACTTTTGGAATGCGCCCAAATCATACACGAAACCGATGTGCGAATGATGGATATTAGGAATCGCATGGACAAGCAAAGACTAAAAAAATAGAACCTCTGACGAGGTTCTATTTTTTATTACATTTATTTTCACAACTGCAATTTCCAGGGCAACCTATACATTTGTTTCCCTTCTTTTTAGCATTTATAAGATACCACACAGCACCTATAACAATAAAAGTTAAGATTAAAATAATAACTATATTAAGCATAAATAATCCTCAACATACCGTCTTAGTGTTTTAAACTTTTAATTTGTGCTCTTGTTTAATTTTGCTATTTGTTTTTATAATCAAGCCTATTACAAAAGCAGACATTAAGAGCACCGCAACAAAACCAATAACCGCAGGTAAAACATTAAGTGTTCCGCCAACTACCAGCGTTCCTATTGTATAAATAAGATACGATATCGTGTAACCCACAGCAAACTGAAGCCCAATACCGCCCCAAAGCCATTTAGCGCTCTTCATTTCAGCGTTCATAGCACCAATAGCCGCAAAGCAAGGAGGTGTATAGAGGTTAAACATCAAGTATGCAAGAGCTGCAACCTTAGTGATTGCCATAATACCTGCAACCTCCGCGCCTGCACCTTCCATCATAGCAAGTTCTTCTGTGTCAATCAGATTTTCAAGACCAACAAAGCAAACTGCCAGAGTGCCAACAACATTTTCTTTTGCGATAAAGCCCGTAATTGCTGCTGCCGCCAACTGCCAAGAGAGAATGCCAACAATCGGAACAAGCAAATAAGCAAAAGGAGAAGCAATCGATGCAAGAATAGAACTGTCTGCACTCTCTGCAACGGTAAAGCCCCAAGTAAATGTCTGCATCAACTGTACTGCCATATTGCATAGAAGAATGATGGTTGCAGCTTTTACAATGTAAGCCCAACCACGAGAGCACATAGATTTAAACGCACCCCAAAATGAAGGAACCTTGTACTCGGGAAGCTCGATAATGAAGAAGGATTTTCTTGCCTTGTAACCGGTAATTGCATTGATAAGCAATGCACCAAGGAAAATCAGGGCAATACCTGCAAAATACATCAAAGCACTAACCCACCAAGCATCCTCAAAGAATGCGCCTGCAAAAAGGGCGATAACGGGAATCTTTGCACCACAAGGCATAAACGGTGCAAGCATAGCAGTCGCTCTGCGCTCACGTTCATTACGGATAGTACGGCTTGCCATAATGCCGGGAACGGCACAACCTACGGTAATTACGAAAGGAATAACAGACTTACCGGAAAGGCCTACTTTTTTGAAAATCGGGTCAAGTACAACCGCTGCACGCGACATATATCCGCAATCCTCTAAAAGAGCAATGAGGAAATACATTACCATAACGAGAGGTAAGAATCCAACAACGGCAACCACACCGCCGATAACGCCATCAACAAGAATAGCAGAAATCAGAGGATTGGCATTTTCAAGCAGACCGCCAACCCATCCTTGGAACATCTCAAGCAGAGGTACAAGACCGGGGATAAAGGTATCTCCAACTTCTACGCCTTCGGCGATCCAAGTGCCGAGTGTTGTCTGAGAAATATAGAACACAAGGAACATTACAGCAGCAAAAATCGGAATACCAAGCCACTTATTTGTTAGAACGGCATCAATCTTATCACCGAAGTTCTTATCTTTGGTGAGAACTTTACGTGTTTCAACCCCTTTTACAATGTTATTTACAAACGCAAAACGTTTACGGTCAGCGGATTCAACAACCGCCTTGTCGGTGAGGTCAATGTCGCCCTGTATGTAAGGTGCTGTCTGCTCTTTACCCACTTTTGCAACAACAGTTTCAATAAGAGCCTTCAAGCCATCTGCAGAAGTGGAAACTGTTTTAACAACGGGACATCCAAGTTTTGCGGAAAGAGCATCAGCATCAATCTTGTTGCCTTTCTTCTTGCCAATATCGCTCTTATTAAGAGCAACAACAACAGGAATGCCAAGTTCTAAAAGCTGTGTGGTAAAAAAAAGGCTACGGCTTAAATTATCCGCATCCACGATGTTAATGATTACGTCGGGATTTTCATTCTTTACGTAAGAACTTGTAATACTCTCCTCACTAGTAAAGGGAGACATCGAATATGCGCCAGGAAGGTCAACGGCAGTGATCTGCTCACTTCCTGTATACGTTTTCTTAATCAGGCGTTCTTTTTTGTCAACGGTAACACCTGCCCAGTTACCAACCTTTTCATTAGAGCCGGTTAGAGCATTATACATTGTGGTCTTACCTGAGTTTGGGTTGCCTGTTAAAGCAATTCTCATGGGTTTCATCCTCCTACTTCTTAACTATATAAATACTATCAAAAAAACGCAAAAGGTAGTTAGCGACCGCTAACTGTCGGGCTAAAAAAATAAACCGTAGCTTATTTTTATATTATACAATAATAGCCTCGGCTAACTGCTTGTCGATACTATATCTGCCATCCTTAATCGAAACAACGCATCCATGTTTCGAACGCGAAACAACCGTAATAGACTCGCCTACATAACAGCCAAGAGAAAACAAAAAAGCATCAACTTCTTCATCACCTGTATTAATGCTTTCAACAATATACTCATTTCCCTCGACTGCAGTCATTAAATTCATTTGTATTCACCTTTTAATAAAATCTTGTTAGCATATGCTAACCAAAAAACAAAAAATTAATTAGCCTCTGCTAACTGAACAAATAATAACACCATTTCCTAATTTTGTCAATACATTTTTTAAAAAACATCAAAAAAACCACACTTGAAAACCCGTATGTAATATGATACAATTAAAAAAACATAAAGCAAAGGTGAAAAATATGCACTTGCAAGAATCAGGCGAAATGTATCTTGAAACCATTTTAGTATTAACTAATAAAAACGGTTCTGTTCGCTCGTTAGATGTTGCTGAATATATGGGCTTTTCAAAGCCAAGTGTTAGCCGCGCTGTAAGTTTGCTAAAAAATGGCGGTTATATTACCGTAAACAGCGAAGGTCACTTAATTTTAACCGAAATTGGTAAAGAAGTAGCCGAAAAAATCTACGACCGGCATAAACAGTTGACCGATTTTCTCATAAAACTTGGTGTCAGCCCCGAAACAGCAGTTGAAGACGCTTGCAAAATGGAACACGGCATAAGCGACGAATCCCTAAACGCCATAAAACAGTTTAACAGTAAATAAAAACCAATAAAACGACCACCCTCATTAATTTGAGAGTGGTCGTTTTCAATTTATTCAAAACCTTTGCAATATTAATTCACGTCATGCGTTGCTTGTTTATCTGTTGTAATACCAAGTAGCGTTTTTAAACCTTACGTTGTATGTTTCAATAGAAATATTATTTTTGTTTGCCTGAGTTCCTGCATAATTAACGGTGCTTAAAGCATTACATCCGTTAAAGGCATACTGACCTACCGTTGTAAGCGTTTTAGGTATAGAAATTGTTGCAAGTTTTGAACAGTTCTGGAACGCATAACTGCCTATTCTTTTTGCGTTCGGTAATGTAATTGTTTCGAGTGAATAGCAGTTATAGAAAAGATAGTTGCCGATGTTTGTAACACCTGTAGGAATATTAATGTTTTTAAGTGCACGGCAATTATAGAATGCTGCATTACCGATACTTATTAATGTGCTGGGAAGGTTGATTGTTTCAAGTTTATAACAACCACGGAAAGTGTGTTTTCCAAGGGTAGTAATTCCTTCAGGAACTGTTACTGTTTCAAGCGATGTACAATAACCAAATACCCACTCGCCAAAGGTTTTTACGTTTTTGGAAAGTGTAACGTTTTGCAAATTTGTGCAAAGGTAGAATGCACTGTTGCTTATGTTGGTTACAGTGTTAGGAATTGTAATTGAAGTAAGTGATGAACAACCGTAGAAAGCCGCTCCGCCAATGCTCTTTAAGGTGTTTGGAAGAGTTACCGATGTGAGTTTAGTGCAGTCTCTGAAAGCACTTGAACCGATAGCGGTGACCTTATAGGATTTACCGTTATAAGTGAAACTCGACGGAACGGTAACCGATAACGCGTTTTTATCACAACCCGTAACCGTTGCAGTATTGTATGTATTGTTGTAAGTCGGGGTAAGTCGTTTCCAAACTGCATAAAGCGTAGTATTGCCACCGGTAGGAACTATATCACCGGGACGGTATATTACGGTAGTTGCAGATTTTGAAGTGTCCCAACCGAGGAAGGCATATCCGCTTCGGTTAGGCATTTTACTACTTAAAGTCAACGATTGACCGTAGTATTTTGGCTGTGATTCAGGTGCACCCCAACCACTGCCTACATTATATGAAAACGCATAAACTCTGCCAAACTTAAAGGTAATTGTTCCCGTTTTGGAACTGCCCCAATATTTAACACCAAACTCATATGTTGTTCCGGCGGTCAAATTATATTCCAACCAGAAATTAGTACCGTCACCGTGGTCATCATCGTAAGCAATTTCCAAACCATCGGAATCATACAAATATACCTTTGTATCCGCGCTGCCTGTCGAATAAATAACATATTTTCCGCTGACTGTGGGAGTAAAGGTGTACTTTTGTTCCTGCCCACCGGTTGAAATTACTGCTTTGTTGGTACTGTTCATGGTAAGCGCAGGAACACCGTTTGAACGCCATACTGCATAAAGCGTTGTGTTGCCCGAAAGCCTAATTTCATGTCCTGCATTAAATTCTGCTTCGGTAGCGTTTCTGTTGGTCGACCAGCCCAAGAATCTGTACCCTGCCCTCGTAGGTACCGAGGTGCTGAGGTTAAATACAAAAGCAAAATCTTTCGTTATGGACGACGGCGCTCCGCTTCCACCGTTTGCATTATATGTTAAGGTGTATGCCCCTCCCATGCAAAACGGAATTGTTCCCACTTTTGTTATACTGTAATATCCAAATTTAAATGTATATGTCACACCGGCAGTCAACCTGCATTGCAGACGGAAATTATAGTCTTCTCCGCCGTCATCATTAGTATCTATTAAAACGTAATTCGAATTATACAAATATACTCTTGTATCTTCGGACGATGTAGAGTAAATCACATATTCGCCTGTTGTGGTCGGAGTGAAGATGTACTCAGCCATTTCCCCGCCCTGAGAAATTATAGCTGTTCCTTCATAATTATTGGTAATGGTTGTACCGTTAGGAGCGACAACGCAATAAGCCTCTTTTACTTGTTGCAGAACGTCACTTCTTGATGCGGGCGGTTCTTCATTTATATCACAGACAAGATAACCGTCTTCATAAATAAAACCGTATATATGATAATAAGTTTCATCTACATCGGGCTTAAAAATCTGGGTTGACTGACCGGTTGCTATATCATATTTATATACCGAGTCAGCTACCGAATAATAAAGGTTAACCCCGTCGGTCGACAATCTTGAATAGTTTCTTAAATAATAATAACCACCGGATTTAACATACCACGTACTCGAAACACTGCAAAGTTCAGTACCATTGGTGGTCTTTAATTTAGAGTTTACATTATCAATGTAATAAATCTTATTACCTATAAGATGAAAAGCAGTCTCGGAATTTTGCCAATAGTAGTTGTCATATGTTGTGTCGGTAGGATATACGTCGTAGTCAAAGGCTTCATGTCCTGTTGCGTATATACCGTTTGACGAACGCAAAAAGTTTTCATGCGAAACGGCACCTTCTACTCCACGTTTGCCGGAAGCCCAAGCAATGTCATCCCATGTTACGTCAACATGATACGGCCTTCCGCCTATATAAATAATATTCCATGCATGCACAAGGGTATCCGACTCGCAAAGATAACTTTCAATCCCTACTTCTTCAAGCAAATAATCATAAGCCTCCGCATATCCTTGGCAAACGGTTGAGCCGTTAACCAATGCGCCGTAACAATCATAATTGGTATAAGAATAATCATATTCGCACATTAAGGCAAGTTTATCATGGATTAAAAGAGCCTTATCTGCGTCGTTTAACGTATTATTCCCTTTTATTCCAACCAAAAATTCGTCCTTAGCAGCGACAAGTTGGGCATACATTTGCTGATACTCTGAGGCCGAATACGTATAATCGAATACTTTAAGCATACCCGAAGCATAACCTAATGAACCCACGTGGAAACATTCGCCCATTTCATCCCAAATAAACTCAAATAATGCTGTTCTTTGCGAATCGGGAATATTAAACGAAGACAGATAAATATACTCCTGACAATTATAAAACCCGTTAAACAAGGTCTGCCTTAAATCACTTAAGTTGGCATACTGACGCAAAGTGTTGACCGAACCGCAAGATTCATAAGGTTTATCTGAAAACATCTCAAACTCTTTGCCGCTTTGCTTTTCTTCAGTCGCAAATACCGACATCGGTATTACACCGAGTAACAAGACTACGCACAAAAGTATCGATAAAATTTTCTTCACCAAAACCACTCCCTATTATTGTATATGGATAGCCATAACATTAATCCATATTAATTATACAGAATATAATTGCTTAAATCAACCAAATATACCATCTAATTGCAAAATTAAAAATTTTTAATAATTAAATTGTTCGATTTTGGTTTACATAATTAACATTATGTAAACTCGTGCTTTGCGCACATATATCCGGTATTTTGGTAAAAAATAACCTAAAAACACAAGGGGCTCAAATTATGACCGGTAACTATACCGCCGATTGTACGGCGCTCTCTTCCCTACTGAACCTGTCCAAAAATTTTGACATTGTTCGACGTGATTTAATTATCGCCGAGCGAAAATGTTCCCTATTTTTTATCGACGGGTTCATTAAAGACGAGGTTTTTGAAAAAATACTCGAATTTTTATACAAAACCACGCCTAAAGAAATATCCAAATTCTCCGATATGCATCAATTCTCGCTTTTTAGAATGCCTTACGTTGAGGTCGGTCACGAATCCGACATTCAAAAAATAACTCTTCAACTGCTTTCCGGACAAGCGGTTATCATTATAGACGGTTTTTCTGACGCGTTACTTGTCGACACACGTACCTATCCCGTCAGAAGCATTGACGAGCCTGAAAAAGACCGTTCACTAAGAGGCTCGCGCGACGGATTTGTCGAAACTTTCATCTTCAACACTGCTATGATTCGCCGCCGCATCAGAGACCCAAAACTCTGTATGGAATACTATCAGGTTGGCAAATCTTCCAAGGTTGATGTGGCAATTTCTTATATTGACGGCAAAGCAGACGAAAAATTAGTGGCAAATTTAAGAAACAAACTCAAAAATGTCAACCTAAACGGCATATCAATGACCTCACAAGCCTTATCAGAGGTGCTCATTCCGTCTAAATTCTTCAATCCGTTCCCTAAAGTCCGATTTACCGAACGTCCCGATTTCGCAAGCGCATGTCTGCTTGAAGGCAAAGTCCTGCTTATAATGGACAACTCGCCGTCTGTAATGGTTTTCCCGAACTCTTTTGCCGATTTTTCTAAGGAGACCGACGATTACTACTTTCCACCGCTTACAGGAACATATGTTCGTTTTTTGCGCAACATTGTTACTGTTTTAACCGTCATTATGACACCGTTTATGCTGATTTTACTCAATAATCCGCAGATACTCCCGAATTGGCTAAGTTTTATAAATACAACCGAAGAATATTCGCTACCGTTCTTTGTGCAATTTCTATTACTTGAACTCGTAATTGACGGTCTACGTCTGGCATCACTAAATACGCCAAATACACTTTCGGGATCACTCGGCATTATAGGAGGTCTTATTTTAAGCGAATTTGCCGTAAATGCCGGCTGGTTTGTATCCGAAACCATTATATATATGGCATTTGTTGCTATTTCGTCTTATGCACAGCCAAGTTTCGAAATGGGCTATGCCTTAAAATTCAGTCGAATATTTATATTAATTTTAAGCCAATTATTCGATTTTTGGGGCTTTTTTGCCGGAATATTGCTTGTACTCATCGTTGCAGGGACTTCTAAAACGCTCAGCGGCAGGGGATATTTATATCCTGTCATTCCCTTTAACGCTCGCGATTTTTCAAGACTGTTTGTTAGAACGGGTATAAATAATACGAAAGGTCATTAATGTTTCACGTGAAACAATGAAGGGATAATTTATGTTTACTGAATACTTTAACGCATTTTGGGTGGGTGGTTTAATTTGTGCCATCGGACAAATTCTGATTGACAAAACAAAACTGACTCCTGCAAGAATATTAGTAACCTATGTCGTGTTAGGCGTAACATTAACGGCAATAGGACTTTACGAACCGCTTGTAAAGTTGGGTGGTGCAGGTGCTACGGTACCTCTTACCGGTTTTGGCTACTCTCTCGCAAACGGAGTGAAAGAGGCGATTGACGAACACGGGCTAATCGGTGCCTTGATGGGAGGCCTTACCGCAACTGCAGGCGGTATTACTGCCGCTATAACCTGCGGTTTGGTCGCATCTCTCGTCACAAAACCACACATTAAGTAATCTGATTAAAACCGTTTTGCAATGTTTCACGTGAAACATTGCAAAAAATACATATTAGCACTTTACAAATCGCCTCGCTCTTATTATAATAATGTATATAAACGTATAAACCCAACCGATACGGAGGATAGTAAATTGGGTAAAATAATTGCTATAATAAATCAAAAAGGCGGTGTCGGAAAAACCACAACCGCCGTAAATCTTGCCGCAGGTGTGGGAATTTGCGGCAAAAAAGTCCTGTTAATTGACGCTGACCCGCAAGGAAACACCACAAGCGGGTATGGAATATCGAAAAAAGAGATTGAATATTCAAGTTTTGACCTGCTTACAACGGGCGCGCATGCAAAAGAGGCGATAATCGATACTAAATTTAAAAACGTATCGGTTATACCTGCAAATATCGACTTGGCAGGGGCAGAAATCGCACTGATTAACGTTCAACAGCGCGAAAGTAGGCTAAAAACCGCGTTATCGCTCGTAAAAAACGATTTTGACTACATATTTATAGATTGTCCGCCATCACTGGGACTTATCACAATAAACGCTTTAACCGCTGCCGATGCTTTTTTGGTTCCGGTACAATGCGAATACTATGCACTTGAAGGATTGGCTCAATTAATTTCAACCGTAAAACGCGTCAAACAAACCTATAACCCCGACCTTTATCTTGAGGGCGTTGTGCTCACAATGTTTGACGGCAGGCTGAATTTAACGCAACAAGTCGTAGCCGAAATAAAGAAACATTTTGCCAAAGAATTATACAAAACCACAATACCTCGTGGTGTAAGGCTCTCAGAAGCCCCAAGTTATGGTAGTCCTATACAATATTACGATGCACGTTGCAAAGGTGCAAATGCTTATAACGATTTATCTAAAGAATTTGTAAAGAGGAATAAAAAATAAAGGAGAAAGAATATGGCTGCAAAAAAAGGTGGGCTTAAAGAGGGTATCGGCTTTGACTTGCTTTTTGAAGAAAATTCAACACCGGGCAAACAAAGTATGGAACTCAGGCTTTCGCAAATAGTTCCCAACCGCGACCAACCGCGTAAGGATTTTAAAGACGAAGAACTGCATCAGTTAGCCGACAGCATTGCGAAACACGGTCTTATCCAACCGTTGCTTGTAAGACCAATGCAGGACGGCAGTTATCAGATAGTGGCGGGCGAACGTCGTTGGCGTGCAAGCCGACTTGCAGGACTTGAAAAGGTTCCTGTGGTTATCCGCGAAATGGACGACCTTGAAACAATGGAACTGGCACTTATTGAAAACCTACAGCGTGAAGATTTAAACCCGATTGAAGAATCATTGGGATACAAAACGCTTATGGAAACCTACGGTTTCACCCAAGAACAGGTTGCTGCAAGGGTAGGCAAGTCTCGTTCGGCGGTTGCTAACGCTTTAAGACTTTCAGGACTCAATGCAGAGGAAACCGAAGCCGTTAAAAAGGGTGAAATTTCCTCAGGTCACGCAAGGGCTTTGCTTTCAATTCCGTATGAAGACATCAGAAAACAGGCGTTGCAATTGGCAATCAGCGGCGCTTCGGTCAGAGATATTGAAAATATTTCAAAACAGCAAAAACCCGGTATTCAAATGAAACGTCCAAAACTAAAAAATAAACTTTACATTGAAACCGAGGCAGCATTAACCGGCACATTAGGCAGGAAGATTAAAATTTCGGGCAACGGTAAACACGGTACCTTGCAGATTGAATTTTTCAACGACGATGACCTATTTGACATAGCCTCAAAACTTGCCGGTGAGCACAATGAATGAACATAAAAACAAAAAAATCTCTCTAAAAAATGCGTCCGCAACGGCAAGAAAAATTATAAAACGCATAGCAAAATCAAAACGGCTGAAAGACATTATCTTATCGCTCGTTATTCTGGCGGTGGGCATTGCCTTAGGACTTGTATTTAATGAGTTTGAACTGTTTTTAGCCATAGCAACTGCACTCGATATTGTAATTTTCATAATTAGTGAAGACAACAAAATATAGTGTAATTAAATTAATTAAACACTATATATAGTATAAAAAGAACGGAGACTGTAAAAATGTTAGACATTAAATTTGTTAGAGAAAACCCCGAAATTGTTAAACAAAACATTAAAAATAAATTTCAAGACGCAAAATTGCCTTTAGTTGATGAGGCAATTGAACTTGATGCTAAAAAAAGAGAATATCAGCGCCAAGCCGACGCTTTAAGAGCCGACAGAAACGCAATTTCAAAACAAATTGGTATGTTTATGGCAAAAGGTCAAAAGGATGAGGCCGAAGAAGCCAAGAAAAAGGTTACCGAGTTTGCAAATCGTCTTACAGAACTTGAGAAATTAGAAGAAGAATACGAACAAAAACTTTTGAAGGTTATGATGACCATTCCCAACATCATCGACCCCTCGGTTCCCATTGGTAAAGACGACAGCGAAAACGTTGAAGTAAAGCGTTACGGCGAGCCGGTTGTTCCCGATTTTGAGATTCCTTACCACACCGAAATTATGGAAAAATTCGACGGAATCGACCTTGACAGCGCAAGAAAGGTTGCCGGTAACGGATTTTACTATCTTATGGGCGATATTGCTCGTCTTCACTCGGCAGTAATCTCTTATGCTCGCGATTTTATGATTAACCGCGGTTTTACCTATTGCGTTCCTCCTTTCATGATTCGTTCCAACGTTGTTACCGGCGTAATGAGTTTTGCCGAAATGGACGCCATGATGTATAAAATAGAGGGTGAGGACCTTTACCTTATCGGCACTTCGGAGCATAGTATGATTGGTAAATTTATTGATACCATCAACCCTGAAGAAAAGTTGCCTTACACTTTAACCAGTTATTCACCTTGCTTCCGCAAAGAAAAAGGCGCTCACGGTATTGAAGAACGCGGTGTTTACCGTATCCACCAGTTTGAAAAACAGGAAATGATAGTTGTTTGCAAGCCCGAAGAATCACCCGTTTGGTTTGATAAACTCTGGCAGAATACTGTCGATTTGTTCCGCTCGATGGATATCCCCGTAAGAACTCTTGAATGTTGCTCAGGCGACCTTGCCGACCTTAAAGTTAAGTCGATTGACGTTGAAGCATGGTCACCAAGACAGAAGAAGTATTTTGAAGTTGGTTCTTGCTCAAATCTTTCGGATGCGCAGGCTCGTCGTCTTAAAATCCGTGTTAAGAGCAAAGACGGCAACTACTTTGCCCACACTCTTAATAACACAGTTGTTGCGCCACCCAGAATGTTAATCGCTTTCCTTGAAAACAACCTTCAAGAAGACGGCAGCATCCGTATCCCTGAGGCTTTAAGACCTTATATGGGCGGTATGGAAAAAATCGTAAAGAAGTAATAAAATGGGTGCAATTTTAGAAAAAACTGCATACGAAACCGAAATGGCGGTCAGCACTTTTGATGTTGACCGCTATAACCGTTTAAAAATTTCTTCTATTTTGAAATACAACCAGGAAATAGGGGAGATTCACATAAACGAGTTTGGTACTTCGTCAAATAAAATGCGAGATGAAGGGCTTTCTTTCATTTTTACGAAAATAAAAATATTAATCCACTCGTTGCCGATTAGTGAACAAAAAATTAAACTCACTACTTGGTGTAGCGAGTTAAAAGGTGTAAGATTTTATCGAAATTACATAATTTCTGATGAGAACGGTCAAATTTTGACCGAAACTAAAGCAGAATTAGCGGTTTTAAACCTTGCCGAACGAAAAATAGTTCGACCAAGCGAAATAAAAGGGTTTAACGACTTTTTGTATAATACAGACCTTATAAACGGCTGCGAAAAACCACAAAAATTACCTGTTCCCGAAAATTTCGAGAAAACTTTGCTTCGCCAAACCAAATTTTCGGATATTGATTACAACGGGCACATAAACAACACCGTTTATGCCGATATTTCGCTCGATTGCCTTGATTACGACACACTCAAAAACCCGATAAAAGAATTTGAAATCAATTACATTAATGAGGTTTTACCCGACGAAACGCTTGAATTATCGGTTGCAAATGATGAAAATGCAAAAATAATCCTCGGCACCACTAATACCCATCAAAGTTTTATAGCAAGGGTTAAATTTTAATTAAAAATAAGCTCCCTCCGGGAGGGAGCTGTCGAGCATTTGCGAGACTGAGGGAGAGTGCGAAACCGAGTTTCATATTATTCTCCTTCCACCGCTAACGCGGTCCCCCTCCCTCTTGGAGGGAGGCTTTTACAAACCTATCAATATATTCACATACATCAGTAAATTTATTATTCACTTGCCAATTTGTAAATCTGATAATGGTCAAACCAAATTCTTCTAATTTTTCTGTGCGATACTCGTCTTTTTGCAAACCTTCTTCAGAATAATGTTGTGAGCCATCTATTTCTATTATCACTTTTGCTTTATGGCAATAAAAATCAGCAATAAAATTTCCTATTGCTTTTTGTCGTTGAAATCTAACTTCATATTTAGATAAAAATTCATACCATAACCGATTTTCTTGCGGTGTTGCATTTTTCCTTAAATTTTTAGCTAAAATTATATTATTTTTGTTATATTTCAGCGACATAAATTAAAATTCTCCTTATAATTTTTTATGAAAACCGGCAGAGATTTAATCTCTGCCGGTTTTGTTTTATTCTTCAGTTTCATTTACCTCATTTATGTCGTCGGGCTCGTCGATTTCGGTACCAACGTCACCTGCATCTGCCTCGGCGGCTTCGGGGTGGTCGGTAACCTCGCCCTCGTCATGAACGGCCGTTGCGAGCGACAAAATTCTTTCTCCATCCTCGCTCTTAACCCTCATAACTCTAACACCCTTGGCAGGTCTTGCAAATCGGCTGATTTCCTCAATCGGTATTCTGATTATAATACCTCTCGACGAAATCATGATAATATCCTGGTCATTATCAACCTCGATAACGGCGGCAACATCACCGAATTTAGCAGTACGATAGTTAGTAATACCCTTACCGCCTCTCGATTGAACGCGATAATCGTCAAAACTCGAAATTCTACCATAACCCGTTTCGGTAACGGTTAATAACTCATGACCGTCTTTGCAGACAACCATTGCTATAACCTCGTCGCCTTCTCTGAGTCTGATTGCACGAACGCCGCGGGCTGTACGTCCCATTTCTCTTGCCTGATTTTCATTAAATCTGATAGCAAAACCTTTTTTAGAGGCAACAAGAATCTCTTCGTCACCCTTAGTTCTGCAAACACAAGCAAGTTCGTCGTCTTCGTCAATATTAATGGCGATAATACCCGTTTTACGAACATTTTTAAAGGCTTCTATTGATGTTCTCTTAATAGTGCCTTTTTTAGTAATCATACATACATAGAACGGATTTTCAAGGTCAATCTTATTATCAAGCGGTAAAATATTGATAATCTTTTCACCTGTCATCAAGGGGAGAATATTTACAATATTCATACCCTTACTTGTACGGCTTCCTTCGGGAATTTCGTATGCTTTTATGCGATACAAACGTCCCAAGTTACTGAACATCAAGATATAATCGTGCGACGAACATGTGAACATATTTTCAACAATGTCGCCCTCACGGGTGGTCATACCGGTAATACCCTTACCGCCTCTGTGCTGAGTAGAATAGGTATCCGACGGCAAGCGCTTAATGTAGCCCTCAACCGTTTTAGTTAATATACACTCTTCCTCAGGGATAAGGTCTTCGATATCAACCTCGCCCGAAACAGCCGAAATCTCGGTTCTTCTTTCGTCGGCATATTTATCTCTGAGATTTAGTGACTCGGTTTTAACAATATCAAGCACCTTAGAATGGTCGGCAAGAATTTCCATACATTCTTTAATAAAGTTGTATTTTTCTTGCAATTCGTCCTCAATTTTTTGTTTTTCCAAGCCTGCAAGTTTACCAAGTTGCATCTGAACGATGGCTGTGGTCTGAATATCGTCAAGCTG
This sequence comes from Acutalibacteraceae bacterium, assembly GCA_045546915.1. GTDB lineage: Bacteria > Bacillota > Clostridia > Oscillospirales > Acutalibacteraceae > UMGS172. The sequence goes on along the minus strand of JAZQDU010000023.1, from coordinate 12,924 downwards.
GAATCTTTCGGCAAGTCGCTCTTTCGATTCAGGAATGGTTTTAGAAGTACGGATAATGCTTACAACTTCGTCAATAAAGTCAAGAGCAATCTTTAGTCCTTCTAAAATATGCGCTCTCTCTTGAGCCTTTTTCATATCAAAACGGGTTCTGCGCTCAATAATTTCACACTGGAAGTCGATGCAGTTTTGAAGCATCTCTTTGAGTGTTAAAATCTGCGGTTTTCCGTTTACAATGGCAATAAGATTAGCACCAAAAGTAGTCTGAAGTTCGGTATAAGAATAAAGTTTGTTAAGTACAACCTGCGGATTAGCGTCACGTTTTACATCAACAACAATTCTGATACCGCCGTCACGCTTAGACGAATAGTCAACAACGTCGTCAATGCCTTCGACTCTTTTTTCGGCAGCCAAATCATAAATTTTCTTAACTAATGCTTCTTTTCGCACTTTGTAAGGAATTTCAGAAATAACAATACGGAATTTTCCGTTTGATAATTCCTCTATTTCAGCCTTACCGCGAACAATAATTTTACCTTTACCGGTAGCATAAGCGGCTCTAATACCGGTTCTGCCCATAATTATACCGCCGGTAGGGAAGTCGGGCCCTTTTATAAACTCGCAAATTTCCGACATATCGGCCTCAGGGTTATCAATAAGGCAGCACATACCGTCAATAACCTCACCCAAATTATGAGGAGGAATTTCGGTTGCCATACCAAAAGCAATACCCGAAGAACCGTTAACAAGAAGTTGCGGGAAACGGACAGGTAAAACAGTAGGTTCCTTTAAGCGGTCGTCATAGTTAGGAACAAAATCAACCGTATCCTTTTCGATATCGTCAAGCATATGAAGTGATAAACGGTTCATTTTAGACTCGGTGTAACGGTAAGCAGCAGGAGGATATCCATCGATATTACCGAAGTTACCGTGACCGTCTATAAGGGGATAGCGGAGAGAAAAATCCTGCGCCATTCTTACCATTGCATCATAAACCGACGAGTCGCCATGCGGATGGTAACGACCCAACACGGCACCAACCGTATCAGCACACTTACGGTATGCTTTATCGGGTGTCAAGCCGTTTTCATACATGGTATAAAGTATTCTTCTGTGAACCGGTTTAAGTCCGTCTCTTACATCGGGCAAAGCACGTCCCACAAGAACCGACATACCGTATTGAAGCATACTTGATTTAATTTCGTCAACAATTTCAACCGGTTGAATATTGGTCTCTTCACTTTCGGGCCAATATACCTTTTCTTGTTTTGCCATATATTTTCTCTCCTTTCCTTAAATATCGAGGTCGGTAGCAAATACCGCATTTTCTTCAATAAATATTTTTCTGGGTTCAACATCGTCGCCCATAAGCATGGTAAACGTCTCATCAGCAAGCATAGCATCCGACATTGTTACTCTTAAAAAAGTTCTGGTTTCGGGATTAAGGGTTGTTTCCCAAAGTTGGTCGGGGTCCATTTCACCAAGACCTTTATAACGCTGAACGTCGGCACTTCCGCCAAACTTTTCAATATACATTGCCTTTTCTTCGTCGGTAAAAGCATCAAAATGCTGTTTACCTTTTGAAACTCTGAACAAAGGCGGTTGTGCAAGATAAATATGACCTGTTTCAATAAGTTCAGGCATATATCTGAAGAAAAACGTCAAAAGAAGCGTTCTGATATGGCTACCGTCAACGTCGGCATCGGCCATAATTACAATTTTATCGTAACGTAGTTTATTTATATCAAAATTTTCACCGATTCCGGTACCTAATGCAACAATAACCGGAGTTAATTTATCATTACCGTAAACCTTATCGTCTCTTGCTTTTTCAACGTTAAGCATTTTACCCCAAAGCGGTAAAATTGCCTGATAGGTAGAATTTCTGCCTTCAACTGCCGAACCGCCTGCAGAATCACCCTCAACAATAAAAATTTCGGTTTTTGAGGGGTCGTCCGAAATGCAGTCTTTAAGTTTTTCAGGCATTCTTGTTTTACCGCCAATACCCGATTTATTGCGGCTTGCATCTCTTGCTTTTTGAGCGGCTTCACGAGCATTTGAAGAAGCAATAGATTTATCAATAATAATTTTGGCTTCCTGTGGATGTTCTTCCAAATATTCGTAAAGTTTTTCATTTACAAGGTCACGAACAAGTTTACCGATAGAAGTATTACCTAACTTTGCTTTGGTCTGACTCTCAAACTGCGCATCCGAAAGTTTAACCGAAACAACTGCAACCAATCCTTCGGTAATATCTTCGCCTTTAAGCCTTGGATTACCGTCTTTTAAATGTTTAAAATCAAAAGCATATTTATTAACAGTATTAGCAAGACTTTGTCTAAAACCCTGTTCATGAGTACCGCCGTCAACTGTATAAAGAGTATTGGCAAATGACATAATTTTAGAGTCATAAGCGGTTGACCAAAGCATAGCAATTTCAGCCGTCTGGTCTTCTTTAGCAACCGACAGATAAATTACTTCATTATTAAGGCTCTCTTTTTTCATACCGTTAAGCAAATACTCAACGTATGATTTTACACCGCCTTCATAATGAAATTCATCACATTTAGGCTCAAATACATCAGTTCTTAAGTCTTTAAGTTCAATTCTTATACCTGCGTTAAGAAAAGCCTGCTCACGAAGACGGTTTTTAAGCGTATCATAATCATAAGTAGTGGTATCGGTAAAAATGGTAGGGTCAGGTTTAAAGGTTACCGAAGTACCGGTTTCAGAAGTATCGCCGATAATTTGAAGATTAGTAGCAATATTACCCTTTTCGTATCTTTGTTTATGGATATGAGTACCGTCTTTAACTTCAACTTCAAGCCACGAAGAAAGAGCGTTAACAACCGAAGCACCAACACCGTGCAAACCGCCCGATACTTTATAACCGCTGCCGCCGAATTTTCCGCCTGCATGCAAAATTGTAAATACAACCTGAACAGTAGGAATACCTTTTTGAGGATGAATACCAACAGGTATACCACGGCCATTATCAATAACTTTAATAATTCCGTCATCATGCAGTTCTACTACAATTTTATCGCAATAACCTGCTAATGCCTCGTCTATAGAGTTATCCACAATCTCATAAACAAGATGGTGAAGACCTCTTTCTCCGGTTGAACCGATATACATACCGGGACGTTTTCTGACCGCTTCAAGTCCTTCAAGAACCTGTATGGAACTTTCGTCATAATTTTCTGTTACCGGAGTGTTTAAATCGTTACTCATTTTCTTCTCCTTTTTAAAAACATTCTTTATTTTAAAAATTAATAATTAATAATCAAATCGCTTTCTTAAACGGTTTTCTAAGGTTATGGATGACAACTGAGAAATATAAACAATTAATTTTCCGTTTTCATTACAAACTACAAAAGATTTTGGAAGTTCATATGAAACATTAATAACTCTTGCTTGTTTTTGGGCTAAATTTAAAAATTCTCTTGAAAATTTTGAAACAGTAGAAGTATCCATATCAAAAATTCCAACAATATTTTTTGTATTAACTACCTTTTCCTGACCTAAATGCAGATACATAAAACCACCTATAAAATTTTAAAAGATTTAAGACTGCCGTTTTCTATTTCAAAAATTTTGCCTTTTTTAAGACCTGCAATATTTGAAGGGTCGCAACAGGTAATAAACACCTGCCAGTCGCAAATATGATTTAAAATATAATTTTGACGGTCAGGGTCAAGTTCACTCATTACATCATCAAGCAACGCAACCGGTTTTTTACCGGTAATTTTACTAATAACTTCCGATTCGGCTAATTTTAATGCTAAAGCAGCACTTCTCTTTTGCCCTTGAGAGCCAAAACTTCTTGCACTTATTCCATTAATTTTAATATCAATGTCATCGCGATGCGGACCTATTGATGTAGAAAGTGTTTGTAAATCAGAAGTTAAACTGTTTTTAAGTAAATTTTTAAATTCTTGTTTTGATTTTGAAGCGGTAGTTTCATAAATAACATCTATTTTTTCTTTTCCGCCCGAAATACCGTTATAAATAGAAGGTAAAAATTCTTTTAAATTTTTTACAAAATTTTCTCTGTATTCAATTATTTCGGCACCAAAATTTACTATTTCATTTTCAAAATCTTCTAAAAATTCACTTAAATTAGGATTAAATTTTATTTCCTTTAAAATTTTATTCCTTTGGTCAACCGCCCTTAAATAACGCCTTGAAATATCTATATACTTAGGATAAAGTTGAAAAATTGCAGTATCTAAGAATTTTCTTCTAAAATTTGGACCGTCTTTAATTATATTAAGGTCATTAGGTGAAAAAACTATTGAATAAATTTTTCCCGCAATTTTAGAAGCAGAACCGTAATTTACATCATTTAAAACCGCAGTTCTCGATTTTTCAATATTAATTTCACAATTTTGGTCTCTTCCATCATCAAAAAAATGTAATTTTAATTTAGAACTTTCTTTGCCAAAACAAATCATTTCACTGTCTTTAGAGCCTCTAAAACTTTTAGCGCCCGTAAAACACCATAAAGCCTCTAAAATGCTGGTTTTACCTTGAGCATTTTGACCATAAATCACATTTATTTCGTCTGAAAGTTCAATTTCCAAATTTTCAATATTACGAAAATTTGAAATTTCTAATTTTTTAAATTTCATTCCTTTATGACCTTAATTTTTTGGTTTTCAAATTCAACAATTTCTCCACCGCGAAGTTTTTTTCCTCTCATTAAACAAACTTCGCCGTCAACCTTTACCAAACCTTCTAAAATGACAGCCTTTGCCTGACCGCCGGTAACAACTAATCCTGAAAATTTTAAAAGGTCGTCTAATTTTATAAAATCTGTATGAATTTTTATATTTTCCATTATTCTGCCTTCAATCTTGTGGGCATCATCATATAAAGATAATCGTCACCCTCAATAGGTTTAATAATAATGACCGAGAAAGGCCCATTAAAATTAATTATTGTTTCATCAGTTTCACAAGCCTTTAAGGCATCAAGTAAATAACGACTGTTTATTCCAATTTCAAAAGCTTCACCGTTTACTTCTACTTTATAAGTATCAGTTGCTCTGCCAAGACCGGTAGAACATGAAAATACTATTTCATTTTCGCCAATATTACATCTTGTAGGAGTTTTTAAATGGTCGTTAATAATAAGTGAAATTCTTTCAATAATCGAAATCAATTCTTTAGTGCTGACCTTAATTGTTGTTGCAAAAGAGTTAGGAATAGTCTTTTTATAATCAAAAAACTCTCCTTCAATTTTACGAGAAATAACGGTATAACCGTTAACACACATTGAAACATGACGCTTGCCAACAAAAAACTCAATATCTTCATTTTCTTCACTGATAATTTTTACCGTTTCATTAATTGTTTTTGCAGCAATTACAAATGAATTATTAGCTCCTATATTAATTTTTTCTTTTCTTACGGCTAATCTAAAACCGTCAACACCAACCATACTAATTTCATCATCTTTAATATCAAACAAAAGTCCCGAATAAATAGGAGGTTTTTGTAAATCTGGAGAAGCAGCGGCAAAAATAGTTTGCCTTACCATATTTTTAAGACTTTCACCGGGGATAACAATTTTTTCACTGTCTTCTACAGTTGGCATTTCAGGAAAATCTTCAGTAGGCATACCTAAAACATCAAAAACAGAAGAACCGCATTTTATTTTACAAACAAGACGGTCATTAACCTCAAAAGATACACTATCACCGGTCATACTTCTTAAAATATCACCTAAAAGTTTTGCTTTAAAAACAATACTTCCTTCTTCTGCACAAGTAATGTCTATTGTTTTGGTCATACCAATTTCAAGGTTGTATGCCATCATTTTAAGACCGTCTTTTGAAGCGGTCATATGAATACCCTCTAAAACAGGGTAGGTAGCCTTTGTTGCTACTGCACGGGAAAGATTAGTAACTGCTTCGCATAATTTTTCACGAGAAACTAAAAACCTCATTTTTTAAAAACCTCCGCTTTATATTATTAATTAAAAATAGTAGTAGTATTAGTATGGTTAGTATTGGGGATAAGTGTCGAAATACCTTATTTTAAGCCAAATAATAGCAAAAATTTTATTAACATATTTTCAACAGTTTTAAATGAAAATTTTAATTTAAAATTTTATTAACAATACCTGTTTAAAACTTTCTGTTAAAAGTTGTTGAAATGTGGAAAAGTTTATAGTGTTATGTCAACAAAAGTAACCAGTTTTAAGACTTGACATTCTTCATAATATCGTCGATAAGTTTCTTCTGAGATTCATTAGATTTAAGAAGAGTTTTGATTTTTTCAACGGTATAAAGAATGGTAGTATGGTCTTTTGAAAACTTTTTACCTATTTCGGTTGAAGACATATCCATCATCTGATGAACTATATAAATAGAAACCTGTCTGGCAAACGCAATATCCGCCGATTTTTTCTTTGAAAAAATATCGTCTATCGAAACATTATAAGTTCTCGAAACTTCGGTAACTATTCGGTCAACTGTAATGGGGTCGGGAAGTGATTCATGCACTACGTCACGAATATAACCTTGAATAAGCGGTAAAGTAACGTTATTAGAATGAATTGTTACATAAGCAAAAAGTTTTTTGATAATACCTTCAAGTTGACGAACGTTACTTTTTATTTGTTCTGCTATATAAAAAATAATGTCATCACTTAAATTAACGCCGTATTGTTCAGCCTTGGATTTTAAAATACATGCTCTTGTTTCAAAATCAGGTGTTGACATATCAGCCAAAATTCCGCTTTCAAAACGTGACCTTATGCGGTCTTCAAGGGTATTTATTTCCTTTGGTGAACGGTCGGAAGTAACAATAATCTGTTTTTCGGGATAAAGCGAATTAAATGTATTGAAAAATTCTTCCTGAGCGTATGCTTTGCCGGCAATAAAATGAATGTCGTCTATAAGCAAAACATCAACCGAACGAAAACGCTCGTGAAAAACTTCGGTAGACTGGTTTCTTATAGCCTGGAGAAGTTCATTCGTAAATTCTTCACCGGTAATAAATAAAATGTTATAGTTAGGAAAATTTTTCTTTATACTGTTTTTTATTGCTTTTACAAGGTGAGTTTTACCAACGCCCGAATTACCGTAAATAAACAAAGGATTATAAATGTTTGAAGACGGTTTTTCGGCTACTGCCATAGCAGCGGCATGGGCAAATTTGTTAGAAGAACCAACAATAAAATTATCAAAAGTATAACCTTCATCGGTACCTAATACTTCGGTTTCTACCGGTTCATCTTCCTTGACTGAAATTTCAATAGTCATGGGTAAACCGCAGGTTTCCTCACAGGCTTTTTCTAAAATTGCCTTGTAATAAAGGTCAATCGTTTTCTTTTTATAATCGTTGTTGGTTGTAAGTAAAAATATACCGTTATCGGTTGAAACGGGAACAAGGTCTAAAATCCAGGTTTTAAGTCCCACTTCGGAGATTTTTTCGGTTTCAAGACAGTTGTTGCATATACTGTTCCATAATTCATTTATCGAATTAATCGACATTTTAAAAAATTCCTTTCTTATAAATTTCAGAGTAAAACCGTTAAGTTTAAAAGAAAATTTAAAACTTAAAACGGTGCAAAAGTCATATTAAATTTACTGTAAAAAAAGCAAATTTTGCGGTGTCTAAAATTAGCCAAATTTACACTAAAATTATACCATATTTTTATTTCGGAATCAAGCAAAATCGGTGGAAAATTTACCTTAAAAACACATAAAAATAAACAAAATTTAAGCCTTAAATTTTACGTTGTGTTTTATTTATAAAAAGTTGGTACAATGTTGCTCTTACTTATCAAATTTTTGTTATTTTACATAAAATAAAACAATTTTCCTTTGCATATATTTTTCTTATGAAAATAACAGTTTTTTTGAAAAATACGGTAGTATTAATAGTAACATCATTAGTACTCAGAAGTGTAGGAATAATATTTAAAATTCATTTGGCTAATAAAATCGGTTCTGAAGGAATGGGGCTTTATCAACTCATTTTTTCGGTTTATATTCTTGCTGCCGCTTTTGCAACATCCGGCATTTCAACAGCCGTTACAAGGCTTGTTTCCGAAACAAATGAAAAAAATAAAATTTCAAAAATAATAAAAAAAGCATTTGTTTTAACCTTAGTTTTATCGGTTATTTCATTAGTGGTTTTAAATTTCAGTGCAAAATTTATTGCCGTTCGTTTTATAGGTGACGTAAGAAGTGCTTTATCGCTTAAAATACTTTCGTTCTCACTTCCGTTTATGGGACTTTCATCGTGTATCAGAGGGTATTTTTTGGCTCGGCAAAAAACACTCGAACCGTCGTTAATCCAACTGTTTGAACAAGCCGTCAGAATTACCGTAATTTTTATATTGCTCGATAAGTTTTTAACGGCTGGTTTAACCTATGCCGTGTCGGCGGTGATGATAGGCGATGTGGTAGCCGAAGCGGTGTCTTTTTTAGTAAGTTACATTGTTTATAAAAAAGATAACAAACACAAAAAAACAAAGATTGACGAAACAGGTATTATCAAAAAAATAATTACAATCGCCTTACCTATTACGGGCAGTAGTTATCTTTCGTCCTTTTTACATACGGCAGAAAATATTTTGGTGCCGTTAAGGTTGTCTTTATTTTACGGAACAAAACAAAGAGGTCTTGAACTTTTTGGTGCAATACGCTCCATGGCGTTGCCGTTGATATTTTTTCCCGCTTCGTTTTTAACGTCGTTTTCAACCATGTTAATTCCCGAAATTTCTTGCGCTAATGCCTTTAATAACACGCTGAAAATTAAAAACACCGTTAAAAAATCAGTGGGAATAACCCTTATTTTATCGGTGTTTACTGCGGTTTGTTTTTGGTTTTTTTCTTATGATATTGCGGCTCTTTTTTATAACGATACCGACGTTGGATTTGCTATAAAAATTCTGTCGCCCATAATTCCTTTCATGTATTTAGAAAGCGTGTCGGCAGGCATTTTAAAGGGCTTAGACCGTCAGGCGGATATGTTTTGGTTTAATTTGTGCGATTCTGCTGTCAGAATAACCTCCATTTTTATTTTGTTGCCGTTGTCGGGCATAAAGGGGTATCTTGCCGTAATGATAGTCAGTAACTGCCTTACAAGTTCACTGTCGTTAAGGTGCTTGATAAAATCTTCGGGTATTACATTAGAAGTTTTTAATTGGATTTTAAAACCGTTGTTCATAGGTGTTTTGGGAGGAATTACGTCGGTATTTTTGTGCAGATGTATTGAAAATTTACTTTTTAGGACAATAATGTCGGTTTTGGTGCAAGCATTTGTATTTTCTTTATTTTTTGCAAAAAAAATTAAGGCACTGCGTGAGTGTTTTGCGTAGTGCCTTAAAAGAAAAATTATAATTTTTCGAGTTTTGCGAAGTTTGCCATTAATTTTTTAGTGCCTTTTTCGTCAAAAGCAATCTCCAATAATGTATCGTTGCCCATGGGCGTTGCCGATAACACCATTCCAACACCAAAAGCCTTGTGTTTTACGCGGTTGCCGACGGCAAAGGTTTCGCCCGAAGGTTTGGATGTTGCCCCGTAAACGCCGGTTTTTAAATAGGGGGAAGACTTTTGTTTTGCAACCGAATGTGTTTTAGAAACTGACGAAGAATTGCCCAAAGTACCGCCGTATCTGAATTCAACACTTCCAAAACTGCTGCTGAATCTATTGATATTTTTGATGTTACAAAGATTTTGCGGTATTTCTTCCAAAAATCTTGACGGCAGATTTCTGCCCGTTTGACCGTAAAGCATTCTGGTATAAGCGTTTGAAATAAACAGTTTTCTTTTGGCTCTTGTAATGGCAACATAAGCCAGACGTCGTTCTTCTTCAATATCCTCATGTGTGCCGTAAATCGATTGGTTGCCGGGGAAAATACCTTCTTCAAGACCGACTAAAAATACGTTTTCAAATTCAAGTCCTTTTGCCGAGTGAATGGTCATAAGAACAACTGCATCGGCATCAGAATCAAATTGGTCAATGTCGCTGATAAGCGCAACTTCCTCTAAAAATCCGCTAAGTGAAGCCTCTTCATTTTCCTTTTCGTACTGCGCAATACTTGATGCCAGTTCCTTAACGTTTTCAACCCTGTCGGCACCTTCACGGCCTTCGGCAATAAGCGACATCATATATCCCGTTTTGTCGAGCATTTCGTTGAACAGTTCTAAAAGCGAAATTTCCTCTGCTTTTTTTGATAGTTCTTCAATCATATCGGTAAAATTTTTGAGTTTTACAGCGGCTCGTGAAATGGTTGGGTAGTCGGCGGCATTTTTAAAAACTTGGAATAAAGAAATGCCAAGATTTTCGGCAATATCGGCGGCATTTTTAACGGTTGTATCACCAATTCCGCGTTTGGGCTCGTTGATTATTCGGGTTAAACGAACCTTGTCGCCGTGGTTGGCGATAACATTAAGATAAGCAATACAGTCCTTTATTTCTTTGCGGTCATAGAAGCGGTGACCGCCTACAACTCTATATGGAACGCCCGAACGTGCAAGCACGTTTTCAATCGAGTTCGACTGCGCATTCATTCGGTAAAGAACGGCATTTTCACAGTATTTTCCGCCGGACGCAACGTTGTTTAAAATGGTGTCAACCACAAAACCGGCTTCGCCTTGTTCATCGGCGGCGGTGAAAACTTCAATTTTATCTCCGCCCTCAAACGCTGTCCAGAGATTTTTACCTTTTCGCGCTTCGTTGTGCGAAATAACGGCATTTGCCGCCTCTAAAATAATGTTGGTCGAACGGTAGTTTTGCTCAAGACGGATAACCTTTGCATCGGGGTACTGCTCTTCAAAACTCAAAATATTTTCGATGGTAGCCCCTCTGAAACGGTAGATACTCTGGTCGTCATCACCCACAACACAGATGTTGCGATGTGCTTCGGCAAGTGTACTTACAAGTACGTATTGTGCGTGGTTGGTATCCTGATACTCGTCTACCATTATGTATTTGAATTTGCGTTGGTAATACTGGAGTACGTCAGGGTTTTCTTTAAAAAGTTTAACGGTATTTACAATAATATCGTCAAAGTCCATCGCATCGGCATCATGGAGCATTTGTTGATATTTTTTATATGCTCTGCCGATTTTAGAAAGCCTTACGTCACCTGCGTTTTCTTCACTAAATTGTGACGGGTAAATAAGATTGTCTTTAGCATTAGAAATTGCCGAAAGGGTAGATTTTATGGGTAAAAACTTCTCGTCTAATTCAATTTCTCGGTAGACTTCTTTCATAAGACGTTTTTGGTCGTCGGTATCGTAAATAGTAAAGTGTGACGAATAGCCCAAACGGTCGCCGTATCTTCGCAAAATTTTAGCACAGACCGAGTGAAAAGTGCCTGCCCAAACGTCAAGCCCGTTTTCTTGACCGAGCATTGCCGAGATGCGTTCTTTAAGTTCACCCGCCGCCTTGTTTGTAAAGGTTATTGCTAAAATTTCCCAAGGTTTTGCTGTGTTTACGCCAAAAATCCCGCCGTCGTCCGTAAAATCACCCGACGCTACCATTGCACGTGCGTGTAAAAGCGTTTGTTCGTTAATAAACGGGGGCACAAAATCGGAATAAAAAGCCTCACCGAATTTTACAAGAGAGGCAATTCGGTTTACAAGAACGGTGGTTTTGCCTGAACCGGCACCCGCTAAAATCAGAACGGGTCCCAAAGACGTCACAATGCCTTCAAACTGACGTTCGTTGCATCGGTTGAAAAACTTTTTTATGGCTTGTTGCCTTAAATTTATAAATTCATTTTGAACGTTTGTCATTTCTTTCTCCCAAAGTTTTAAGTATAATAATTATACTTTAAATCGACCAAATTTTCAAGGCGCGATTACAATATGTAGATAAATTTTGAGCCAAAGTTGACTTAGAATAAGATTGAAAAACAAAATAAGTGAGAGTATAATATTATATAATAAAAAATAAAAACCTTGCCGACAATAATCGACAAGTTTTGAAAAAAGAGATAAGAGTGAAAAGTGAAGAGTGAAAAGTGAAGAGTGAAGAGTGAAGAGTTGAAGGGCGAGGCTATTGTTGCACTCTTCCCTATTCCCTCTTCCCTATTCCCTATTCCCTCTTCCCTCATTCAAGGTTATATCCAAAGCTACGCAGCTCCTTGTCAGAGTTGCGCCAGTCCTTATCTACTTTCACAAAGGTCTCGAGGAAGATGCGCTTGCCGAAGAACTGCTCCAGCGTGCGGCGTGCCTCGATGCCCACTTTCTTCAGGGCCTTGCCCTGGTTGCCGATGATGATGCCCTTCTGCGACTCGCGCTCCACATAGATGACGGCATTGATGTGGATGCTCTTCTCGGTCTCCTTGAACTGCTCCACGCTCACCTCGCAGGCGTAGGGTATCTCCTTGTCGTAGTAGAGGAGTATCTTCTCGCGTATGATCTCGGTGACGAAGAAGCGGGCGGGCTTGTCGGTGAGCTGGTCCTTGCCGAAGTAGGGCGGGCTATCGGGCAGCAGCTCCTTGATGCGGCGCAGCACCACGTCCACGTTGAAGTTGTTCGATGCCGATATGGGTATGATTTCTGCCTTGGGCAATGTCTCATGCCACTCCTCCACAAGTGTGGTGAGGTCGTTCTGATTACTCAGGTCTATCTTGTTGATGAGCAGCAAGATGGGCACGTCCATGCGCTGCACCTTCTGCAGGAACTCCTGGTTCTTGTCGGCCTTCTCCACCACATCGGTGACGTAGATGAGCACATCGGCATCCTGCAGTGCCGACTCTGAGAACTGCAGCATCGACTCCTGCAGCTTATAGTTGGGCTTGAGCACACCGGGTGTGTCAGAGAAGACAATCTGCATGTCCTCCGTGTTGAGTATGCCCATGATACGGTGGCGTGTGGTCTGCGCCTTGAAGGTAGCGATCGATATGCGCTCGCCCACGAGCTTGTTCATCAGCGTCGACTTGCCCACATTGGGG
>JAZQDU010000022.1:0-36633 GCA_045546915.1 Acutalibacteraceae bacterium | reverse complement strand
AACGCTTGCCGCACCGATGACGAGAATAAGTTAGCAAAAATTTATGCTGAGCATTATAAACTTATTGAATTTGCGGGTACCGATAACCATTTTGGCTCCGACCAAGAGGTATTGGCAGGTGTTTGCACTGCCGAGCCTGTTGCAGACGTTGGTGACTTTATATTTAAGGTAAGAACCGGCAAAACCCAAGTTTTCACCCTTATAAATGAAATGGCTTAAAAAGCAAATTTTTACAGTCTAATGTGTTAATAAAACCGCGGTATACGTCCTCGTTACCACGGTTTTCGTTTTTTAGGTGTAGAAAGTAGCCAAACTATTAGTAAAAAGATATAAAGAAAATTAATTGTTCTTTTTTGGGTAGGGTTTGCGTATGTCTGTTCTGAAGAGTAAATAATCAACACTTACGCCGTAATAATCTGCAAGTTTAGAAGCAAATTGCAGAGGTAGTTCGCGTTCTCCTCGCTCGTATTTGGAGTACAAGGATTGGTCGCAAATTAAAAAATCCGCAACATCTTTTTGCGTTAAATCGTTATCTTCACGCAAATCACGAATACGTAATTTCACTTTATATCACCCATAACAGTATACATAAGGACAAACTGTCCTACTTAAAATTAGGACTATTAGTCCTAAATATGTGTAACGTTTAACCTGCAAATTATGGACAATACGTCCTAAAAAACAAACTTATAAATTTGTAAAGGTATAATATAGTAGAATAAGTGTTTCACATTCCTATTGATTGAAATATTAATTTTTTATTTTATAGAAATTTTGTTGGACAGAGTTTTAAAGGAGCGATGAAGTTAATGGAAAATAAAGATAACAAGAGGGAATATTATACAATTGACTTTTTGCATATCGTAAAGTCGTTGTGGGAAAGGGCGTGGCTTATTGCATTATGCGGGATACTTGCAGCGGTAATAGGCTTTTGCGTTGCTTCTTTTCTTATCGCTCCTACATATTCTGCATATGTAAAACTATACGTTAACAACAGTTCGTTTTCGCTCGGCAACACGAATTTCAGCATTAGTTCTTCTGAACTTACCGCTGCACAAAGTCTTGTCAGGACGTATGGCGAAATTTTGGATAGCCGTAGCACATTGGAACGCGTAATAGAAAAGGCCGATGTTGAATATTCATGGAAAGAATTATCTGAAATGATAGACTATGCGCCCTCTAACGATACTGAAATTATGCGTGTGACGGTTACGTGTGAAGACCCTTACGAGGCGAGCGAAATTGCCAATGTAATAGCGCAGATTTTGCCTGTACGCATTTCTGAAATTATCGATGGCGCTTCGATGGAGGTTGTTGATTCGGCGGTACCTGATATTGAAAAGATTGCCCCAAGTATTACAAAATATACAGCGGTTGGTTTTATTTTGGGTATGCTCATATCAATGGTAATTCTTACAATAGCCGCTTTGATGGATGATACAATTCACGATGAAGAGTACGTTCTTAAAACATACGATTATCCGATACTGGGCAAAGTTCCCGACCTTATTAATACCGGAAACAAGTCTTATGGATATTATTATAAAAAGCATAAGAAATCGCACAACTAAGGAGAGGGAGGTAATTAAATATGGGATTGTTTTCAAGAAAACACCGACATAGAAGTTTCATGTTGGGCAATATAGTAAATAAGAAAACGTTGCATAAAAATTTGGAGTTTACGGCAACTGAACAGTATAAGTTGATTCGTGCAAATCTTGATTTTACCCTTCCTGAGGATGAAAAATGTCCGGTCATAGGTGTTACAAGTTCAATGCGCGGTGAGGGTAAAAGCACAACGGCTGTTAACCTATCATATGTTTTTGCCGAAAAGGGAAGCAAGGTGCTTCTCATAGATGCCGACCTCAGAATACCGTCAATTGCAAAAAAATTAGAAATTGAGAGTTCACCCGGACTTGCTGATTTATTAAGAGGTAAGGGTGCACAGATATCTGAGTTTCAGTCACATTTGTTGAGTAATTGGTTTGTTTTGCCTTCGGGCGACGTTCCGCCAAACCCTTCGGAACTTTTGGGCTCAAGCAGAATGGAAAATGTTCTTAATCAACTAAGAGAAGTTTTTGATTATATCGTTATTGACCTTCCGCCGGTCAACATTGTATCTGATGCTGTTTCAATCTCAAGTCTTATTTCCGGTATGATAGTTGTTATTCGCGAAGATTATACCGAAAAAAAGGAATTGGAGCGTTGTTTCAGACAGTTAAAACTTTCGGGAGCCAATGTTCTTGGTTGCGTTATGAACGAGTCTAAAGCAGGTGGCGGTTCTTACGGTAAGTACAAAAAATACAAGTATTATAAGTATTATAAATACTACCAGAGTGAACCGAAGGATACAAAAAAGTGATAGATTGGCACTGTCATATTTTACCGGGTATGGATGACGGAAGTCATGACGTGGCGGAAAGTATTTCAATGTTAGAAATGCAAGCAGCCGATGGAATAAAAACGGTTGTTGCAACACCGCACTTTTATGCAAATGATGAGTCGGTTGAATCTTTTTTAGCAAGACGAAACGAGTCGTTTAATCGGCTAAAAATCATGTGTGGTGACAATCTTCCCGAAGTTGTGCTTGGGGCTGAAGTCAGGTATTACCAAGGGATAAGCCGAATGGCTGACCTTAAAGCATTAAGAATTGAGGGAAGTAAAACACTTCTTTTAGAAATGCCGTTTTCTATTTGGACTGAATATATGGTGAGAGAACTTGTTGAAATTTCAAACAACGGTGGAATAAAATTAGTTCTCGCTCATATAGAAAGGTATTTAAATCTGCAAAAACGTGACGTTTTGAAAAGAGTATTCGATAGCGATATTTTAATTCAAGCAAACGCATCCTTCTTTTCATCGCTTATAACAAAGCAAAAAGCGATATCGCTTTTAAAAGAAGGTAAAATTCATTTGTTAGGCACCGATGCCCATAATACTACGTCGAGAATTCCTAAAATTGGAAAAGCGTTTGATGTTATTAATAATAAATTAGGTAGAGATTATTTAAGTCAGATGAATGAGTTTGGATATTCTTTGCTTAAAATAAATAATATTTAATTTATCGAAAGGATGAATTTTAAAATGAAAAAAGCATTGGTAATTTGTTTGATGTTGGCGATGGTGATAAGCATTAGTTTGTCGGCATTTGCAGCCCCTAACGGATTTGTTTCAAGTCCTACAAGTAATTCTGCTCCTGAAATAGTTGAGTTTGATCCTGAGGATGAGAATTGTACTGCAATACTTAACATTGTTCCTTATGCAGACAGAGACCAATTGTCAGACACTCTTTTACAGTATTTCAATAAGGCGTTTGACGAGATAACCGGAACCGACGATTTAAGTCAGCTTAATGCCGATTTGGCAAGAATCGCAGACGAGATGAATATTGACGGTAAAGACCTTGCCGTTAGTGATTTGTTTGATATTCATGTTACCGGTTGTGATTTCCATGATGGCCACTATGATTTCGATATTATATTGAAGGCAGATACTTTACAGCATTTTGTCGGATTGCTTCATATGAACAAAAACGGCGAGTGGGAACTTGTTGCAGATGCACGTGTTACCAATAACGGAGAGCATCTTGAATTTTCTGTAGAGTCCTTCTCACCCTTTGCAATCGTTGTTGATGCGACTGCTTATGAGGGTTCGGGTGGTGTTGATAATGTTCCAGGAACCGGTGATAACAGCAAGGTTTACATTTATGTAATTATCATGGTTGTATCGCTTGCAGCGTTGGTATTTGTCATTGCTAAAAGTAAAGAGCAGAAGTCTAATTAAAATATTTAAAAGGGCGGTTTGTGGAAAGTATGAAATTCAAGAATAGTTATTTAAAATATATTGCTATACTGCTTGTTGTTGTCCTTTTCATAACTGCCTCTTTTTTGGCTCTTGAGTTATGGGAAAAGAACAAGAGTAAATTTGCAGGTTCTTCGGCTGACAACAGTGTTATTGTTGTTGACGGTCAGGAATATGTATTAAAAAAGAACATTGAAACATTCCTTGTTTTAGGTCTTGATAAATACGAGGGTGAGTCATCGTCTGATTCCTACAACAATGATAAACAGGCTGATTTTTTAATGTTGTTTGTGTTTGATAACGAGTCTAAGCAATGCTCAGCCATTCAGATTAACCGTGATACTATGGCGAACGTGCGTGTACTTGGCGTTGACGAAACCAAGGTACTTAGTACTGTAACGAAACAAATTGCATTGGCCCATACTTACGGAAAAGGCAAAGAAGCAAGTTGTAGGAACACTAAAGATTCGGTTGAGGATTTGTTAAACGGTGTTACCGTAGACCATTATGTTTCATTTGTTATGGATTCGGTCATAGCAATGAACGACTTTGTCGGTGGTGTTGAGGTTACGGTACTTGATGATTTTACGGGTATCGACCCCGAACTTGTCAAAGGCGAAAAGATAAACCTGACAGGTGAACAGGCTATAAAATATGTACGAGAGCGTTATGGCCTTGAAGACAGTACCAACAGTACAAGAATGGTGCGTCAGCAACAGTACGTAAATGCTTTGTATGACAAAACAATGTCGTGCATTGAGGCTGATGATGAGTTTATTGTCAAATTGGTTGATTTGATGGACGATTATGTCGTTTATGATTCGTCTAACCATAAAATGCAGAAGTTTGCTGAAAAGTTTAAAGAGTATGAATTTTTGGGCATTTCCCAGTTTGAGGGAGAATCAAAAATGGGCGAAAAATTCATTGAATTTTATCCCGACGAAGAGTCTTTACAGCAAATTGTAGTCGATTTTTTCTATACACCGAAAGATGACGAGTAGGGATTAAAAAACACAAGAAGAGGGAGAGTTATTACATAAATGAATGTTGAAAAAGAGAATATAATAACTGTTTCCTCTGATGAAATGGTTGAAAATCAAGATAAAATATCAAGTTATTACATAGAAAACAAACCCATTTTTGACTTTTTTAAACGTTGCTTTGATATTGTGTTTTCTTTTTTAGGTTTGGTTATTTTGTGTGTGCCTTTGCTTATAGTGGCGTTAATTATAGTAATTGACAGTCCGGGCGCAAGTCCTATATTTGTTCAGGAACGTTATGGAAAAAATGGCCGTAAGTTTAAATTCTATAAGTTCAGGTCAATGGTTCCTAATGCAGATAAAATGCTTGAATCTTTGCTCGAAAAAAATGAAATGAGCGGACCTGTTTTCAAGATAAAAGACGACCCAAGAATCACCCGTTTTGGAAGATTTATCCGTAAAACCAGTATTGATGAACTCCCTCAACTTTGGAATATTCTTAAGGGAGAAATGAGTTTTGTAGGTCCTCGTCCTCCGCTTCCAAGAGAGGTCGCACTTTATAACCGGCATCAGTACAAAAGGTTGTCTGTAACGCCCGGTCTTACGTGCTATTGGCAGGTTCAACCCAAGCGAAATAATTTGTCTTTTGACGAGTGGCTTGAATTAGACCTTAAATATATTTCCGAACGAGGTGTTGGCACCGATGCAGTGATATTATTTAAAACCATTGGTGCAGTTTGCGGAATGGAGGGTGAATAGTGCCCGATAAAACCCGCAAAATTAAAATTGCTATGTTAGGTCACAAACGTATTCCATCCCGCGAAGGCGGTGTTGAGATAGTAGTCGGCGAACTTTCAACGAGAATGTCGGCTGTTGGATACGATGTGACCTGTTTTAACCGAAAAGGACATCATGTAAGTGGTTCTGATTTTGACAAAAGTATAAAAAACGAGTATTGCGGTGTAAAAATTAAAAATGTACTGACGATTGATAAAAAGGGTTTGGCGGCTATGACGGCATCATTTTCAGCCGCTTGTGTTTGTGCTTTTGGAAAATACGACGTTGTTCATTTTCATGCCGAAGGGCCATGTGCCATGATGTGGCTTCCCAAACTATTCGGTAAGAAGTGCATAGCAACCATACATGGTCTTGACCATAAGAGGGCTAAGTGGGGCAGATTTGCATCTTGGTATATCCGTACCGGTGAAAAATGTGCCGTGCGATATGCTGACGAGATTATTGTATTAAGTGAAAATGTCAAAGAATATTTTTTAGAAAAATACAACCGTACAACAGTTTTTATCCCTAACGGCATACTTCCTGCACAAATGGTGGACGCTTGCGAAATTAAAACAAAGTACGGGTTGGATAAAGACGATTATATTCTTTTTTTGGGACGGATTGTGCCTGAAAAAGGTGTAAAATATTTGATAGAGGCATATAAAAACCTCAAAACCGATAAAAAACTTGTAATTGCAGGCGGTGCTTCAGACAGTCTTGATTATTTTAACGAGATTAAAAGTCTTGCCGACGGTAATGAGAATATTGTTTTAACCGGATTTGTTGAGGGAAGGGTGCTTGAGGAATTATATAGTAACGCATACATATATGTCTTGCCTTCTGATTTGGAGGGTATGCCGTTAAGTTTGCTTGAGGCAATGAGTTACGGTAATTGTTGTGTTACTTCGGATATTGCTGAGTGTACAAGCGTTGTCGGGGAGTTTGGTATTACCTTTGCTCAAGGTGATGTTAAAGACCTTGCGCAAAAACTGCAAGAACTTTGTGATGACACTATAAAGACTCAGTACTATAAAACGCGTGCCGCCAATTATATTTGCAGTAAATATAATTGGGATGATGTAATAAATAAAACTTTGCAGTTATATGGAGTAAGCAACGAAGCGGCTTCTTCTGATGGCTTTAAGGAGAAAAAACATGAAGGTTTTGCTCGTAAATAAATTTTTATATCCCAAAGGTGGAGCAGAAACCTATACTTTTAACCTTGGACAGATGTTAGAAAAGAACGGTCATACTGTTCAATATTTTGGCCTTGATAACCTTAAGAATATTGTGGGTAACAATTTGGGGATTTATGTTACTGATATGGACTTTAGTAAAGGTGCTACTAAAAATGTCAAAGCGCCGTTGCGTATTATTTATTCAAGGGAAGCTAAAATTAAAATTACGAAAGTGTTGTATGATTTTAAGCCCGACGTTGTTCATTTGAATAATATTCATTTTCATTTGACGCCAAGTATTATTATTGCAATAGAAAAATATCGCAGAAAGACGGGTAACAAGGTAAAAATTATATATACGGCACATGATTATCAGTTGATTTGTCCGAGTCATGGCCTGTTTGACAATGATATTAACGTCTGTGAGAAGTGTTTGGGCGGAAATTATATGTATTGTCTTAAAACAAAATGTATGAAAAATTCCCGTGCAAAGAGTTTTCTTGCAACGTGTGAAGCCTATTATTGGAAGCACAGTAAAGCGTATAGTTTTATTGACACCATTATTTGTCCATCACATTTTTTAAAAAGCAAACTTGACCTTCAAAAGAGGTTTGCTGATAAAACCGTCGCTATACATAATTTTGTAGATAAAAGTCATTTAACGGTTGCCAAAAAGGGCGATTATGTGTTGGAGTTTGGGCATCTTTCAAAGGATAAGGGCACCCTTACACTGCTCCAAGTTGCGAAAAGAATGCCGGATGTTCGGTTTATGTTCGCTGGTTACGGCGCTGCGGAGAGTGAAATTGCAAAAGTACAGAATGCAGAATATGTTGGGTTTAAAACGGGTGATGAACTTAACGAATTAATTGCAAAAGCGTTGTGCAGTGTTTATCCTTCCGAGTGGCATGAGAATTGTCCGTTTTCGGTAATTGAATCGCAAATATTAGCCACACCGGTAATCGGTTCTGATATGGGCGGTATTCCTGAATTAATTGAGGATGGCAAGACCGGATTTGTTTTTAGGGCAGGAAATGCCGACGATTTGCAAAACAAATTGGAAATTCTTTTGAAAACACCTGGTATGCTCGATGCCTTTATTGAAAACTGCAAGAGTGTTTCTTTTGAAACACCGGACACGTATTATAAACAGATTATAAAAATATACGGTGAAAGAGAATGAAAATATACGAAATAGGTACCGGTTACACACCTATTCCTGCTCAGGTAGCGGCTGCAACCGAGAGCATTGTTGAAGAATTGACCAAGTCATTTCTTAATATGAATCAGCAGGTAGAAATAATTGATATTTCGTCAAAAAACAGAGCAGAGACTGATTTGCCGATTAACGAGGTAAAAATACCTGCATTATTTACAAAATCTGATGTAAGTCTTGGAATAGCACATAAATTAAAACGTGTGGTATACTCGTGTTTTCTTGCATTAAAACTTAAAAAAATATTAAAATCAAGCAATGAAAAAGTAGTTTTACATTTTCACAATCAATATAATTTGTTTTTCTTTGTGAAAATGGTACCTAAAAAAATTCGTGAAAAAGCTGTTATAGCCTATACTAATCATAATGGCGTGTGGAACATGCCGTGGTCAGATGCCGAGAATATATTAAAAAAGCGCTATTTTCAGGAAATAGATGCAATGAAAAAAGCGGATTTAATATTTGTGCTTAACAATAAAACCAAAGAAAACATTGTTGAGCATTTAAACATTGAACAAAACAAAGTTATTAAAATAAGTAACGGTGTTAATACCGATGTTTACACACCGCTTGATAAAGAAAAAATTGAAGAGTTAAAGCAGAAATATGGGCTTGCAGGTAAACGTGTAATTTTACAGGTTGGTTCGGTTAACGAAAATAAAGGTCAAGCCAGGTCAGTAAATCTTCTCAAACCGTTATTAGAACAGCATGACGATTTGGTGTTTGCCTTTGTTGGCGAAGTGGTTTCTTTGCAATATTTTGACCAGATTGAAACTCTAATTAAAGAAGCAAACCTTGCCGATAAGGTGCGCTACCTGGGAACTTTTAGCCCCGGAATCGAAATGAACGAACTTTATAATATTGCCGATGCTACAATTTTTGTTTCAAATTACGAAGGGTTCCCGCTTGTTTGTATAGAATCTCTTTCGTCGGGAACACCGGTAGTTTTATGTTCTAAGGTGCCGCTTGATTTTGGCGAGGCTTCTTTTGTGTGCAGCACCGATGATTTGACACAGAGCATATCTCAGAATATCTTAGTCAAAGATGCTTGCAGTATAAATTCCAATAAAGCAAGAGCCAATGCACTTGATAATTATTCGTGGGAAAAAGTAGCCGAGTCTTATCTTTCAGAAATTAATATTTAGTGTTTTACAGGTGGCATTTTTGTCGTAATGGGTGATTTTATGTTGACTAAATTAGTAATGGTAGCAATAATAGTGTTCTTGGGTTGCTTAGTGTTATTGCGCGATACTAAGGGCAAAACGTCACATTTTTTCGACCTTCAGAATTCTAACTGTATGCGGGGTTTTTGGTGTTTAATTATTCTTCTGGTTCATGTTCCGCAAGAGTATCAAAACACGTTGCAAGATGCTTTGGGCAGTTTTGCCTACATAGGTGTCAGTTTTTTCTTTATGACTTCGGGATATGGCTTGATGTTAGGTGTTTTAAAAGAGCCTGATAGCATAAAACAGTTTTTTTGGAAAAAAAGACTTACTAAACTTCTTATACCTTTAGTTTTTGTAAACATTGTTACAGTGCTGGCTGAACTTGCAATATTTAAAACTTTTAATTGGAAACAATTTATTAGCATAACGGCGTTTGTGCGTCAAATACTGCTGTTTTATCTGTTGTTTTGGTTGGTTTTCCGTATCTTGCCAAAAAAAATGACTATTAATTTAAAGACCGCTGTTCTTTGCTTTTTAGTTGTGATTATGAGTGTAGTTATTTATTTGTTAAAGGGCAGAATATGGTTTGCTTGGCCGGTAGAATCAATGGGATTCCTTTACGGAGTATTGTTGGCAAAACATAAAGGACTTGTGGAAAAAACAACTGTCAGCAAGGGCTTCGTAAAAATTGCAATTTTGTGCGTTGTATCATTGGTATTTGGTGTACTGTATCTTAAGTTTAAGCACACTGTTTTTGTGGGTGATTATTTGTTGAAGTTATTACTGGGTGCTTCGCTTTTGGCTTTTATGTTGTTGCTTAATACCAAGTTTTCTATCGGCAACGCGATAAGTCGTTTCCTCGGTAAGATTTCATATGAAGTGTATTTGATTCATAATGTGGTTTTCGTTATTTTGGCTGCTTTACCGATTGAATTTAATTCGGGTATTTTCATAATTTTGAGCATGGCACTTACTGTAGCACTTAGTTATGTGGTTAATATTGCAACAAATAAAACGTTAAAACTTTTTAATAAAAGCAACTAAATTTGGGTGATAAAATGGCAAAAAAACTTAATGGTACCGTAATCGTTACATATCGTTGTAATGCGAAATGCACAATGTGCAACCGATATAAAGTCCCCTCAAAGCCTGAGGAGGAAATTTCGCTTGATACAATAAAAAAACTTCCTCAAATGTACTTCACCAATATTACGGGCGGTGAACCGTTTATACGAGAAGATTTGAAGGACATTGTAAGGGAACTTTATAAAAAAAGTGACCGCATTGTTATTTCAACAAACGGTTTTTTCACCGACCGAATAGTTGAACTTTGCAAGGAGTTTCCGCAGGTAGGTATCAGAATTTCTATTGAAGGTCTTGAACAGACCAATAATGAAATTCGTGGTCTTGATGATGGTTTTAACCGTGGTTATACTACTTTAAAAACACTTGTCGACATGGGTATGAAGGATGTCGGTTTTGGTATGACCGTGCAGGATAAAAATGCACCCGACTTAGTATCACTCTATGATATTTCGGACGAACTTAATATGGAGTTTGCTACCGCATCGCTTCATAATAGTTTTTATTTTGTTGAATCAAACAATATAATCGAAGACCGTCTTATGGTCGCCGGTAATTTTGAGAATTTGGTTAATCGTCTACTTGAGTCCAACAGTCCCAAAAAATGGTTTAGAGCGTATTTTAACCATGGACTTATTAACTACATATTCAGCCAAAAAAGACTGCTCCCTTGTGATATGAGTTTTGATACATTTTTTATCGACCCTTATGGTGACGTTATGCCGTGTAACGGTACAAAAGAAAAGCAAGTTATGGGCAATCTTAACCGTCAAACGTGGGATGAATTGTGGAACAGTAGCGAGGCTGAAAACGTTCGCCAAAAGGTAAGATGCTGTGACCGCAACTGTTGGATGATAGGCTCGGTTTCTCCGGCAATGCATAAGTATATTTATAAGCCTCTTTTTTGGGTGTTAAAGCATAAGTTCCTTTTCTTTTGGAAGAAGAAAAAATATTCAATGTATGAGAATAAAATTGTCAGGGATTTCAGAGACGGTAAAATAAGCAAGGAGGAACTCGATAGATGTTCCACCTGCGAAAGGTATTTAGTGTAGCCTATATAAACACTTAAAGTTAAGTGCTAACAGGTAATCCGCAGGTTGGGGGAGTGGTATAATGCTTATATTGTCAAACGCTTTGTCAAATGTGGCGGATGAGGGTTGTGTCAAGGTTGCTAAAAACCTTGTTAAAGGTATAAAACAAAATAAAAATGCTTTAGTTGTGGCTTTCGACAGAAGGTCAGACTTGGCCGATAAATATATAACAGTTAATAAACTTCTTTTAAACAGAAATCTTATTAAAATAGTAAAAGAACATAAGGGTGAAGTGTTATATATTCCTTTTCCCGCGAAGCCCATTTCAACCGCTGTCAGAATTTTTATATTATCGCTTTTTGCAGGTAAAAATTTTAAAGTTGTTATGAGTATGACAACTAAAACAGGGTTTATAAGCAGAGAACTTTTAAAAATCAGCCATGCGAAGTTTGTGGTTTTTTCAAACAGTGCATTTTGTTTTTACAAAAAGTTTATTGGGAAAGACCGAGTAAGTTATTTAAAGACCGGTGTTAATACTAAAAAGTTTATGCCTGTTTCAAAGGAAGAGTCTGCACAACTTAAACAAAAGTACGGATTTGATACCGAAAAGAAATTGATTTTGCATGTTGGTCATTTAAAGTCAGGCAGAAATGTAATGGAATTAAAGAAAATTTCGCCCGAGCATCAGGTGTTGTTGGTGACAAGTACATTAACTAAGGATGAGCAGGATATTTATATAAAACACGAACTTTTAAAGTGCCCCAATATCAAAATTATCGATACTTTTGTTCCAAATATTGAGGAAATCTATCAAATGGCAGACGTTTATTTTTTCCCGGTTATAATGGACGGTAACTGTATAGATGTTCCGCTTTCTTGTTTGGAGGCGGCGGCTTGCAACAAGCCGATTGTCACAACAGACTTTGGTGAAATGAGTGAGTTTAAGGGTAAAAACGGGTTTTGTTTTGTTGATTCATTTGACACTTTAGAGATTAACCGAAAAATAAATGAGGTTTTGGACATAAGTCAGGTTGATACACGCTCAGCCGTTGTTGATTACGATTGGAAGTTTGCCGTAGCAGGTCTTGAAAATTAAATTTTTTTGGGGTGGTTTTATGTGTCCTTTGATTACAGTTGTTATACCGGTTTATAATGTAGAACTGTTTTTGGACAGATGTTTGACATCGGTTGTAAACCAAACCTATAAAAACCTTGAAATTATATTAGTTGATGACGGCTCTACCGATAAATCGCCCCAAATGTGTGACGAATGGGCGAAAAAGGATGAGCGTATACGTGTATTTCACAAGCAAAATGAAGGCGCAGGGTTTGCACGCAACTGCGGTATTGATAACGCTAACGGTCAGTATATATTTTTCTTTGACAGTGACGATTTTGTTGATGAAACGGTTGTTGAAAAATGCGTATCAAATGCGCAACAATATAATTCGGATGTTGTGCTGTACGGACGTGGTGATGCATATGCTGACGGAAGAATTGTAAAAAAGAAAATTGATTTAAAAAAACATATTTTTGAGCAAGACGATGTAAAAAATGAACTTCTTGCGGGTTTGTTTGTTTATGAAAAAGGGTATGGCGTAAGCACTTGCGATAAAATGTATAAACTTGATGTTATTAAGCGTTTTAATTGCAGAATGTTATCCGAGAGGGAGATAGCCTCTGAGGACGCATGTTTTACATTGGATTTCTTTTCATACATAAGTAAGGCAACTTTGATAAGCAATAATTTATATTTTTATTTTAAAAGAGAACAGTCGTCATCAAGAACATTTAAGGAAGACCGACAAGATAAAAACGATGCCTTTTTACATAAAGCGTTATGGTATGTTGAGGATAGAAAATTGCCTAAAAAGATTAATTTATATGTTACTGCGAGGTATCATATATATACACTTTCGGCAATGAAACTATTGCTTGTTTCTGATTTATCAAAAAAGGAAAAAAATATAAAACTTAAAGAAATGTTTGGCAATCCTGTTTTGAGGTCGAGTTTAAAATTTGATGTAATTAAAATTCATAAAAAGACATTAAAATTATTTTTTACATTGTTAAAATTCAGGTGTTATTCTTTGTGTAAAGCGATGTTGTATATAAAAATTAAAAATTAGTTTTCGAAAGGAGAGAACGAACGGTTATGGACAATTCAATAGGTAAAATTTATATAAAAAAGCGTTCGTTTTGCGAGTGGCTCACAGCCTTTGTGTTTTTTCTGCCCTTCTTTCGAGCAACGTTTTTGGAACTTTTAGGTATTCCTGATATAATTAGTTTTTTGGCTGATGTTGCTTTGGTTTTTATTGTAACTAATATTATTATCGTAAATAAAAAACTGCAGATTCATAGAATATTTCACCCATATGTAGTGCTGGTTTGTGTGTTTTTCGTTTATGTGACGATAACATATCTCTTTAATTATCAATCGTTTTTCTATTACTTTTGGGGACTGCGAAATTACTTCCGCTTTTATGTGGCTTTTATAGTATATGTTGTCTTCCTTCAATGGGATGACGTTGAGCGTTGGTTTAAGATTCTTGACTGGATTTATATTATCAATTTCCTTGTTATTATCGTTCAGTTTTTTATGGGATTCAGACAGGATAATCTTGGAGGAATATTTGGTGTGCAAAAGGGCTGTAACGGTATGGTGCTGTTCTTTATTACCGTTATTATTGCCAGATACATTTTATTATTCATGAGAAACGAGAGTAGCGCTTTTAAGTGCTTGTCGTTTTCCTTTATAGCGTTATTTATTTCAGCAGTTGCCGAACTTAAATTTTTCTTTGTATTATTTCTACTTGTAGCAATTTTATCGGCAGTAATAACAAAAAATTCTTTCAAAAAGATTTTGTTTTTGGTTTTGGGCGCGCTTTTGGTTATGGTGTTCAGTATGGTACTTGTCACACTGTACGAAAGTTTTTCAGGGTTTTTGTCGTATGAAAATATTTGGCAGGCACTTGTGAATCCTAACTACGCCACAAAAGAAGACATTGGCCGTTTTACTGCCATACCTGCAATATCCAACAGATTTCTCACTTCCTGGTATGATAGACTAATAGGTATGGGACTTGGAAATGCAGATTATTCATCGGTCGCTCTTTTCAATACACCGTTTTTCGTTCTTCACCGCGACAGCCACTATATGCTGATGACCTATTCCTTTTTATATTTAGAAACGGGAATTTTGGGATTAATACAGTATGCAACATTTTTTATAATTTCCATAGTCATCTCATTAAAATTATATAAGACAAAGTTGGCGGATTCATTTGCCTGCCAGTTGTGTTTTGTGTTTTCGGTTGTTTGTTTAGCACTTATGGTTTACAATGCAGAACTTCGTACCGAAATTGCATATCTTGCGTTTTTTGTTCTTGCCACGCCGTTAATATCGGCAAAAAGCAGAACAGAGTAAATTGTTTTGGTATGTGTCCGCTATGGCGGTTAACATATAATTAAATAACAGGAGGAACTAGCATGAAAAAAATCCTTGCGACTGCATTGGCAGTATTGATGATTTTTTCAATATTACCGATGTCAGCATTTGCTACGGAGTTTGACGTTTCTGTTTCGGGTAATTATTATACCGTAATTTCTGAAAATCAATATGCGTTGGCTCCCGGTGCAACCGAAACCGAATTGGTATTAAATAATGCCGAGGGTTCCGACCGTAAAGTGGTACATTACTTCGAGGTTGATACAAAAAACGAAAACATCGAAGTTTTGCCCGGTTATTATGGAATCGATAAACTCGACCCCGATAACCTAAAACTTGACGGCGTTACCGACAAAGCAAAGTATTGGAAGGCTGAGCAGCTTACAAAAACGGTTGCTTACTATGAAGGCCTTGGATACAATGTTGTCGGCGCGATGAATACTGCTTTGGCATACGATTCGGATGCGCCATACGGTTATATGGTCTGGAACGGGGTAGTTCTTGGAACACCTGAGGTGCATAAGGGCGCACAAACATATCTTGCTGTTAATAAAGACGGCAGTTGTGAACTCCGTTCGATGAGCACACCTTTAACAGGAAATGAGCAAACAGCTATTCCTGCTAACTTCGGTTGGCTTGTTAAAGACGGTAAGTTGCAAAAAACAACAGTTGAGCGTACTTCTTCCGATGCTTCGCGTTCTATGATTGGTATTAAGGCTGACGGTACACTTGTGTTCTGTCAGGTAGACGGACGTAACGCTCCCATTTCTACCGGCCTTTCTGATTATGAGATGGGCGAAATGATGTTGTCTATTGGTTGCGTAAATGCCGTTAACTGTGATGGTGGCGGTTCTTCTACCTTTGTTTCAAAACGCGAAGGTGAAACAACCAATACCATGCGTTCGGTTCCGTCAGACGGTTCTGAGCGTGCAACCATTAACAGCGTAATTCTTGTTTCTAAGGCTAAGGCAACAGGTGAGTTTGACCACGCAGTTCTTAGCGCAGATTACGACTATTATGCACCCGGTACTAAAGCAACCATCAACGTTAAGGGTGTAGATACAGCGGGTTCGCCTGCAGAGCTTCCTACCGATGGAATCACCTGGGCTGTTTCTGATAATTCGTTCGGTACAGTGGCAGACGGTGTATTTGCCTCAAACGGTAAAAAAGGCGATGTAACCGTTAAGATGCTCTATAACGGTGAAGTTGTAGGCGAAAAACTTATTCATATTGTTGACCCGCAAGTGTTTGCTTTGTCTCTTGATGAGACGGTGCTTCCTTACGGCAAAAGCATGACTATTGATTTTGCTTGTACATACGGTGCTGACGATTGGGCGGTTTGTGTTGACGGCGCTTATACACTTAAACTTTCTGATGAAACAGCAGCAACGCTTAACGGCAATACACTTGTTGCTACTAAAGATGAAACTATTTTAGGTGTAAACGTAACTGCAGTTTATAATCCTAATCCTAATGTTACCGATGTTCTTAAGGTTACTTACGGTAAAGGTTCTGAAATCGTGTTTGACTTCGAGGATGGTGACATTTCTAACTTCCTCGGCGTTGATGAAATGTACGATTGGGCAGAAGAGGTTGGAGCAACTGCTCCTATTCAGTCAAACGGTAACTATTCCGACAATACCGACTCTGAAACTTTCCTTTCTGAAAACATCGTAAGAAATGGCAAGTATTCTCTCGGAGTGACTTTGGATTATACTGATGCTGAATTTGCAAGTTGGTCTTACAATATGTTCTTCTATACAGGAGAATCGATTGTTCTTCGTGATGTTGCTAACGGTATAAATGCAACAACTTTTGGTATGTGGGTATATATCCCTAAGGGTGCAGCAGGTCTTGCCATGCAGATTCAGGGCTTCAATAATCCTGATGGCACAGGCGGTACAGGCGGCCACTTCTATTTCACAACAACAAGCGGTGCTGTAAAAAATCTTAATTCCTGTACTGAGGCAGATATTCCTGAGTCGAGATGGGTATATGCAACAGTAGACCTTCTCCAGTTTGGTAACTACTTTGCTACATACAACCCGTTCGGCCAAAATGGACGTGAGCCTTCTTTCATTCGTTTTTATATTAAACCTACTACAGCAGCTAACCTTACATTCTATTTTGATGATTTTACCCTTGATTATAGTTCCGCTGTTGATGATAGAGTGCTTCCGTCAATCAGCAACGTAAGTTACACTACTCAGGATGAGTCGGTTGATTTGAACAACGGTACTGTTATAAACGGTAATTCAATTTCCTTCTCTGCAGTAGTTGCGGATAACATTAAACTTGATAATGCTACCGGTAAGATTTTTGTTGATGGTAACCTTCTTGATAATGTAACCGTTTCGGGAAAATATCTTGCAACATCTTCAAATGTAATCCTTGCCGCAGGTGAGCATATAGTTTCATTTGAAATTAAGGATACTATTGGCAACCTTGCAAGAGTTACCAGAACATTTACCGTTGCAGGTGACGCCGCTATTACTCTTGGCGGTCATAATGTTTCGGGTCAAATGCCTGAGTACGGCTCGGTTTATTATGTCGATATTAATGTTGCGGATATTACCTCAGTTAATAAAGTTACGACAACAATAGCCTTACAGACCGGCAACACTTGGGAACCGCAGGGCATTACAGTTGCTGAAGGCTTCAAAGTAGGATATACTCTTGATTCAATTGAAAATCTTTTGACTTTGGTAATTGAGAAAAATGGTGAAACAGTTGATGCTAATGCCACAACTATTGTAAGTCTTCCTGTAAGACTTTGGGTTTGGGATGGAATTAACCATGTCACAGATACACCCATTACTCCTGAAGCGCAGTATAAGACGGGTTATTGCCCGATAGTTAATGTTGATGCAAAGGTTATAAACGGTAAGGCAGAATTTGTAAGTGCAGATTATCTTGGTTACTTTGGCGGTTCAATTTTGGTTGAAACAAAGATTAACGATATAGTTTATCCTTGGCACTACCATGATGCAGAACTAACAGTTCTTAATAAAGATGCAACCTGCGTTGTAGACGGATACGAAGGCAGAACGTTCTGCGAAACCTGTAAATCGGTAATCGATTGGGGTACTGCGATTAAAGCAGAAGGTCATAATTATCAAAACGGTGAGTGTACTAAATGCCATCAGGAGTTCAACTATACAGGACTTTATCAGTCTGGAGATAACTGGTACTACTATGTAAATGGCAAGTCACTTACAGGCTGGCAGATGATTGGCACCGAGTGGTATTATTTTGATACTACAACAGGCATTGGTGCAAACGGCGATGTTAAACTCAGCGGTATCACATATAACTTTACTAACGGCAAACTCACAAAGGGTGTCTGGGCAAATACTTTGTATGGAACAAGGTACTATTATGGTCCCACACCTCATAAAGCAGGTTGGCTGACAGTTGAAGGAAAAGATTATTTCTTTGAAAAATACTATGTTATCAAGGACGGCTATCAAGTAGTAAAAGAGAATAATATCAACTTAAATTGTTACTACTTTGAGGCGGATGGCTCTTGTGACAGAACCACAGTAATTCCTGATGGACTTGTAACTGACAGAAACGGTCTTGCTTATATCAAGGACGGTAAGGTTCTCACAGGATTGCAGAGTGTTGACGGCGTATACTACTACTTTGGTGGTAATGACGGTTATGCAATTAAGGGCTCATATATCGGTTACTTATTCGGCGATGATTATAAAGCTGTAACAGGTCTTGTCGATGTTAAGGGAACCATTTGCTATTACAGCAATGGTAGACCTAAGGCAGCAGGTCTTGTGGAAATTGACGGTGACTTGTATTTTGCCGGCGGTTCTAACGGCGAAATTATAATTGGCAAAAAGTACTATGTATGGCAGGGCAACGGTATTCTTCCCGAAGCAAACTATGAGTTTGGCCCTGACGGTAAAATCCTTGACGGAATTGTAGAAAAGAACGGAACCCTTTATTATTATGACATGGGACGTGCCAGAACAGCAGGCCTTGTTGAGGTTGATGGCAACCTTTACTTTGCAGGTGGTTCTAATGGTGAAGTTATTGTTAATAAAAAGTATTACGTATGGCAGGGTAACGGCATTCTTCCTGAAGCCAACTACGAGTTCGGTCCCGACGGAAAGATGCTTAACGGTATCGTAAACAAGAATGGTGTTCTTTACTACTATAAAAATGGTCAGCCTAAGTCGGCAGGTCTTGTCGAGGTAGATGGCAACCTTTACTTTGCGTATGGTTCTAATGGCGAAGTTATTGTTAACAAAACATATTATGTATGGCAGGGTAATGGTATCCTTCCTGAGGCAAACTACGAGTTTGGTCCCGACGGAAAGATGCTTGATGGCATCGTTAATAAGAACGGCGTACTTTATTACTATGTAATGGGTAAACCTAAGTGTGCAGGTCTTGTTGAGGTAGACGGCAACCTTTACTTTGCAGGTGGTTCTAACGGTGAATTAATCGTTAATAAATCGTACTATGTATGGCAAGGTAACGGAATATTACCCGAAGCCGTTTATGAATTTGGACCTGACGGAAAGATACTTGACGGTATTGTTAATAAGAACGGTGTGCTTTACTATTATGTAATGGGCAAACCCAAGTGTGCAGGTCTTGTTGAGGTTGACGGTAACCTTTACTTTGCAGGCGGTTCTAACGGTGAGTTAATCGTTAATAAATCGTACTATGTATGGCAAGGTAACGGAATATTACCCGAGGCTGTATATGAATTTGGACCTGACGGAAAGATACTTGATGGTATTGTTAATAAGAATGGTGTACTTTACTACTATGTAATGGGTAAACCCAAGTGTGCAGGTCTTGTTGAGGTTGACGGTGACCTTTACTTTGCAGGCGGTTCTAACGGTGAGTTAATCGTTAATAAATCGTACTACGTATGGCAGGGTAACGGAATATTACCTGAAAGCACATATGAGTTTGATGCCGAAGGCAAAATACTTAATGGCTTTATTACAAGAGATGACGGTATTTACTATTATGAAAACGGTAAGTGCGGCAAAATGGGTCTTAACTATATTGACGGATATTACTATTTTGTAAATGCCGGCGGTAAACTTATAACAAGTCAAACCTATTACGTTTGGGAAACTAATGGCTTCTCAATTGAGATGAACTATACCTTTGATGCTCTCGGCAGAGTAATATTATAAAAATTATGCCCCCGGTCGCGTGGCGATTGGGGGCATATTTAAGAAGATAAGTGTAATTATGAAAGAAAATCGAGTATTAAAAAATGCAACGTGGATAATAGCTTGCAAAATCGCCCAATCACTCGTTCAGTTTGTTATTGGAATGATTTCTGCAAGATATTTGGGAAAGGCTAATTACGGCGTCATAAATTATGCAGCGTCGGTGACCGCTTTTGTTCTGCCTCTTATGAAATTAGGACTTGATGCAATACTTGTTCATGAGTTGGTAGAATGCCCCGAAAAGGAAGGCGAAATAATGGGAACATCGCTTTTGATGAACATTATTTCCAGTCTTTTATGTATGGGGGGAGTGGTTGCCTTTGTTTCGTTTGCAAATTACGGACAATCTGAAAAAATAATTGTATGTTCACTTTACAGTATATCAGTTTTCTTTGCTGCTCTCGAAATGATGCAATATTGGTTTCAATATAAGTTGTTATCCAAATACTCGTCATTAGTGATGCTTATTGCGTATGCATTTGTATCGGTTTATAAAATTTTTCTTTTGGCAACGGCTAAGAGTGTCACATGGTTTGCGCTTTCTCATGCTATAGAATACGGCATTATCGGTATTTTGTTGATAGTTATTTATTATAAAAATGGCGGTCAACAACTATATTTTTCATGGCAAAGAGCTAAAAAAATGCTTTCAAAAAGTAAGCATTACATAATGGCAGCCATGATGATTGTCGTTATTCAAAATACCGACATTGTTATGCTTAGTTTTATGAAGTCTGATTCAGCTGCAGGAATATATGCAGCTGCAGTTACAAGTGTTTATGTATTGCAGTTTGTTTATGTGGCAATAATTGATTCGTTCAGACCGTTGATTTTATGTCACAAGAAAGAAAACAACACATTGTCTTATGAAAACAGCGTGTCAAGGCTGTATAGCATAATTTTGTATTTAGGAATAGCGCAGTGCATTGTGTTTTTCATTTTCGCAAAATTAATTATAAACGTTCTTTACGGGATTGATTATGCCGAGTCTGCAACGGTAATGAGGGTTTTGATTTTTTACCTTGTTTTTTCTCTCATGGGACGTGTTAGGAATGTTTGGATTCTTGCCGAAGAAAAGCAGAGGTATCTTTGGATAATTAATCTTTCAGGTGCGTTGTTTAATGTCGTTTTGAACGCGGTTATGATTCCTTTTTGGGGCGTTTGCGGCGCAGCGTTCGCATCTTTATTAACGCAAGTGTTTGCTAATTTTGTGCTTGGATTTATAATTAAACCGTTACGTCCCAACAATAAACTGTTGTTAAAAGGTCTTAATCCAAAATATTTTTTCAATGAAGTAGGACTCATGTTAAAGCAATTGAAAAATAAATAGTTGTAAATTCGACCTGCGTTTGGGTGTTGTACTTAAGGTTTTTATCCCTAAGTGCATCACCCGTTTGCGGGTTTTATTATAATTGTTGAAAATTGTAATAATTTATGTTAAAATATTGAAGGATGTTATCTTATTGTTTGGAGGGTTAAAATGAGGAGAGGTTTTAAGGCGATTATTCTTTTATTGACAATAATTTTAGGCTTAACGGTTTTACCTGTGCAGTTTCAGGTTTCTGCAGAAGAAACGGATACTGCCCAAGAAAAAGTAATTAATGAAAAGGAAGGAAATAACTCTATTAAAAAAGCAAATAAAATAGAGTTTGGAGTTGTCACGGTTGGAAAACTCAAAAATAACAAAGACGTTGATTATTTTAAAATGACGACAACGGTGACAGCCGATATAAATTTTGAGTTTTCGCATGAGGCAAATAGCCCGTATGCTTATTGCTGGTATGCCCAGGTTTTAGATAAAGATAAGAAGGTTATTAACGAAGGAACATTGTCAGGAAAAGAGGCTTCATCTTTTTCGGTCAGTGCAGTAAATGCAGGTACATATTATTTAAAAATTTCGCCCATTAGCGGTGGAAATCCGTTAACAAACGGGTTTTCAAATGCTGAATATAGGCTTACTATAACGTCAAAATGTCAGGTCCACGGCGAATTGACCGATTGGATAACAACTGTAGAGCCGTCGTGTGCTATTGAAGGTGAGCGCATTCAAAATTGTACTGTTTGTAATACGGCTGTCGTAACCGAGGTTGTTGCAAAACTTGAACATTCGTTTACCGATTGGTCTATTGTTAAAGATGCCGAACTCTTGCAGATTGGTCAAAAGAAACACACCTGCGTATTGTGTGGCGAGGTGGAGAATAAATACTTTTTAGCCACAACAACAATAATTGCACTTATATCAATAGGTGTAATTGTACTTTTGATTATTATTCTTGTCGCTATAAAACGCAAGCGTTCGTACAAGCCGTCTTATAAAAGCAGTTCGTCATCTTATTCAAAGTCGAGCAGCAGCAGTTCGTCGTATAGTGGCAGTTCATACAGTGGTAGTTCATACAGTGGTAGTTCTTATAGCGGCGATTCGTACAGTTCAAGTTCTGACAGTTATGATTATTATAAACCGTCGTACGACGGTCAGGTTACAATGGGCGGTGAAACATACGGTGTTCATACCTATGATGCTGAGGGCTATAAGACGGCACCCTATATTGAAGATGCCGAAGGGTATAAGACTTATGTTGACCCTGACAGCGTAGAGCCTACATTTAACTGGCTTGATATGTAAACTTAAGGGGTATTAAATGAAAAAATATGATGTTGCCGTGTGTGGCGGCGGTTTTGGAGGCATATCTGCGGCTCTTGCTGCAGCCCGTGAGGGTAAAAGAGTAGTTCTGTTTGAAAAGGAATATATACTGGGAGGTCTTGGCACAGCAGGACTTATTACCATTTATCTTCCTCTTTGCGACGGCTTTGGGCGTCAGGTGTCATTTGGTATTGCTGAGGAACTTTTTAAACTTTCTATAAAATACGGTGCCGAGGCTGAATATCCTGAAAATTGGATTGATGGCATAGGCACACGTACTGAAAATGATAAACGTTATAGGGTTCAATATAACGCTCAAGTTTTTGCCATTCTTGCCGAACAGTTATTGCTCGAAAACGGCGTTGACATATTTTATGGTAGTTATGTGGTTGGCGTTAATGTGGAAGATGAAAAAATTTCGCGTATTTTTGTGCAAAACAAGTCAGGTAAGACTGATTTTGAAATAAGCACCGTTGTTGATGCCACGGGGGACTGTGATATTGCTCATTTTGCGGGAGTACCCACTAAAACTTACGAACAAGGGAACGTTCTTGCCAGTTGGTATTATTATGTCGATAACGAAGGTCATAAACTTCAAACTTTGGGTGCGGCAGACATTCCTCTTGAGGAACAAAAAGGTGAAGTGAGTAAACATCTTGTAAACCGTCGTTTTTCGGGGATTGACGGCAAGGAAATTTCGGAGATGGTTTGTTTATCGCATCAAAAAACGCTTGAACATTGGCTACAAAAACGCAAAACAAAACCTGAGACGGTAATATCTACTATCGCTACTATCCCTCAATTGAGAATGACTAGGAAAATTGTCGGCGAATACGAACTTAAACATACCGAATTACATACTTATTTTGACGATTCTATCGGAATGGTTTCAAATTGGAAAGAACGAGGACCTATATATGAAGTTCCGTTTAGAACACTTTACAGTAAAGAGGTTAAAAACCTTATTACAGCAGGGCGTTGTACCTCGGTGAATGAAACGCTTTGGGATGTTATGAGGGTTATACCGTGTTGTGCGGTTACCGGTCAGGCAGCGGGTTTGGCAGCGTCTTTGACCGAAGATTTTTCTAAACTTGATGTAAAATTACTACAACAAAAATTAGTTCAGAATGGTGTAGTATTGCATGAAAAGGATATTTTGTAAAAAGGTGAAAATATGAAGGGGATTAATTCAAAAGAAGATTTTAATGCAAGAATAAAAAGTGTGTTGATAACCGAGCAGGAAATAAAAGACGCAATAGAACTTGCGGGGAAGGAAATCGACAAACTTTATGACGGCAGACCTATTTTGCTGGTTAGTGTTTTAAAGGGCGCGTTTGTGTTTATGGCCGACCTTTGCCGTGCAGTCTCCGTCCCTTGTGAAATAGGGTTTATGTGTGCAAAAAGTTACTATAATAACACCGAATCATCAGGAGTTGTCAACATTACTATGGACCTTGAGCAGGATGTCAGTGGTTACCATGTTGTCATTGTTGAGGATATCGTTGATACCGGCAGAACGCTTAATGATATAGTAAAACTTCTTAACGCTCGCAAACCGTTGTCACTTCATGTGGTAACTTTGCTTGACAAACCTTCCAGAAGACTGGTTGATTTTAATCCTGATTTATCACTTTTTACTATTCCCGATGCTTTTGTAATAGGCTATGGTCTTGATTGTGGAGAATATTTCAGAAATCTTCCCTTTATAGGCGAATATGAAGAATAAACAAACCGCTTTTGAGTTTTTCTCAAAAGCGGTTTTTCTTGTTTTTTTATAGGTAATAAAAATGTCTTAAAAATAATGGTGAAAATGCGTAAAATAGGGCGTTTTGACGCAATTAGAATATTGACAAATTTTGACTTTATGATATAATTTTAAGTGTATGTAATGATTTGGAGAAATACGTTTGAAATCGTGTAAATGTAATTTCAAATATAATTTAAAACGCTATAATAAAAGGAGTGTAAATCATGAAAAAAGAAACGCTTGAACAGATGAAAGCCGTTTATGAAATTGAGTCAGAATGTATTAGACTTATGGCTGATTATTTTAATGAAGATGCTTTTTCAAAAGCTGTTGATTTGCTCAAAAATGCCGAAAGAATAGGTAGCACAGGTTGTGGACATTCGGGCATTATTTGTCAGCATTTTGCTCACCTTATGTGCTGTATAGAGCGTCCCGCAAGATTTATTTCACCTGCAGAGGCAGTTCACGGCGGAACAGGGTTTTTAAAACAGGGTGATGTTTGTGTGTTTGCATCACGCGGTGGCAAAACTAAAGAACTTTTACCGATACTTGATATTTGCAAACAAAAGGGTGTTAAGATTATCGCAATTACCGAAAATCTTGAGTCGCCTTTGGCTTTAGAAGCTGACGTTGTATTAAAGCAGTTTGTAAATCGCGAAACCGATAAGTACAACGCTCAAGGTACCACTTCTTCTACTTCGCTTGCAGTAATCTTCCATTTGCTTCAAACTGCACTTATCGAGGAAACTGATTATAAAAACGAGCAGTTTGCCCTTATTCATCCGGGCGGTGCTGTTGGCGAAAGACTTAATAAGAAATAATTTTTGAGGAGAAATCAAAATGGTAAAGAATTATAAAATCAGCGAACCTTTTTTTGAATATGGTCCCAAATGCTATATGTATGGCGAAACCTTGCTTAATATTGCAAAAGGTCTTGATGAACTTTCGGTAAAATACGGCGTAGACGTTATTTTAGACGTGCCCGATACCGAAATCAGATACATAGCCGAAAACACTAAACATATTCACGTTTACTCACAGCATATGGATAGCATTCCCGTTGGTAAAGGAATGGGCAGAACTTTGGGCGAGGCAGTAAAGGATGCAGGCGCTGTAGGTGTTATGCTTAACCATGCCGAGCATAAACTCACTTTAGAAGAACTTGAAGCTGCTATTAAAAGAGCAGATGAATTGGGTCTGGCCACTATGGTTTGTGCCGATAGCGTTGACGAAGTTAAAGCTATTGCAAAGTTAGGCCCCAATATCCTTGTTGCAGAGCCTTCCGAACTTATTGGAACAGGTAAACCTGCCGACAAGGAATATGTTGATGAGGTTATCCGCGTTATTCGTGAAATTAACCCCGATATTAAACCTTTCCCGTCTGCCGGTATCAGTAAGGGTGAGGATTGCTACAACATCATTAAAGCAGGCGCTTCTGCTTCGGGTTGTTCGAGTGCTATAGCTAAGGCAGAAAATCCGTTGGCACTTGCTGAGGAAATGATTGCTGCTGTAAGACGTGCTTACGACGAAACTCACAAATAAGAAAAGTGTAATATAAATGGATAAAACCGTTAAAAAGTATTGTTGGTTGTTGATTGCAGCGTGTTTCTTTGTTTACACATCAACTATATGTATTAAAATGGTTTACAGTTCCGAGATTGTTGAAATTATCAATAATTTAGGAGAATCTAAAGCAAGAATTGGCTTAGGACTTACCGCATATTATGTGATTTATGCAATATCGCAGGTCGCACTTGCACCGTTTGTCAAAAAGCTAAATATGGGTATGCTGATGGTTGTTTCGTTAACACTTTCGTCGATTCTCTATGCTTTAATACCATTTACTACCGAACTTTATCAATTGTGGGTAATCTTAGGGATAAACGGAGTTTTACACGCAAGTACTTATGGCGGTTGTATGTACTTTTTTGGTAAGTATTTACCTCCTGAGTTTAATGCACCTGCTTGTAGTGTGCTAAGTTTTGGATTTATCGGCGGCACCGTTGTGTCCTACGTAGTTGCTCCTGCTTTTATTGCAAGAGGCTGGTGGAAGTGGACGTTTTTGCTGTTTGCCTTAATACTTATGGTTTCGGTTGTAGTGTTTTTGCTGGTAGAAAAACGACTTGAAAAAGTTTTTAAGGACTTTAATATTGGTGAAAAAACAACAAAACAAGGCATTAATGAAAATTCAACTCAAGCCGAAAACAAAGCCTTGCAAAAGCACACGGTTGTTGCGATGATTTGCTTAACTACTTTGGCAATGGTTTTGATACATAATGCTTATTATATTGTGTCAAATTGGTTCCCCGTATATTTGTCAGAAGTTTTCAATATGTCATCGTCTTATTCGGTGTTTATATCGGTAACTCTTTATGTTGGAGCTTTTATTTGCACAAACTTAGGGATTATATTTTGCTCAAAGTTTAAATGCAAAATTTCCAATGTTGCACGGGTTTTATGCGTATCGGCATTAGGAGTTTCGGTAGTGCAGGCTGTTTTATATAAATCCAATTTGTTTTTGGTTGTGGTTATATCAACCTTGCTTATATCGTTCACTCGTGCTACGGGCACTTTGGTAGTATCGTATTTACCGCTTAAAGCAAAACAGTATATCAATGCCGCAACGGTTGCTATGGTGTTTAATGCTGCGGCTTGTTCCGGTGCTGCATTTGGTCCTACATTTGCAGGCTCAATAATAGATAATTACGGTTGGTCTGTTTACAATGTTTTTATGTGTGGGTTGTATGCTGTTAGTTTTGCAAGCATATTGATTTGCACACATTTTGTTAAAAAGTTGAATATTTAAACCGAAAGGTTTAATTCAAATAAATAAAAATTTAAAGGAGAAATCAAAAATGGAATTTAAGGTTTATCAGAAAGAATTAGAATTACAGTCAAGAGGTTGGATACCTACTTTCCACGATGTATCTAAAGAAATCGTTGAAATTGTACAGGCTTCGGGCATTAAGAATGGTACTGTTTGTATCGCATCTCACCACACTACCTGCTCTGTTATGGTTCAGGAATGCTCACACGATATCGACAGTTTTGACCTCGAATATTTACAGCATGACCTTCTCGACATTATGAGAAAAATGATTCCTGACTTTGCAGAGGAACATCAGTATCGTCATCCCGGCCCCATTCACTCACAGTTTGGCCGTTATGTTAACGAGCCCGGTGACTTTACTTCCATGAATACCGATGGTCACCTCCGCAGTGTATTCTTCGGCAGAAGCGAAACCATGACCATTAAAGACGGCGTTCTTGATGGTGGTGAGTTTGCTCACGTTTACTTTATTGACTGGGACCACGTTCGTGCACGCCGCAGACAGCTTAACGTTACCGTTATGGGTACTACTGAGGACGTTGAAGACAGAAAGTGGAACAATGGTGAGGTTATTAACACTCTTCATAAGTTCACCGATGAAGAAAAGGCTTACGACGTACATTACGACCTTCAGCAGAAAAGGTAATTTATATGAATTTAATGGGAATTGATGTTGGCACAACATCGGTTAAAACTGCAGTTTTTAACGAAAAGTTAGAAATGCTTTATTCAAACAATATTGACTATCGCATAGAATCTCATGGTGATATAGTTGAGTTTGAGTCAACAAAGTATTGGGATATTGTAAAGCAAGAACTTAATAATTTAGAGGTCCCCGTCAGTGCTTTGGCAATAGATACCCAGTGTGAAACGCTTATCCTCACTGACGAAAACGGCAACCCTGTCAGAAAAGCTATTGTTTGGCTTGATAATCGCGCAGTTAAGGAAGCCGAGGAGATAGAGGCGCATTTTGGCAGACAAAAGGTTTATGAGGTTACGGGTCAGCCTGAAATTACTGCAACTTGGCCTGCTTGTAAACTCTTATGGGTCAAGAAAAATGAGCCGGAAATTTGGGCAAAAACCAAAAAGGTATTTTTGCTTGAAGACTATTTGCTTTATAAACTAACCGGTAAATTTGTTACTGAAAAAACGCTTCAATCCTCTACAATTTATTTTGACATCAACAACAGTTGTTGGTGGGACGAAATGTTAGAGTTTATTGGCGTTGATAAGTGTTTGTTACCCGAACTTTTAGATAGTGGGGTAGAGGTTGGCTCTTATAACGGCATAAAAATTGTAACAGGCGCCATGGACCAAGTTTCAGGTGCTATCGGAGCAGGTGTTATCGAAAAGGGAATAGTCAGTGAAATGACCGGTACCACCATGGTAATATTTAGTCCGTGTGACAATGTGCCCGCTTATAAGCCCGAAAGTATTGTGCCTTGTCATTATAATTTCGACGGCAAATACTGTTTGCTTTCGTGGTCACCCACAGCAGGTATGGCTTTAAAGTGGTTTAAAAATGCTCTTTGTGAGAATTTTTCCTTTGCCGAACTTGATACTTTGGCAGAGCCTATTTCGGTTGGTAGCGATGGTTTAACATTTTTACCTTACCTTTGTGGTTCTACAATGCCTAAGTATAATCCTAACGCAAGAGGAAGTTTTACAGGCCTTACACCTGAGCACACAAGAGGGCATTTTGTTCGCAGTATTATGGAATCTATTTCTTGTACCTTGCGTGAAAATCTTGAATATCTTGATTTAGATGTTAAAGAAATTCGTGCAATGGGTGGTGGAGCAAACAGTCCTTTGTGGTGTCAAATGAAGGCTGATATGACGGGTAAAACTTTACAAACCTTAAAGAATAAAGAAACCGCTTGTCTTGGTGGAGCAATTCTTGCCGGTGTTGGAACAGGTGTTTTCAAATCGGTCGAAGATGCCGCATCAATGATAAACATTAAAGATTCTTTTAAACCTCAAGGCGTTGATTACTCCAAAACATATGAAAACTATAAAAAGGCAGATAGCCTTTTAAATATTTAAATTTAGAAGGGAAGAGATAAAATGGCTAAGGCAGCATTTGTTGGCTTCGGTGAAGTCAATACCCCTAAAGAACTTATTGTGAATAAGTGCGCTAATGCCCTTAAAGCGCTTGAAAGCGAAGGCGTTGAGTGTATTAGCGTTTTCCCCGTAACCGATGATTATGAGGAAAAAGATGTTAATATGGCAATCGAAGCATTAAAAGGTAAAGAATTCGATTACCTTGTAGTTTGCATTGCCGGTTGGATTCCCACTCATGCAGTAGTT
This sequence comes from Acutalibacteraceae bacterium, assembly GCA_045546915.1. Taxonomy (GTDB): domain Bacteria; phylum Bacillota; class Clostridia; order Oscillospirales; family Acutalibacteraceae; genus UMGS172. The sequence continues at coordinate 7,218 of JAZQDU010000022.1, read as the reverse complement.
AAGGTTACCGAGCACTTCCGCCACAAACCCATGGTATTGTGGGGTCTTTGCGGTTGGAGAGAGGACGATAGAATCGTCACTACAGCCGATCAGGCAGGTACTACCGCTATCCGTAAGACTTTTTATGATTTAGGATATACTTTTAAGTATATTTACGATATAATTGGTCTTCCTACCAATTCTAAAAAGGTTGCTCAGTATGGCGTTGCCGCTGCAGCAGCAGCAAAACTTCGTCATGCTAAAGCAGGTATGGCAGGTTACCGCGATATGAACCTTTATGGTACTCAGGTAGACGGCCCTTCACTTAAGCGTGTTGTTGGTACCGAAATTGAAACATTTGAAATGCTTGAAGTTGAACAGCGTTACAATAAGGTTACTGATGAGGAGAAGCAGGCTGTTATCGACAACTGCATTTCTAAATGGAAGTTCTTAAAAGAAGCCAAACGTGAAGGTTTGGAAAAGGCTGCCGGTTATTACTTGGCAATTAAAGCAATTTGTGATGAGCGTGGATATGACGCTATTTCACTTAAAGATGTTGACGGTATGAAGAAACTTTGCGGTTTCCCACCTGCACCTATCTTTATGTTGCTTTCTGACGAGGAAGGTCTTTGCACCGTTCCTGAAAACGATGGTTTGGGTAGCGTAACTCAGATGATGGTTAAATATGTAACCGGTCAGGCTGCACCTTATCTTGAGTTCTATGAGTTCTTTGAAAACAGCGTTATTGCAGGTGTTCCCGACTATGTTCCTGCTGCAGTTGTTGATGGCGATGTAACTGTTATGCCGGCTGCATTTGGCGAACTCTCAGAGGGTATCCTTAACGTAAGTAAGGTTAAAACCGGCGAAGTTACAATGTGCCGTCTTACCACTATTGATGGCAAATACTATATGCATATGGTAGTTGGTAACGGTAAAACTCCTCCGAAGTGGGAAGAAGCAGGTTGGACTCAACCCGCACCTCAGTTGCCCGGTCTTGAAATTGAACTTGACGACGTTCCCAGATTTGCAGAAAACGTTATGTGTCAGCACTATATCATCTCTTATGGTGATAATCGCGGTGTTATCGAAGACCTTTGTAAGATTCTTGGCATTGAAATCATAAAATAAGGAGATTTTTAAAATGATTTATATTTTAGATACTGCAGACCTTAATGCAATTAAGCATTGCAACGAATTTTATCCTCTTGCAGGTGTTACAACCAACCCTTCTATTATTTCTAAAGAAAAAACTGATTTTTGGAAACTTTTGAAGGATATCCGTGCTATTATCGGCGAGGATAAGATGCTTCATGTTCAAACCGTTCAGACCGAAGCTTCTAAAATGGTTGAAGAGGCTAAACTTCTTAAAAAGGAACTTGGCGGCAACTTCTTTGTAAAGGTTCCCATTGGTGAAGAAGGTCTTAAAGCAACTATGGAACTCAAAAAGTTAGGTATAGGCGTTACTATGACTGCTATTTTCACTCCTGCACAGGCTCTTATGGCTGCTAAAGCAGGCGCTTCGTTTGTAGCACCTTACGTTAACCGTCTTGACAACATTTTGGGCGACGGTACTGATGTTGTTGCTCAGATTGTTGAAGAACTTGAGATACATGAACTTGATTGTAAAGTTCTTGCTGCAAGTTTCAAAAATGCCGAGCAGGTTCATAAGTGCGCTTTGGCAGGTTGCCACAGTGTAACTGTTACCGATGATATTATGAAAAATCTCATATCTCATCCTATGACCGATGCTGCTATTGCCGGTTTTGAAAAAGACTGGAACAATGCTTACGGTGATAAGAAAATCCTTGATTTTTAATTTTTAAAAATAGGAACACAAAATCAACAAAACCCGCCGTTGTTCATTGAACAACGGCGGTTTAATATTTAGAAGATTAAGTATTAAAACCCCAAGCGGTATGTTTTGTATTCTTTGTTTATTATCATGCACATGACGATAATAGCAATAAGAAAAACGGCAATTGCTATAGAAAACAAAGGACCTGCAAGCGGTAAACAGAATATTTCAGATAGTATAAGCGCAGAAACGGCAAAACCTGTGCGCTTCAAAGCGACAGCAATCAAGGTTAAAAGCGCAATAATTACTACATATCCTAAAATTATTAAAATAAATACATTAAAAACGGTTGCAGATGCTTGCACTGTGTTAATCGTATTGTTGTTTTTAATAGTTTCAGAAAATAATCTATATTGCGGGTACTTCTTTGCTATTTTAAAAACTTCATCTGTCTTTTTAATAGCATTTCTGACGTTAGCAATTGATAATTCATTAGAGGCTGTTTTAATATTCGTAATAATTTCTTTAACCGACTTGTAATCCTTATTGGGAATTTTATCTTCAATATCATCAATTGCAGCGGTGGCCTCGTTTGTGTAGATTTTAATTTGGTCTTTTGAATCTTTTATCATTTTATTAAGTTCGCCGTTTATGTCTGCCATTTTTACAACAGGTATATCAGTAACATCGGTTGTGAAAAATGCATTTGTACCAAGTGCTAAGACAATAATCGCATCTAATAATAAAATCCAAATCACTTTAGATAATATCTTTACTTTTTTAGAGCCCAAATTCTTAATGTACTTGCCTTTTCTGAGTTTTTTATCTGGCATAATCGGCTGAACAATAGGTTGAACAGGAGGATTAGCATTTATTTGCTCTGGTTGAGGAGTAATGCTGTATGTTTCGTCTAATGTGATTTGAGGCACATCATCAATTGCTGCTTCGTTATTGTTTTCATAAGTTTCCTCAGTCACCGATACGGTTTCAACTTCTTGGACAACGGTTGTTTCATCAAGCGTTGTTTTTTCCTCTTCGGTTGGGATTATAGCATCAGGTGAGGTGCTTAAGTTTGTTCCGCAGTTAGGGCAAAAAATTGCAGTGTCTTTAACTGCGCCTCCGCAATTAGGACAGAACATTTAATTATCACTCCTAAAAAGTTTTTACGTAAATATTGTAACATATTTTTTTCCAATGTTCAATGTCAAATTTCAAATTATTATAAAAACATCGTTGAAAAAACGATTAATATAGTGTATAATATTTATAAAGAATTCTAAAGAGGTATCTAAAAATGGCAGTAAGATTAAATGAAGATAAAGCCGTTGTCGAACGAATTAAACAAGGACTTAAAGCAAAAGATGGTTACTGTCCTTGTCGGTTACCGAAGACAGAAGAATTTAAGTGTATATGCAAAGAATTCAGAGAGCAAATTGCCGACCCTGATTTTGAGGGATATTGCCATTGTATGCTCTATTATAAATCAAAAGATTAAGGAGAATTAAAATGGTTGTTAAGGTGACTAAAGAAAATTTTGAAGAAGTTGTTTTAAAAAGCGAAAAAACCGTTCTTATTGATTTTTATGCAACATGGTGCGGTCCCTGTCAGATGTTGTCACCTATAGTTGACGAGATAGCAGAGGAGTATCCGCAGTACACCGTCTGCAAAATCGACGTTGACCAAGAGAGTGAACTTGCTATGCGTTTTTCGGTTATGAGTATACCGACACTTGTATGTATGAAAGACGGTAAAATTAAATCTCAACAAGTAGGATTTGTTACAAAAGAAAGAATACTTGAAATGTTGGAGAAATAATTTTTAAAATGCAAAAAGTTAGGGTTATTATGAGCGCGCTTGTGAAATATGTTTCGGGGCTTTTGCTGGTGGGACTTTTAGTGTTTTTGCCTGCAGGGACATTGAATTTTGCAAACGGTTGGCTGTTTTTAGGGGTGCTTTTTTTACCTATTTTGCTGTTAGGTATAGTCCTTTTTATAAAAGCACCTGAATTACTTAAAAAACGTCTTGAAGGAAAAGAAGATGAAAACACTCAACGAAAGGTAGTAGGGTTTTCGGCCTTGATTTTCGTTTTAGGGTTCATAATAGCAGGGCTGGATTTCCGCTTTGGTTGGTCTAAAGTTCCGAATGTAGTTGTAATAATATCTGCTGTTGTTACGTTGGTGTCATACGGCATTTATGCCGAAGTGATGAGGGAAAATGCGTATCTTTCGCGAAAAATCGAGGTGCAACAAGGCCAAAAAGTTGTCGATACAGGGCTTTACGGGGTAGTTCGCCATCCAATGTATATGGCAACTGTTTTTCTGTTTTTAAGCATTCCGATAATGTTAGGCTCGTGGTATTCGTTGCTTGTATTTTTAGTGTATCCCATACTTATTGCGGTCAGAATTAAAAACGAAGAACAAGTCTTGACCGAAAATCTGCAAGGCTATGCCGAATATAAACAAAAGGTAAAATATAAACTTATACCGTTTGTGTGGTAAAAGAAAAAACCGCTGATTATATCAGCGGTTTTTTTGGTCGAGGTGACAGGACTTGAACCTGCGGCATCCAGTTCCCAAAACTGGCGCGCTACCAACTGCGCCACACCTCGATAATATTAAGTTGTAATTATATTTTTTTGAGAACACAAAACTTTCGTTTTGGTAACCCTCTTGCGGTGCCCGACATTTTCTCAGGCGTCGGTACACGCCTTCGCCTCTGTCGACCGCTGCGCCATTTCGCACACGCTTAATCATCCACAGGATGCGCTCGTGCTCAATGCCCAAAACTGGCGCGCTATGGGCTGCGCCACACCTCGATAATATTAAGTTGTAATCATATTTTTCAAAAAAGCAAAACTTCCGTTTTGGTAACCCTCTTGCGGTGCCCGACATTTTCAACATGCTATATAATATACGATAAACTCTTGTTTGTCAAGGTCTATGGCAACAAAAAGTCATCCGAAAATTCAATCGGATGACTTTTAAGCAATGTTATTAATGCGTGTAGGTTTTATAAAGTTCAATACAATCGTATACAGGAATATATTTACCGCTACCTTGTGCAGTAACGCAAATTATCTCACGGCCGTCGTCTGTGATGGCATAACTCACAAGGCAGTTGCCCGCTTGAGCCGTGTAGCCGGTTTTTCCTCCTTTTATGGTGGCAACTTCGGGTTCGGTGCCGTACATTTTTGTAAACATACCGCTATGAAACTGAATTTCTTCGTGGTACTCATTTTTAGGTACGGTATAATATTCGGTTGAAAGAACTTCTCGGCAAAATTCGTTATTTAAAGCGGCATGCATTATAATTGCCATTTCTCGGCTTGTTGTGTAATGGTCTTTGTCGTGCAGACCGCTTGCGTTGCTAAAATGAGTGTTTTTAAGACCTAATTCAGAGGCTTTCTGATTCATTTTATCAACAAACGCCTGCTCGCTGCCTGCAACATAAATCGCAAGACCTACGACTGCTTCACCGCCCGATTCGAGAATCGCACCGTAAAACATGTCCTTTAAACGCACAGGTTCATTCGGCATAAATCCTGCCAAGGTAGAGCCTTGTCTGTAAAGGGGATCTATAATAGCCGATGTCATGACAAAAGTGTCATCAAGATTTTGCACGTGTTCTGCCGCCACAAGTAAACTCATAACCTTAGTCATAGAAGCAGGGTAGATTTTAGCGGTAGAGGATTTTTGAGCAAGAATATTACCCGTTGAGCAATCAATTAAAACGGCATTAGCACTGTCGATTTTGCTACCCAATGAAATTGTTTGCTCGGTTGCAACGGGTGACAATGCTACAAAATTATCCACAATTTCGGTTGATACGGTACTCTCTGTGCCGGCTGTCATATATAAACCGTCTTGTGTATCGGGATTTTTGACAAAAACTGAAATTATAAGTGAAATTGTAACCACAATCGCAACGGCACCGAGGATATATGGTGTTAAAAACAGTGCAAGACGCAAATAACGGTTGCGCTTACGCTTTTTTGGACGTTTCCGACTGTTATATTGCGGGGCTTGGGGCGTATAGGGGTCGTATTTCTCAAAAAACTCCCCATATTGGTCAAACTTAGGCATATTTTACCTCTTTGTATTATTTTATATATGCTTCGAGTCTGAAAATTGGCAGACCCAATGAGACAAATTTTTGTTCATATTCAGTAACTATGTTTCCCTCAAAATCGCTTTTATGTAGGTCGAGTGAAACGTTTTTTAAGGTAAATCCGTAGTCGGACAGTTGCTCGATTGAATATTCAAACAATTTTTGGTTATCGGTTTTTTGGTGTATTTCGCCTTTGTCATTCAGCAATTCGCGATAAAGTTTTAAAAACGTAGGGCTGGTCAGACGGTGGCTTGCGTGACTGTTTTTAGGAAAAGGGCAGGAGAAGTTTAAGAAAATACGGTCGACCGAGCAGGGTTTTAAATACCTTGTTATGTATTCCGCACCACTTTTAAGGAAACGAACATTTTCAATTCCAAGGCTTTGGGCTTTTTCACAGGCTTGTACTATGACATTACTATTTTTTTCAATGGCGATAATATTAACTTCAGGGTGCTTTTGTGCCAATTCGCAGGCAAACTGTCCCTTACCGCAACCTATTTCAAGCCAAACGGGTTTTTCGGTTCCAAACCATTTTAAAAGGTCGATATATTCTTTTGTTTCGCCGGCCTTGGCAAAATTAAGTTCATCACTCTTGGCAGAAATCAGCAGTTCGCCACAGGCGGCTTTGCGGTCGTCAAGGTGCTTTAATCGTTTCATTCTCATAAAAAGGACAACTCCAAAATCAAATTACACGATAATTATATATCTTTTTAAGGTTATTATCAATAGAAAAAGGGAAAATTATCAGAATACTGTAAATCGTGCTTGTCAAATAATGAAAATGTAGTATAATAGGTTTAGCAATTATCTAAAATGGGGAGAAATGAATGTTAGAACTTAAAAATGTATCGTTCACCGCGCAGTCGGATGACGTGGTTAAAGATATAATAAAAGATGTCAGTTTAAAAATTGACGAGCGTTTTGTTGCAATAACCGGTCCTAACGGTGGCGGTAAGTCCACTTTGGCAAAACTTATTGCAGGTATTTATATCCCAACAAGCGGTCAGATATTGTTTAACGGCGTTGATATAACTAATGCTACCATTACCGAGCGTGCAAAACTCGGCGTGACATACGCTTTTCAGCAACCTGTAAGGTTTAAAGGCATTACTGTAAAGGACCTTGTTACCCTTGCAAGCGGAAAAGAACTGACAATTGCTGAAGTTTGCAATTTTCTGTCAGAGGTCGGTCTTTGCGCACGTGAGTATGTAAACCGAGAGGTTAACGCAAGTCTATCAGGCGGTGAACTTAAACGAATTGAGATTGCTATGGCAATGGCAAGAGGTACTGCGCTCACTGTTTTTGACGAACCTGAGGCAGGTATTGACCTTTGGAGT